>NZ_JWIZ01000059.1 GCF_001038205.1 Muribacter muris | reverse complement strand
CACTCTCGCATTACCGAACACTTCCGCATTGCCGTACACCCACGCATTGCGGTGTATTTTCGCATCGCCGGACACTCTCGCATTACCGAACACTCTCGCATTGCCGTATACCCACGCATTGCCTGACTGATCTAGATTTTTCTCACTCTCTATATATCCACCTAGTGTTCCAGCAGTAACCACACCAAAGCTAGCTAAGGCTTTAATACGGTAAAGTGTTCTGCCGAGATACTCTTTTGTGTCGTCTTTTAGCAGTTCATATTTTTTAGTTTGTGTCATTTTATGTTCCTTTTTTGGTCGGTTAGGTGAATTTTGGGTGCAACAATCCCCTGCCGGATTTCGTAGGAAATAGCAGTCAGGGGATTGGGGGTTAGGGGTTAGAATAGGTGGATAAGTCTGCCTACTCTAAACAGGGTATTCGGGTGTTGTACGCTATGGAGAATACGTTCCCAGCCGTTGCCGTGAATATTATCGGGCTTAAATTCTGCGGTGATACGTTGCAATACGGGCAAAATCTCTTGTGGGAGATTGCGGTAACGTTCGTTGAGTTGTCGGATTGCGTAGGCATAATCACCGCCGAATCCGCCGAACTGTTTTTGCAAGGTATCGGTGAGTTCGATGTAGTTGCGTAGTGCGTACCACGCCCAACATAAATCCTGCATTTCTTTTTCGGTCAGCTCTCGTTTGAACATTTTCGGTGGCTCAACAAGCGGTAGGTTCGGCTGGGGATTTTGCGAAACTTCTTTATCCAAAATATCAAGCACCCATTTGCGAAAATCTTTAGCGACTTTGGTGTGGCTACGCATACCTAAGAGCCAACAACCACGCAAGCTAAAAATTCTGACTTTTTGAATGCCGCTTGCAGTGTCCATATCAATGATTGCGGTCATTGATGAGGTAAACTCATCTTTATTGCGATCGTATAATTGTGAAATGCTGACAGATGGATTTGAATAACCTAAAGCTCTGCCAACTTCTAAAGCAGGAAGCCATTTTTGATTGTGTTGATCGATAACCGAAAGAGTAGTGTTTTGGAAAGTTAAAGTTGTCATAATTTAAAATCTCTGTACAAGTTTATAAAACTCATCACTCAGAGGCTAAACTGGTGATGAACTAGATTGGATTAGCCTTACCGTTGTACAGAGAAAACGGCGATCCGAAGATCTCCAATCTAGCCCATCATTGACAACATAGGGGACTTGCAAATTGCAAGCACCTAGTTTTAAGGGGGACTACCAATTTGGTAGTGCCTTTAATTTGGCTAGTTTCGGCTATAAAAAAAGCCGCTTTGAGCGACCTATCATTCTAACCGCTCTGTACAATTCAGGAGGCTAATCCCGACTTTCTGTTGAAAGTGGCTGAATTATAGGGCGGTTGGTTCGGGTTGTCAAATGAAAAATGTAATATATCCTACAAAAAACAACTTGTCTTTATATGTAGTACATATTACAATTGACACATCTAAGGCAAGGTGCTTTAGATACAAGAAAACCCTGACTTGTTCAGTTCAGGGTCTTCAAAACGGAGTAGATATGATGACTACCTTAGCTAAAATCATCATTATCTTAATCCTTGTATTAGTAAGCCTGCCAGCTTACTAGGGATTAACCAAAGGGGAGTTACCGCTCCCCTGCGGTCTCCAAATACTATAATCAATTTCCAATTCAAATGCAAGGGGCAATCTATGGCAATGACAAGAGCTGAAATCAATGCTAAAAGCGATAAAAAACGCAATGTTCGGCTAGCCTCTTTTAAACTTCACGAAGATATTATTGCTTTGCTTACTGAGCTTTCCGAGCAAACTGGGCTATCTAAAACACAGATTGTTACTCAAGGTATTCAGTTGTTTGCTGAAACAAAAAAGGTCGCATAACGTGCGACCAATCCCGACTTTCTGTTGAAAGTGCGGTTATCCTAACCCGAAAGGGCGGCGGTGTCAATGTTATTTCCATAATGAAATCCTCTCTGCTTGGTGGTAAGATTATCAGCGACCAAACTTCTAATTTATCACTTCAACAAAGAGGATTTTATTATGAATGAATACTATCCAATTATTAGCGGGGCTTTAAGTGGATTAGCCGTAGCAGGCGGGTTAAAAGGTCCTATTGAAAGCCTTACTCAAATTTGGAATTTAACTCTAGGGCGTTTTCCTGATAACGCCTATCAAAAATATAAAATAAGACAAGCAGAGAACCTTAAAAAATATGCTCAAGAGGTAAAAGAGAATATTGAAAAAATTCCAGAGGAAAATATTCAAGAACCTAAAATAAGTGTTGTTGGACCAGCACTTGAAGCCTCTAAATTCTATATGGAAGAAGATGAAATTAGGGGAATGTTCGCTAAACTAATCGCTTCATCAATGGATAAAACCCAATCGGATAATATCCACCCATCATTTGTCGAAATGATAAAAATGCTTAGTCCGTTAGATGCGCAGAACTTGTATTATCTTTACCATAGCGGAGACGAAACTATTTCTAAAATTAGAACAACTATAAAAGAAACGGGATCATATACTGATAATTTCCGTCATATCTTCCTCGGAAATCCCGAATGTCAAGATGGTTCATTGATAGAACCATCTATTGATAATTTGATTCGGTTAAAACTTGTTGATGTTACATATGATGAATATAAAACGGATGATTCCCTTTACAATAAACATAGAGAAAACGCTCTTTTCTTAGAATTTAAACATCAACAAGAGGATATACAAAAACAGAATAAAGAATTGTTAGATTATGTAGCTAATGGTGGTTTATTAAAAGATGCTAATACACACGAACCGTTACCAACTCAAATACAGGAAAATATCATAAAGCAAATGAAACAATCCGTCCAAGAAAAAGAGATTGATATTGTAAAAGGTATCATTCGGCTTACCGCTCTTGGTAGAAACTTCTGTAAGGTTTGCCTATAAGTTTTTCTTCACTATCTTTTCAATATCTTTTGCATATTTTTCAAAGACTTTAGTTTCTTCATTAAAGAATTTATCAAACCATCTTGTTACTTGTGTCATTGTGAACCAGTGAACTAACAATGATACAAGTAATGAAATTAATGCTGATGCAAGTATTGTTGAAAGCATATATAAAACCTTTATGTATAAAAAGCCCACATCTTAGGTGAGCAAGGGGCGGTCTCTATGAAAACCGTAATTTCTCTTTTTACCATTCCGCAACCGCACTTAATCAGTTGGAAAACCCAACTTAGTGCAAACAAAACCGACTGAAAAAGTGCGGTTGGGAATAATAAAAATGTCGCTGTCTCCGACTGTCAAGCCTGCTTTTCGTGGGCTTTCACGAGTGCCATTCAGAACAGCACTTTGCATTTCCCTCAATGTGCAGCGGATTGTTGATAAATTATCAACTCAGCGACTACCGAAATTGGTTCTCTGTCAATGCTGTTTTGAATGGTCCCCGCTACGAGATTTGAACTCGCTGTCTTCCGGTTATGAGCCGGCTGCTTTTACCAATTAAGCTATTCGGGGAGTGGCGACCGCAGAGAGATTTGAACTCTCAACCTACTGCTTAGAAGGCAGTAGCTCTGTCCGATTGAGCTATGCGGTCGGTTAAGTATCGGTTACTCCCTTGTGGCTCAATGTCCACGCCCAGTTTTCACCTAAACGCATTATTGGGTAATGTCTGTGTTGCTTATGCCGAAACATAAGTCATTACGCTGTGAGCAAGCGGGGTCTTTATGGGCTTCCTCTCGTGCCTTTGCACTCAAGCTCGCTTTCACCATCAGGCAATAATGCGTCCTATCTAAATTGTTAAAGAACCATCAAACCACCGTCTCTGCTGTCTCTCGGCTTTTGCCTGCTGGGTTGTTTGTTTTGATGGGTGTATTAAATCAAAAATTTACTACGGTGTAAATATAAAGTTTAAAAAATAAATCTAAAATTTAATTTATGTATAAATAAATAATTGATTTCAAAAGAAAAGAATTTTCAAGCAGGAAGTTTGACTGCTTGTTTTTTGAGCTTTGTAGGGACGCTTGAGGCTGAAATCGGGGAAAAAGGCAAGATTTTGCCTTGTGGAGATTAAGTTTGAAATGAAAGTTATGAGGAAATGGGCGAGAGAGTAAAGAAAACCGCCACGAGGGCGGTTTAGCTATTTAGATTTCCGGTGCTTTGGTTTGTGTTTTGTTTGGGTATTCCTCTTATGCTCAATTTTTTGTCGATATTCTTGCCACCAAGGAGGGTTGCCATCAGGTTCACATTTTAATACTTCTGCAAGCCCTACACCAATGCTAAAAGATTGAATGCCGTCTATATGCTCTGATAACTCTTCAGAAATATCTTGCTTCAAAGGATTGAGAATAAAATCAACCCCTTTTATTCTTGCCTGTTTTGCAGCAGGAACAAAGTCCGAGTCTCCAGCAATAAGCACGATAACATCAACTAATTTTTCGTAAGAAAGAATCGTAATATCCATCCCTAATTTGACATCAACACCTTTTTGAGTTACTTCGTAATGCCAGTCTGCATTGGTTAATTCTTCCCATTTCTTTTTACCGTTACGGAGTTCTTTAAGTGTATTGTCATTAAGTTTCCAATCGGTGGATTGTAATTTACCCATACGTAACGCCGTTTTACGAGTTCCTTTCAATTTTTTATGAAACTCTGTACGAAGTTTATTCATGGGTTCTGCCTTAAAATTTTTGTCTTTTGGAGTAGTATGCCCATTTTCAGGGTGCGGCAGCTTAACTTGTTTATCTAGCGGAGGGCTATCGTAGTAATAAATTCGGTAGAGTTCGTGGGGCTCTCTTCCAGTATGCTGTCCGCGCTCTATTTCAGTATGAAAGCCAACCATTCTCCACATTAAATCAATAAGGTGATCTGCCGTTACTTTTTGGTCTTTAAAGTATTTTCTGATAAAAAAGCCTACTTTGGAAAAGAAAAATCCACCGTCAATTAAAATTGCTGTTTTTTTCATTAGATATTCACATTACGTAAGATAAATAAAAACCCATAACAACCGTACAGATAGTAAAAATGGTCTGTGAGCTGCTATGGGTTCCGTTTGAATTGGCAATCATTGTAGATAGAATTATACATTAAGTCAATAAATAATTTATTAAGACTTTATTGCCTATTTAACTTTTTCACGAGATGAGGTAGCAGGCAAAGCTGTATTTTTCATATATAACACCTTGATTTTACTATTAAAATGGTATGCTTGTTTCTAAGTTAAGACTAAGCACAAACAACACATTCCAAACCATTTTTTCCGGCAGTTTGCCCTGTCTCAGCTGGCTCAAACATCCAGCTTCTGCTCTATTCATAATCAATATTTTTCTCTATTTATTTCGTAAGATATTGATTGCGATGTCGGCTACTTCACCTGCCAGCTCCTTCTGCTCCCACAAGGCATTCCAAATCGCATCTTCCGACAATACGCTGTAATTGCCTTTGGTGTCGAAAGTATATTTTTCTGAGTTATCGTGTAGCTCTATCCATTCGGGCTGTTGGTAAAAGGTTTCAAGCTCTTTGGCTAATTTAGCCGCTTCCTGCCAATCTTTTAGGCTTTCTGCCAGCTTTTTCTGTAATTCAAGTAATCGCCCGTAGTTATCTTGAGCTTGTTGGATTTTCTGTTGCATTGCTGTTCCTAGCGATTTTGGATTAAGAAATCTAGCTTTTGTTCTATACGATCGAGTTGGGCTTTTAGGCTTGCTCTATCCCCAAAATCAGCCTCATCTCCGTAATAGTTATTCGTCGTTGTCGAATGGGTTGTCGTTACTGGAGAATTATCAAAAGCAGAATCCGTAATTTTATTTAATGTATTGTTATAATCTCCTCGTCTTAGATAATCCTCTGTTACTTCAAGGGCAGTTGCAAATTCTGCAATATCTTCGAGTGATAATTTTGCTTTGCCTTCTTCGAATTCAATTAGTTTTTCAAGAGTATAATGTAGGCGATCAGCTAATTCAGCTTGTGAAATTCCTTTATTCTGCCTAGTTTCTTTAATCCGACGTGCAACATTTTTCATTGTTAAAGCTCCACTATTTTAATATCCCATAATCGAACGAACTTTCCGATAAATTTTGCATTTCTTAAAGTATCATCACTCATCGTTTCTAGCTCATATTTTTTATTATCGGAAATAACGCTATATCCGCCATTGATTAGTTTTTGTAATCGTCTGATGAATATGTTTTCTCCAATCAAAAAAACATAAATACCATCTCCAATATAGCTACTTATTTTTGTATCTATAATTGCAATGCTTCCTTTAGGAATTGTTGGCGTCATCGTATCTACAGACACAGTAATCAAACGAAGCCCTTCAATTTCTTTTTGACCAACAAACTCTGACAGTCCATCATCGGAAAACCAAATAGAGCTGATGGTTTCTGGAAAAATACTATTGTCTAAGCAATCAATTCGATATCTATTGGCAATATTTGCTATTATTTCTGAACCTTCGCTTTCCGATCGGCTATCTGAATTATAGATATTCGTTGTAATTGGAGAGTTAGATAATCTAGCGTTGCCTGCAATTATTGTATTGCTTCCCCCAAGAACCCAATCAATAGAGTACCCAAAATACTCTGCGATCGCTTTTGCAGAGTTTGTACTAACTTTCCCGTTATTAAACCAGTTATTTACCGCTTGAGATGTGACGTTTGCAACTTTTGCTAATGTTGCCTTATTAGTATTTTTTTCATCCAAAATCTGCTGGAGACGCTGTTTAACTATTTCTGATCTCATATTTTCCCTCTCTTATCTTTTGTAAAGAGTAAATAAAAAATTTAACATTGCCAATAAATCATAAGTTTACAATTTTAAATTATTGGTTTATATTGATAAGGTTTTTACTAAACTAAGGATTTACTATGACTCCGATTGAGAAAGCAATCCAAGCAGTAGGTTCTCAGGCAAAACTCGCAAAAGCACTAGGCAAAAAGTCACAGTTCATTTATCGGATGAAGAAAAAAGATGGAAAAATCGCAACACAGGATATTTCACCAGATAAATGGGCAGAGGTTACAGGGCTACGTAAAGCAGAGTTATTTCCTGATTACCAAGATTAATTTACCCGATTTCCCATTCTGAAATCTTCAAGAAAACACAGGAATTTTTTATGAACGAATTACAAAACGATCACAGCTTTGCACCAATACAGCAGACATTGCAGCTACGGTGTAAAACGGCTCGTGGTGGGATTTCATCACTGGCATTAGGGCTAGGCAAGTGCGAGAAGAAGCTGGCTAACGAACTCAATATCAACGTAGAGCAGAATAAGCTCGGTTTTATGGATGCCGTGCAGTTGATTGTACTGACAGAAAGCCGAAACGTTGTTGAGATGATGGCCCGTGAAGTCGGTTGCACGTTACTCCCGATGCCGGAGTGCAAGCGAAACCCTGTCGATCAACTACGGGAAGTATTGAATTTATCTTCTCAGGCCGGGCAGTTATGCGGGAAATACAGCCGTTCGATTTCGCCGGACTCTGAACTAGGTGAAAACCTCTCACGAAAGGAAATTCACGAATTATTAGACATTTTAAACCGCTTGCAAGACAGCGTGCAGTGCCTGAAATGGGAACTAGGGCAATAAAAAACCACCGCTGACACGGTGGTCTTTATCGAACATCACAAGGAGATATTCAGTTTGAATACGGATACAGATTATACAGCATCAACTCCTTTGTGGCAAGTGTTGGAATACCGTAAGCGGTGCTATGCAGTATTAGAGCAACACCATTTTGCTTTAAATGTTGATTACGACACGATTTTTAATCAGATACACAAGGAGTTAAGCGATGAATGCGCAACCGAAAATGCGTAATACCCCAATTTTGACACTGCACCGGAATACTCAAGAGGCAAAGAAAGTGAGTATTGATGATGGATTTACTGCGATACCTAATGAGTTGCTCTTTGCAATGGGCAAATTTGGCTTTACACAACGTCAATTTAATCTGCTGCTTGCGGTGATCCAAAAAACATTATCTTGGCACAAGGAAATGGATTGGATAAGCAATGCTCAGCTTTGTGAATTGGTCGATTTACCTGATGAACAGAAAGCCAGTAAGACAAAACAAGAGCTTGTACGAATGAATGTGCTTGTTCAGAAAGGTAACAAAATTGGGTTGAATTTATCTGTTTCGGAGTGGAAAAAAGCAGATTGCACAAAAGAAGCAAACCTTGCACGAAACGTGCAAAAAACTTTGCATAAATCGTGCAATAGCGATTGCACAAAACGTGCAAACACAAAAGAAACTATTACAAAACAAAAAATAAATAATACCCCCTTACCCCCAAAGGGTGAAGTCGGAAGCGAGGCTGAAAACGAGGTGTTGGCCCAAGCACAAGCACTGCTGGATTACTACAACGGATTGGCTCAAGGTGCTTGCAGAGATACACAGCCGTTCATCACCTTGCTGACGAAAACCACGAGCCGAGAAGCCTACACACCGGACGACATCAAGCTGGTGATCCGCTGGGTACTGAAAACGTGGTCTCGCCGAAATAACCGTCCTGCTAAACCGGTGAATATCTGCCGAGTAACTCGTTTTGACGGGTATTTGTCCGATGCCGTGGCTTGGGAACGTTCGAGAAATCAGGTGGATTGTGCTGACGTGGTCGAGGTGTACAACGAGATTTTAGGGCCGCGTTTGGGCGAGTTTGAACTTGACGATGCGGCGGAGAAGCAAATTTGGACGCTGCTTGAACACTTGAAAGACAAGTCGATTAACGGGTTTCGGAATTATTTTCAAGCCTTTGCCGATACGGCGAGAGCGCATTATTTCGGCGATAACCAATCGGGTTGGAAAGCTGGATTTGGTTACTTGATGAAGCCTGAAACGCTGATTAAAACCCGTCGTGAGGAGCTGTAATGCAAAAAAATATCAAACAAATCACCTACGATGTTGAGTTAAGCACAGTCGGCTCGCTGTTGGTTGGTGGATTAACGCCCCAAGCCCGTGATGTGTTGAGTTGGCTCAAACCGGAAATGTTCTTGACCTATCAAGTCGGTGCGGTATTTGCCGCGATTCAGAAACAAGCGAACAAAGACAACCTCATCGATATGTTGATGCTGAGTTCGGATTACGGTATTGCACTCGCGGATATGGCAGAGATTGCAAAATCGACAGTCGCATCAGCTAATTTAACCGGCTATGCCGACAAGTTGTTGAAGTTTTACCAACGCCGTGAAGCACAACGAATTTTCCTTGAGGTTGCCAGTGAACTCAATCATTCCCGTGATGAGCAACTTGACGAAATCACGGCAAAAGGGTTGCAGCATTTAAGCAAGCTGATGAATAAAACCGGCAAAGTCGAACCGACGGAAATGTCGGCCCTGCTTGAGGGATATGTCGAGCTATTGCAGGAACGGATGAAGCCCGAATTTAAAGACCGCTTGTTGTTTACCGGCAATCAACATTTAGATGCGGTGTTGCAGGGCATTGATGAAACGGATATTTGCATTATCGGCGGGCGTGCCGGCAACGGCAAAACCGAAACGGCTATCACCTTTACCAAGCATATTTTGGATAACGGCGGATCCATTTTATTTTTCTCACTGGAAATGAGCCGACATCAAATTATGGATCGCTTAATTGCCAGTGCAAGCGGGGTGAACTCGGCAAAACTTCGCAATCCGGAATGGATGAATGATGAAGATTTTGCCCGAATGAATAATGTGATTGGCCCGATGTCGGCACAGAAATTCTTTGTGGTGGATAAAGGCGCTTTAACCGTTGATGAAATCAAGGCAATCACGGAACGCCACTTAAATGAACACGGCAAGTTGAGTGCCGTCATTATTGATTATGTCGGCTTAATTCAACACGGCTCACTAGACGGGCGGATCAACCGCTCTTACCAAATCGGTGAAACGGTCGAGAGTTTGAAAGCCTTTGCCAAGCAGTGGCACGTCCCGATTATCTTGCTGAGCCAGCTTAATCGAGATGCGGAAGGCAGTGTACCTAAAAACTCGGATTTAAGCGATTCCAAGTCGTTAGAGCAGGTGGCAAGCCAAATTATTATGGTTCACAACCGCCGAGATAAAGAGACCAACGAACCAGCGAAATATACCCAATGGTTAGTCACGAAGAACCGCAACGGCAAAGTAGGAACAGTCTATGTGGAGTTCCAAAATGGGCGGTTTGTGGAGTGCGATCAGGCATTAGCAAATCAGTATTTCGAAGAAAAGAAACCGGCAAAGAAAGAGAAGCCAAAGGGGTTTTAAATGGCTAAGTTCCAAATGATGAAATTAGCCGGCGGCACCTTTGTACCGGCAATGGAGATGGAAGCCGATGCGTTGCAGAAATTCCGTAACGGCGAGCAGTACGAAGTTGAGATTAAGCAAGTTCGCAATCCCGCTTTTCATCGCAAAGTGTTCGCCTTTTTCAACTTCTGCTTTGAGCATTGGTCGGCAGATAAAACCGAATTGCAGTATTTTGATGAACGGTTGCAATTTGATAAGTTCCGCAAGGATTTAACCATTATGGCAGGGTTTTGCCACAAGATTTACAACATCAAAGGTGAATTGCGGTTAGAGGCAAAAAGTCTAGCCTACGGAAATATGGAACAAGACGAATTTGAGCAGTGTTACAAAGCGTTAATCAATGCGGCATTGCGAACAGTATTCAAAGGGTGCGATGACCCGATGATTTATAACAGGTTAATGAGCTTTTTTTGAGGGGTAAAGATGAACGGTTATCAAAAGGAATATATGGAAGAATTAAAAGGCTGGTTGGCCCTTGCGCTAATCGCTGTCGGTGTGGGTTTGGCGAATGGGGTGATTTGATGACGAATTTAAGAAAAGAAGCCAAAGGGCGTGAGTGCCAAGTACGGTTGCCGGGCATCTGTAATTTCAACCCAGAAACGACTGTATTAGCACATATCAGAATGGCGGGGATTACAGGTGCGAGGCAGAAATCAAGCGATATATTGGGTGCTTGGGCTTGTAGTGCTTGCCACAATGAAATTGACCGCCGCACCCGTCATTGTGATTTAGACGAAGTAAAACAGGCTCACGCAGACGGGGTATTTCGGACGATTGCGAACTTAGTCAATGAGGGGAAAGTGAAATGGTAACAGAGGTCATTTTAGAACTGCCGTACCCGCCGACCGTCAATCACTATTGGAAGCACACCCGAAGCGGTATTCACTATGTAACAGCAAAGGGAAAAGCCTTTCAGCAAGCGGTTTGTTTGTTGGTAAAAAATGCAAAGCAGTTCAAGGGCAAAGTTGCATTGGTTGTCGATATTTACCCACCGGATAAGCGGAAACGGGATATTGATAATGTATTCAAGGCTCTGTTTGACGGCTTGGTAAAGTCCGGTGTGATTGCCGATGACAGCCTGATTGATAAGCTGACGGCAGAGAAGTTTGATGCGGTAAAGGGCGGGAAAGTAGTGGTGAGAATTAGGGAGTTGCAATGAAAATAGACATTCACAGCGTACTGACAATATGGGGTAAGCAGTGGGCAAGATACAAGGATTGTAAAGGCTACCCGTCATTACAACCCTTTATGCGTGAAGCTCCGAAGCAGTCAAACTATTACGGTGTAATGAGCTTGGACGATGAAACTTGCCTTGCGATTGATAAGCAGATCCGCAATTTACACGATGAAAACTTAGTACAGTATCAAATCTTGATGGCGAAGTATTATTTGCGATTGGAGGATAAAGAAGTTTGGCGAGAGATAGGGATGAGTAGTGCCAAGTACTATCGCCAACTTGATAATGCTAAATCTTTCGTACTCGGTGCATTGTTGGCGATAGAGATTGAAGTCTATTTCTAGCGTGTTTGTTGCAATTCATTTTGAGATGCCACTGCTAAAAAGTGGCTTCTGTCTCGATAAAAATGGCTGTGCGACACACGGCTATCAATACGATCAATCAAGTACTGTGGCAACACAATATTCACCCGTTGGCGTTTACCAAAATAAGCGGTAATATCAACATCTATTAGCAACCAGCTATCACAAAATTTAAAATCATCTTGCTCTTTATAATCAGTAAATCCGAGATCTTTAATGGTAGAAAGATCGAAATTATCTTCTGCCATCATCTCTAATACAGAATGGATAGCATCTGTTACCATTGGCACAATATCTTCGACGGTATCGGCTGCACTGAAGCAACTGTAGCTGTCGGTAAATAATGCAGGCACAACTAAACCAAAGGCTTCTTTTTCAGTTTTAGGCGTCTCAACGCCAACAGTAAATAACATATCAACTCCTTATTCAAAGCTCGGCAGAGCTATAAAAGCCCTGCCGATTTTTTAATTGAACGTAAAGTACCGATTGGTAAATCTTGCTTGGGGTGCGGAACAGGAAATCGCTTTCCTGTGATTGGCGATTGCCAAATTTGGTGATCGCCTTTTCCGTGCCGAACAAAGAAGCAACCTGCATCTTTAAGTTCTTTGATTAAGTCGCTTGAGTGCATGCATCCTCCTTTGTCTTAATCGAATTCAATTATACACAAATATACACACATCGCAATATAAGATGGTAATAAATTCTGCTGAAAATCTATTGACAACTTGCAAGTTGAAGTATAGCATATTAGGTATGTTGCGGTTTTAGCAACTGTGTTAATGATCATGCAAAAATGCGCCAGGCTGATGCAGTAAGATCATCGAAAAGTGATCCACTGCATCTTTTGATAAACTCCTTGTTATTTAAACAGG
>NZ_JWIZ01000058.1 GCF_001038205.1 Muribacter muris | reverse complement strand
TAGAAAATCGGTATTATGTAGCAAATGCACAAAAATAGACATTTTAACAGAATGTAGGGACACACTGCGTGTGTCCTTTATAAAAATCAAATTGTTTCAATAGGTTAAAATCCGGACACACGCAGTGTGTCCCTACAAGCGAACAAAAAATAACTTTGTGCAACTGCTACATAATATTGTAGAAAATAGACTGGGCGACTTTATAAGGTCGGGAAGTTAAACGCCGCTTGAGTGCGTACGGTACTGTCCGGCCAACGTGTTGTGATGGTTTTCATTCGAGTATAGAAGCGTACGCCATCGCTGCCATAGACGTTGAGCGGCCCGAAAATAGAGGCTTTCCAACCGCCGAAGCAATGGAATGCCATCGGCACGGGAATCGGAATATTGATGCCGACCATTCCGGCTTGCACATCTTGGCTGAATTGGCGGGCGGCATCGCCATCACGGGTGAAAATGGCGCTGCCGTTTCCGTATTGGTGGCTGTTGATGACAGCCATTCCTTCTGTATAATCTTTCACCCGTACGATGGAAAGTACCGGCCCAAAAATTTCGTCTTGCCAAATGGTCATTTCAGGGGTAACGCGATCAAACAGTGTACCGCCGACAAAATAACCGTTCTCAAAGCCTGCTACGGTATAGTTGCGCCCGTCCACGCAGAGGGTTGCGCCTTGTGCGACCCCTTGTGCAATATAGTCCTCAATTTTCGCTTTATGCGCTTGGGAAATGACCGGCCCCATATCATTTTCAGCCACACCTTCCGGCAGTAGCCCCGAACCGATTTTCAGTGCTTTTACTTTTGGAATAAGATTTTCGATGATTTTATCTGCCAGTTCATCGCCGACAATCACCGCAACGGATAATGCCATACAACGCTCGCCGGCTGCACCGAATGCCGCACCGAGCAAGGCATTGACCGTTGCCGGAATATCCGCATCGGGCATTATGAGGGCGTGGTTTTTCGCACCGCCTAAGGCTTGCACCCGTTTGCCGTGTGCCGAGCCTGTTTCATAGATATATTGGGCGATTGCAGTCGAACCGACAAAACTGACCGCTTGAATACGCGGGTCGGTTAATAGAATATCGACCGCCGCTTTATCGCCTTGTACAACGTTAAATACGCCGTCAGGTAAGCCGGCTTCTTTGAGCAGTTCCGCTAAACGAATCGAAACGGACGGATCTTTTTCAGATGGCTTTAGGACAAAGGTATTGCCACAGGCAAGGGCTATTGGGAACATCCACATTGGCACCATTGCCGGAAAGTTAAACGGGGTAATGCCGGCAACCACGCCGAGCGGTTGTTGTATAGAGTGAATATCAATACCACGTCCCGCATTGGCGGAGAACTCGCCTTTTTGCAGGTGCGGAATACCCGTTGCAAACTCGACGACTTCTAAGCCTCGGGTCAGCTCGCCCACCGCATCGGAGTAGATTTTACCGTGCTCGGTACTGATTAAGCGGGCTAATTCATCAAAATGGGCTTCAAGTAATGTTTTGAAATTAAATAAAATTCTGGCCCGGCGTAGGGGGGACTGCTGCGACCAGCTTTTAAAGGCTTGGTCTGCGGCGGCAATGGCGGCATCGACTTCGTCCGCCGTGCTTAATTTCACTTTTTTGATCTCTTCACCTGTGGCAGGGTTAAAGACAGGAAGCATACGTTGGCTTTGACTTTCTAACGCAACGCCGTTAATAAAATTAGGGACAAATTGGGTCATTTAGGCACTCCTTATCAGGTCGTTAAAGGGCAAAATATAGCCAATAAGCTACCGCTAAAAATGGAAAATATCAATATATATCATTTAAAAATGAAAAATTTATTTCATTTTTGTGATCTGGTTAGCAAGTTTGCATATTGCTGGTATTCAATTTGAGAAAGCCGGAGTATAGTTTTTCTACCTGACTATTTAGCTAAAGAGGTTGTTATGTCTAGTCCACTTCTCTCGAAACCGAATATGCAGCAAGCCGACGGTTTAATTCAACAGATCACGCCCGAAAATGCGGCTTGGGAGTATGTTGGGTTTGAGGTTTATCAGCTTAAGCAACAGCAAATTACCCTTGAAAGTGATCACAATGAATTATGCTTGGTGTTTGTTACCGGCTTTGGCTCGGTGTATGTCGATGATTATGCGTTTGAAAATATCGGTAATCGCATTACACCGTTTGAGAAAATCCCCCCTTACGCTGTTTATATTCCGCCGCATAAACAGGTGCAGGTAACTACGGAGCTGACGTTAGAATTAGCCGTATGCAAAGCACCTGCTAAAGGCAACTATCCGGTTCGGCTGATTAGCCCGAACCATATTGGCATAGAGAAACGGGGCTTTGGGCGTAATCAGCGTCTGGTGCATAATATTTTGCCGGAAACCGAACCCGCAGACAGTTTATTGGTGGTCGAAGTGTTTACTGATGAAGGCAATACTAGCTCTTATCCGAGCCATAAACACGATGATAAAAATGTGGATAATGAAACCTATCTGGAAGAAACCTATTATCATCGGTTCGATCCGCCGCAAGGCTTTGCAATGCAGCGGGTTTATACCGAGGATAGAACATTAGATGAATGTATGGCGGTGTATGATAAAGATGTGGTTAAAGTGCCGAGAGGCTATCACCCCGTTGCGACCATTGCCGGCTACAATAATTATTATCTCAATGTGATGGCGGGGCCGATACGGAAATGGCAATTTAGCTGGGAGCAAGATCATCTTTGGGTGAACGGCGAGCATTATCGAGATAAGTATAAATAGTGAAAACGGTCAGCAAATTGCTGACCGTTCTGTTTTCAATCAAGGCGAAACCGACATTTGATATTTTTACGACTTGATTGGCGATCTTGCTATCAATACTGGGATCGGGGTCGGTTTTTGAGTATAATGGTCAATTATTTTGCATATTGAAAAGAGTATTTATGAATCCGAAATTTAACGTCAAAACGTTTCAAGGTATGATTCTTGCCCTGCAAGACTATTGGGCAAGCCAAGGGTGTACCGTTGTGCAGCCGTTTGATATGGAAGTTGGCGCGGGGACATCTCACCCGATGACCTGCCTGCGTGCTTTGGGCCCCGAACCAATGGCATTTGCTTATGTTCAACCGTCCCGCCGTCCGACAGACGGTCGCTACGGCGAAAACCCGAACCGCTTACAGCACTATTACCAATTCCAAGTGGTGATTAAACCCTCACCCGACAACATTCAAGAACTTTACCTCGACAGCCTAAAAATGCTCGGCTTCGACCCAACTCAAAACGATATTCGCTTTGTCGAAGATAACTGGGAAAACCCAACGTTAGGAGCGTGGGGTTTAGGCTGGGAAGTATGGCTTAACGGAATGGAAGTTACCCAATTCACCTACTTCCAACAAGTTGGTGGCTTGGAGTGTAAACCGGTTACGGGCGAAATTACCTACGGCTTAGAACGTTTGGCGATGTATATTCAAGGCGTGGATAGCGTGTACGATCTGGTGTGGTCGGACGGCCCGCTCGGTAAAACTACCTACGGCGATGTGTTCCACCAAAATGAAGTGGAACAATCCACCTACAATTTTGAATATGCTGATGTAGATTTCTTGTTCCAATGCTTTGAACAGTACGAAAAAGAAGCGCAAGCATTGCTTGGTTTAGAAAAACCACTCCCATTACCGGCGTACGAGCGTATTTTAAAAGCGGCACACAGTTTTAACTTACTTGATGCCCGCAAAGCGATTTCGGTAACCGAACGCCAACGTTATATTCTGAGTATCCGTGCTTTAACCAAAGGCGTTGCCGAAGCCTACTACGCCAGCCGTGAAGCCTTGGGTTTTCCGGGGTGTAAGAAATAATATCTCCCCTTTGTTTCACAGAGGGGAAGTTGAATGAGGTTAAAATGACAAAACCGATTTTATATTTTGCCTATTGGTGTCCGGATACTGCACCGTTTATCGCTGAGCTTAATCGTTTAGGGATTGATTACGAACCCTGCGACATTACCGAAAATGGTGCAAATTTTAAACCGTTTTTAAGACTGCGGGATCGTCATTCTGCCTTTAATAATGCAAAAGAAAATGGCTATATCGGTATTCCGGCGTTGGTGATTGGCGATGAAACAGTGATACTGGATTTGGCGGAGTTGGACACAATTTTCGGTTAGCAAGCGGTGAGATGTTAGGGGAATTTTGCAAAATGAAGCCCTATGTCAAATCATTAAAAGCAAATTCCCAAAAATTGCGGACAACACCAACCGAAGCAGAAAAGCGGTTATGGTATCGGATCAGGAATGACCAGCTTGGCGTTCGTTTCTATCGGCAAAAGCCGCTGCTGACCTATATTGTCGATTTTTACTGCCCGAAAGCGAGTTTAGTGATTGAGCTTGACGGAGGGCAACATTATGAACCGCAACATCAGGCAAATGATAAAATGCGAGATGCGGAATTAGCTTCACTCGGTTTAACGGTAATGCGGTTTGATAATTACAGGGTGATGCGAGAGATTGATCGTGTAGTTGAAGAAATATGGCTGCATCTTCAATCGGTGGAGGAATAGATTATTTGCTTTGGAAATTGAGTCTGCCAAATCTCCCCTAACCCCTCTTTGTTAAAGAGGGGATCATATCGAAGGGAATAATGGATTTATCTGAAAGTTGAATATTATTTGTTGAGAATGTGGTTGAGGAAATTTCTTGCTATAACAAAGTGGTCAAGTTTCCCCTAACTCCTCTTTGATAAAGAGGGGATCATATCGAAGGGAATAATGGATTCATCTGAAAGTTGAATATTATTTGTTGGGTATGAGGTTGAGGAAATTTCTTGCTATAAAAATTAGAATAACGCTCAAATCTCCCCTACCCCCTCTTTGCTAAAGAGGGGATCATATCGAAGGGAATAATGGATTCATCTGAAAGTTGAATATTATTTGTGGGTATGAGGTTGAGGAAATTTCTTGCTATAAAAAGTAGGATAGTAGTCAAATCTCCCTTACCCCTTCTTTGCTAAAGAGGGGATCATATCGAAGGGAATAATGGATTTATCTGAAAAGTTGAATATTATTTGTTGGGTATGAGGTTGAGGAAATTTCTTGCTATAAAAATTAGAATAACGCTCAAATCTCCCCTAGCCCCTCTTTGCTAAAGAGGGGGATCAGACCGAAGGGTGCAATGGGTCTATCTGAAGAACTAAATATTGTTTTGAAAAAAGCTCGATATTGAATTTCCCTCAAAACAAATTCCCCTCTTTAGCAAAGAGGGGCTAGGGGAGATTTGGCAGAAGTAGAAATAAAGTAAAAATCACTTCAACAACAGGTTTTAAGAGAAAATTTGCAAAAGGGGAAAATGATGAAGTTTTGGGTAGGCGTAGTTTCCAAAGAGCATGTAATGATAGGTGTTGCAGGTGGGTTTTGCCAAGTTTGTCATGGTAAGCAAGCGCCGCTTAATCGAATGAGAAAAGGCGATTTTTTAATTTACTATAGCCCTAAATTGCAATTAGGTTCTGAGGAAAAGTATCAAGCTTTTACCGCAATTGGAGAGATTACGGATGACCAAGCCTATCAAATTAAAATGACAGAAAATTTTATTCCATTTAGACGAAATGTTAATTATTTAAAAATAAAACGAGAGTGCCCTATAAATATTGCTAAAATTCATTCCGAATGGAAACACTATTCTGGAAAACTTCGATTTGGACATTTTGAAATATCAAAATCTTTTTTTGATCATATTTATCAATATATGTTAGATGCACAACCTGATTTTAAAATACCTGAAAATTTAGAACTTTTTAAATAGAG
The DNA here is from genome assembly GCF_001038205.1 of Muribacter muris. GTDB lineage: Bacteria > Pseudomonadota > Gammaproteobacteria > Enterobacterales > Pasteurellaceae > Muribacter > Muribacter muris. Next base: position 13,344 of record NZ_JWIZ01000058.1, on the reverse strand, counting down.
AATTAACCCAATGACAACCAAAACCTTCCTTGCCGAGATCGGCACAGAAGAGCTGCCGCCGAAGGCACTCAAAAAATTAGGGACTGCGTTTGCAGAGAATGTAGAACAGGCGTTAAACCAAGCGGGTTTGGCGTTTGATAAAGTGGAATGGTTTGCCAGCCCACGCCGTTTAGCCGTGAAAGTGCTGGGCTTGGTGGAAAGCCAGCCGAGCAAGCAGGTAGAAAAACGCGGGCCGGCGGTGTCGGCGGCGTTTGATGCCGAAGGCAAGCCGACCAAAGCCGCTGAAGGATGGGCGAGAGGCTGTGGTATCAGCGTTGATCAGGCGGAACGTATTGCCACCGATAAAGGCGAATGGCTGGTTCACCGTGCCACCGTTGAGGGTCAGCCGACCAAAAATTTGATGGCGGAGATAATCCGCCAGTCCCTCGCTAAGTTGCCGATTCCGAAAACAATGCGTTGGGGCGATAAAACCGAGCAATTTGTTCGCCCGGTACATACCGCCACATTGTTATTTGGCGATGAGTTGATCGAAGGTGAAATTCTTGGCGTAACCATTGGCCGTACTCTTCGTGGACACCGTTTCCTCGGCGAACACCAATTTGAGATTGAGAATGCCGACCAATACCCACAGCTTTTGAAAGAAAAAGGCTCGGTGATTGCCGATTTCAACGAACGCCGTGCGCTGATTTTTGCAAAATCCCAAGAGAAAGCGACCGCTTTAGGCGGTGTGGCGGACATTGAGGACGACTTGCTTGACGAAGTTACCTCGCTGGTCGAGTACCCGAATGTGTTAGCGGCAACCTTTGAGGAGCGTTTCCTCGCGGTGCCGGCGGAAGCCTTAGTTTACACAATGAAAGGCGACCAAAAATACTTCCCGATTTATGATAAAGACGGCAAATTGTTACCGCACTTTATCTTCGTATCTAATATCAATCCTGATGATCCGACAGCGATTATTGAAGGGAATGAAAAAGTGGTACGCCCACGTTTGACCGATGCGGAATTTTTCTTCAAAACTGACTTGAAGCAACGTTTGGAAGATTTACTTCCTCGCCTTGAAACTGTGTTGTTCCAACAGCAGCTCGGTACACTGCGGGATAAAACGGCTCGCATTGAGCAGTTGGCGGGTGAAATTGCGAAACAGATTGGCGCAGACGAAGTGAAAGCCAAGCGTGCCGGCTTGTTGTCTAAATGCGATTTAATGACCAATATGGTGTTTGAATTTACCGATACCCAAGGGGTAATGGGAATGCACTACGCCCGCCACGACGGTGAAGACGAAGAGGTCGCCGTCGCGTTGAACGAGCAGTATATGCCGCGTTTTGCCGGCGACGCATTGCCTAACTCATTGGTGGCGTGTGCGGTAGCATTGGCAGACAAACTCGACACTCTCACCGGTATTTTCGGTATCGGTCAGCACCCGAAAGGCGATAAAGACCCGTTTGCGCTACGCCGTGCTGCCCTTGGTGTGTTACGCATTATCGTCGAGAAAGAATTACCGCTGGATTTGGCGGATTTGGTCGAAAAATCGGCGGCGCTGTTCGGCGATAAACTTACTAATAGCAATGTGGTTGCCGATGTGGTGGACTTTATGCTCGGGCGTTTCCGTGCGTGGTATCAAGACGAAGGGATTGCCGTTGATGTGATTCAAGCGGTGCTGGCTCGCCGTCCGACCAAACCGGCGGATTTTGATGCCCGTGTGCGTGCCGTGTCTCATTTCCGTACTCTTGAGAGTGCTGAAGCCTTAGCGGCAGCGAATAAGCGTGTGAGCAATATTTTGGCGAAGGCGGACGTTGCAATTAAAGCGATCGATCTGACCGCTTGTGTTGAAGCGGCGGAGAAAACCCTTGCCGAAGCGGTGTTAGCGTTACAACAAGAGGTGCAGCCGCTGATTGAACAAGGCGATTATACGGCGGTGTTAGATAAGCTGGCAGGCTTGCGTCAGCCGGTGGATAATTTCTTTGACAGCGTAATGGTGAATGCTGATGATCCGGCACTCCGTCAAAACCGCTTGGCGATTTTAAACACCCTTCAGCAGTTATTCTTGCAGGTAGCGGATATTTCGCTTTTGCAATAATTTAGGCTTAACAGACCGCTTGCAAGCGGTCTCTTTTTTGAGAAAATCGAATGTTTCAGGGCTATGTCATCAATTTGGATCGCCGCACGGATCGGCTCAGTCAATTCTATCAGCAGCAAGAAGCTCACAGCTTTCAGCGGGTGGCGGCGGTCGATAAGGCGTTTTTAGCTTTGATTGGCGATGGGCGCGAGGTATTTAATACAGCGTTTTTCTGTCAATCTATTCAGCGACCGATCACATTGGGCGAAATTGGGTGTACACTTTCGCATATTAAAACGTGGCGATTGATTGCCGAAAATAATCAATTAGCCGATGATGATTTTGCGATTGTGGCGGAAGATGATGTGAAATTGATTGCAAATTTTTCGCAATATCTCACCGCTTGTTTAGCACATTTTAAGTCCACTCAAGCCGATATAGTTCTGTTGCAAAAATTAGAATTGGCGAAAGGCGGTAATGTCGCACTTTTTAGCGGCGGGGATCTAAATTATTTTGTGCCGAAAAGTGCGGTCGAATGCGATAATGACGGATCTTCTCTCTATTTAATCCGTAAATCTAAGGCGGTTTCATTGCTCAAACGGTTAGAAGCGGAAAAGCCGGCTTGGCTTGCCGATCAATTTAGTCTGTTTTGTGAACTAGATAAGATGATTATCTTATCGCAACTGTTTGGTTATGTGCCGCCGGAAACAGAATCCGATTTAGAAAATGAGCGAACTCTTGCTCGTCAACAACCCTATAAATAAGAGGATATTATGCAAACTAAAACTGAAATTTTATTTAGTAATCAATGGGATGTACGCATTAGCGATCCCGGTTTGGAAGGGGCGATGAGCCACTATTTTGAAACGGTTTATCTCAATTTGGTAGCCCATATTGACGGTGAAAAAGTCTCTTACGAATTTACTCGTAAGGTTGAAAAAGAGGTGCAAACCCACTGTATTTTCCACCAAGTTGATGAGCTGTTTAAGTTTTTAGCCGATTATCTTGGGCCGGTGGCACTCGGTAATATCGGGGTAAAAATCGGTAAATTAGGCTTGGCGTAATTGGTGATGAGCTCCCTTTACGCCGCCATGCAGCCCTATTGGGATTTTCTGCGGATTGAACGCCAAGCCAGCCCGCATACGTTGGCAAATTATCAGCGTCAGTTGAAAGCTGTGTGCGAACTGCTTACTCAAGCTGGCGTTGAGCAGTGGCAGGCTGTCGAGCCGACCATAGTGCGTTGGTTGCTGACGCAAAGTCATAAGCAGGGGCTAGGGGCGAAAAGCATCGGCTTACGCTTAGTCGCCTTGCGCCAATTTCTCGCTTTTTTAGTGCGGCGGGGCGAATTGGCGGTGAATGCGGCGGTGGGTATTAAATCACCAAAGGTGAGCAAACATTTGCCGAAGAATATAGAGGCGGAGCAAGTTGCCCAACTGCTGAATGTGGATAGCGATCAGCCGCAGGATTTACGGGATTTGGCAATGATGGAGCTGACATACAGTGCTGGCTTGCGTTTATCGGAGCTGCAAGGTTTGGATCTTGCCGATTTGGATTTGAACGAGCGGGAAGTGAAAGTGCTGGGCAAGGGCAGTAAAGAGCGGATTGTGCCGATCGGCTCAAAAGCGGTACTGGCGGTACAAAAGTGGCTGGCAGTTCGGTCGCAGTTCAAACCTTGTGAGAATGCGTTATTTCTTAACCAACGGGGCAAACGTTTATCGCAACGCAGTATTCAGCTTATAATGCAAAAGTGGGGCAAAAAGCAGGCACTGGACAGCCACCTTCACCCCCATAAGCTACGCCACTCTTTTGCTACCCATATGTTGGAAGCCAGCCAAGATCTGCGGGCGGTGCAAGAATTGTTGGGGCATAGTAACTTGGCAACCACGCAAATTTATACCCATTTGGATTTTCAGCACCTAGCCAAAATTTATGATGCCGCGCACCCGAGAGCAAGGCGTAAGAAGGAAGAATTGTGATAACACGCAAGGTTTTGCTAAATTTCCCGACAAATAAATTGTTCAACCCTGTTGCCTATATTAGAATATGGGCTTTTCTATTTGGGATTTTCCCTTTCACTTTAACCACAGAGAACCTAAAATGAACTCAAACCGTAGTTTACTGATTATGGGTTTGCTACTTGTGTCATTCCTGATTTTTACGCAATGGCAACAAGATTTTGACCCTGAAATTCAGGCGCAAAAGCAAGCGGCAGCGCAAACGCAAGTTGCAAATCAATCGGGTGATGTACCCGCTTCCTCAAATCAATCTTCGCCTATTCTCGAACAATCCGCAAAGGGCAAAACGATTACCCTTGAAACCGATGTATTACGTTTAACAGTGGATACCCTCGGCGGTGATGTAATTGACTCTGATTTGTTAAAACACAATGCCGAGTTGAATTCGGATACCCCGTTTGAATTATTGCAGGATAACGGTAAAGTCTTATACGTTGCCCAAAGCGGTTTGGTGGGGAAAAACGGGATCGATACTAACGCCGGTCGCCCGCAATATCAGACAACAGCGGAGCGTTTTAGCTTAGCTGACGGGCAAGACGAGCTAGTTGTGCCGCTCGTATTTGAAAAAGAGGGCGTAACCTACACCAAAACATTCACCCTCAAACGCGGCAGCTATAATGTGGCGGTGGATTTTCACATTGATAACCGCACGGTAGACACCATCGAAGTGCAACCTTACGGTCAGCTAAAACACTCATTGGTGGAAAGCTCCGGTAATTTCGCAATGCCGACCTATACCGGTGGTGCTTATTCTTCTGCTGAAACCAACTACAAAAAATACAGCTTCGACGATATGGCGAAAGCCAATCTTTCCGTTGATACCAAAGCCGGCTGGGCAGCAATCTTGCAACACTATTTTGTGTCGGCGTGGATTCCCAACCAAGATGCCGAGAATAATCTCTACACCCGTACGGCAAACGGCGTAGGCACAATCGGTTATCGTGGGCCAATCACCCAAGTGGCAGCGAATAGCCAAGCAACAATCACCAGCCATTTATGGACAGGTCCGAAAGATCAGGCGGCAATGGCTGATGCGGCGAATAACTTTGATTTAACCGTCGATTACGGCTGGGCGTGGTTTATTGCGAAACCGTTATTCTGGTTGCTGACGCAAATCCAAAAATTAGTGGTGAACTGGGGCTTAGCGATTATCTGCGTAACGATTGTGGTCAAAACCATTCTCTACCCGCTTACCAAAGCACAATACACCTCAATGGCGAAAATGCGTATGTTGCAACCGAAAATCCAAGAAATGCGTGAGCGTTTCGGTGATGACCGCCAGCGTATGAGCCAAGAGATGATGAAGCTCTATAAAGAAGAAAAAGTCAATCCAATGGGCGGTTGCTTACCGATTCTCTTACAGATGCCGATTTTCATCGCATTATATTGGACATTTATGGAAGCCGTTGAATTGCGCCACGCGCCATTCTTTGGCTGGATTCAAGACCTCTCGGCGCAAGATCCGTACTACATTTTGCCGTTATTGATGGGCGGCTCAATGTTCTTGTTACAAAAAATGTCGCCGACCCCGGTTGCCGATCCGATGCAGCAGAAAGTAATGACCTTTATGCCGGTGATTTTCACGGTCTTCTTCCTGTGGTTCCCGTCAGGTCTGGTGCTTTACTGGCTAACTTCTAACTTAATTACGATTGCACAACAATGGTTTATTTATCGTAATTTAGAGAAAAAAGGCTTACACAGCCGTGTGAAGAAATAAGCTTTTATTGAGAAAACCTGCGTAAAAACGCGGGTTTTCTTTTAGGAGATAAAATGAACGAAGCCCTTTGCCCTTGCCAATCAACAATGCCTTATGCCCAGTGTTGCCGCCCTTTTCATACTGGTGAGCAATTGCCCCAAACCGCAGAGCAATTAATGCGCTCTCGTTATACGGCATACACTCGGCAAGATATTGATTATATTGTAAATACTACCGTGCCGAGCCAACAGCCTTTATTAGATCGCAAGGCAATGCAGCAATGGGCGGCAACGACCCGATGGGCAGGTTTGACGATTGTTGCTCATCAACCACAGTTGGGCAAGCTGCATAGCAGCGTAGAATTTCACGCATTTTTTGACACGGAAAACGGGCGGCAAAGTCATCACGAACGCTCCTTATTTGTTCGGATGGACGGACGATGGTACTTTGTTGATCCCACTGTGCCGCTCCCAACCCAAAAAGCCCCGTGCCTGTGTGGTTCGGGTAAAAAATTCAAATATTGTTGCGGCGCATTCGATTTCTGAAACATAAACACGCGGTTGGTTTTTCTGCGATTTTTGCAAAAAGGACACCATTGGTGTCCTTTTTGTTTGCAGAGTCTGTATTAAATCTGACCGCTTGTTGCGTTATGATTTATGTTCAAGTTGTAAGGGTAAAATTAAACTGAGCGGGCGTTGTTGTAAAATTCTACCCACGCAACGAATAATTTCCCGCCAGCTTTCGACTTCCGCATTCAGTGAACGCAGAGCAAGTGAGAGTGTGAGTGAGAAGCTGACGATTAAATTCACCGCACCGATGAGCAGCACGAAAGCAAGGCTTTGCCAGAAAATAGCCCAACCTAGTTCACCACTGATGATCGCATAGCCAATGTTGGCAGATGAGAAAGCGATGTGGCGGATATCAAGGGGTAAGTCCAGCCAGTAGCCGACGACAGAGGTTAAACCCAACAGCATACCAAAGCAGAAATTCCCCATAATCGAACCGTAATTTTGATGCATATACTCGGCAAACCGCTCACGCAATGTCGTTGGCATTAGCCGTTTGAGCAGGGGATGTTCTTGTAGCCGCATTCTCATATTTAGGTAATGGCAGCGGTTGTCGAAAAAGCCGGAGATAATGCCGGAGCAGAACAGCCATAGACCGGCAATAGCGGCAAACCATAGTGTGCCTTGGGTTGGATCGATACTGTGGAGTTGGTAGTGGATTTGATCGGCATTGAGCAGTGCTTGCCCTTGGACATAGCGATAGCCCCACGCAATTAAAGCGGCAATGCCTACGGCAACCAGTACATTGCCGGCAACGGCGGCGGCTTGAGAGCGAAATACATCCACCAGTAACTGCGCCAATTTCATATTCACCGCTCGTCCTTGCGGGTTTTTACCCACCGCATCGGCAAAACGAGCGGCGGTCATTGCCGGTTGTTTAGTAGCAACGGTGAAGTGCAACATAAAAATCAGTGTAAAACCAATACCATAATTTAACCCTTCGGCAACGCATTTCCAGACTTTGTCTTCTATTACGCCACCAAGATAAATTTTGAATAATGCCATCAAAGCAATCAGCACACCGCCTCCCGCTGCGGAGTAGAACATTGTCAAATATTCACGCTTGGAGCGGGTAATGTAATGTTCGCCGTGATCGCTGGTGTTTTGTGTAATGCTGCGGGAGAGCATATTGACGCTTTGTTTCCAAAGTTTCGACATACTGTGCTTGTCTGCTGAGGCAGAGGCAAGGTTAGCGGTCAGTAGCAATATACGGCGGGGTAGAAAACGGTTAGAGCCGAATACCTCCATTAACGCAGCTAAACGGTCGAGGGTTTGCTCCAAACGTTCAAGTAGATAGGCGACCCCAAGAGATGATCCCATTGTTGCCCCTTTCTTTTTGAGCCGTTCGATGAGTGCTTGGCTTTGATCGAACATTACCTGTAAATGGGCATCGTCAAAGGCTTGATTAGTGCGGCGTGCATCAATCCAGTGCATTACCTCTCTCTGTAAGGCGACAAACGGGCTGTCGGCATCAAGTAAACTTGGGTCAAGGCGCATTAACTCCGGTTCCATTTCTTCTGCAGCTAACCAAATTGAGAGCATTTTAATAGCGAATAGACCTTCGTAGCGTAGGTGATTGTTCAGTGTCTCCCGATCGTGTGCCGAGGTATAGCGGTGTAGTATTTTTAACAGACTGCTCCAAGCCTGTAACGGCACGTTATTAAGCCATTGGCTATCATTCTTGTTATTGAATAAGAGGAAGAAAATATCACGCAGATCATTAACATCTTTGAAGGACGGATTGATTTTTTCATAAAAGCGAGCGCGCAGTTCCCGTCCAAAGCCCTCACGACCTAAAATGCCATTGCTGATGAGCAAAGGGTATAGCCGCATACCGCAAAGCCAGCGACACAGTTGGGCGGCAAGATTTTCAGTTAAGGTTTTATGTTGTTTTAAATATTTGACCAACTGATAAAGGGCTTGCCCCCGCATTCCGTCTTCGCTGTTACGTAGCCATTGACAGAAGTGATTCAGTAGAGCAAACATATCGTTATCATTTAGTTTTTGTTCAATCAATGTAGTTAAATTGTCGTGATTGAATAGGATTTTTGTCGTCAAAAAACACTCCTTATCGTATTGTTTTACAAATCTATTATCACTGTAACAAGCGGTCTTATACGAGATAAAGTTTGCAAAACTAAGAGATTAAAAATAAATCTGCCCCTTGGTGAATGGGGCAGTGAGCTGGGTATTATATAGCTAGGATTGTTGTTTAATATAAAAACACAAGACTGATAGGATAAATTATAGGTGCTTTTCAATGAGTTTTACAAGTACATCAATATGCTCGGCATTAGCATTGAGTGCAGGGATATAACGGTAACTTTCGCCACCGGCGTGTTCAAAATTCTCTCGGTTTTCTTCGGCGATTTCTTCGATGGTTTCAAGGCAATCTGCGGAAAAGCCGGGGCAGATGACAGCCACTTTTTTCACGCCTTTTTGAGGGAAAGCGGACAGGGTTTCATCGGTATAAGGTTGTAGCCACTCTTCATCACCGAAACGGGATTGGAAAGAAACCTGCCATTGATTGTCGTTTAACTCGAGTTGCTCTGCAACAAGACGAGCAGTTTCCCGACAGTGTTGGGCGTAATAGTCGCCTTCCGTTTCGTAGCGTTTGGGAATGCCGTGGAAAGAGAAAAGCAGCAATTCCTCTTCGGCGAGGGATACGGTATTAGATAACGCCTTGATATACAATGGGTTGTCGTGGTAGCTGTGGATAAATTCAAAGGGGACTATCCCTTTGTGAGCGGCTAAACCACGTGCAAAAGCATCAAAGACGGAAGCGGTTGTGGTCGAACTGTATTGTGGATAGAGTGGTAGAACGATGATTTTTTTAACTTGTTGGTTCAGTAACTTTCCTACAGCGCTTTCAATACTGGGGTTGCCGTAACTCATTCCCAGTTCAACCATCACATTTTGACCCTGTTCGTCAAAGTAGCGTTGTACAGCTTGTTGTTGCTGGCGAGAGATGGAAAGAAGCGGTGAGCCTGCGTCTGTCCAGATAGATTGGTAAGCGGTGGCGACTTTGGGCGCTCTTTTCGGTAAAACCATACAATTCAGAATAAATTGCCATTTGAGTTTGGGTAAGTCAATGACGCGGGGGTCGCTTAAAAATTGTTTTAGGTAGCGTTTTACGGCGGGTGTTGTGGGTTCATCCGGTGTGCCTAGGTTGGCGAGTAGAATGCCGATTTTTTGAATTGACATAAAAATTCCTTAATTGTGATTTTATTTATGGCTATTATAGAAAATTCGTACCTTTTAGGCTATTTATCAAAGCAAGAGGTAAGGGCGGTAAAATGAAATGGTCTTGACATTGATTGATTATCGTACTAGAATTTGCCGTCCTTCCTTTAAGGGTGGATTTTTTATTGTTTTTTATTTTAACTGGAGCTTAATTAATGGCAACTATCAACCAGCTAGTACGCAAACCGCGTGTGAAAAAGGTTGTAAAAAGCAACGTTCCTGCATTAGAGGCTTGCCCGCAGAAACGTGGTGTATGTACTCGTGTATATACTACAACTCCGAAAAAACCTAACTCAGCGTTACGTAAAGTATGCCGTATTCGCTTAACAAACGGTTTTGAAGTAACTTCTTATATCGGTGGTGAAGGTCATAACCTTCAAGAACACAGTGTTGTGCTTATCCGTGGTGGTCGTGTAAAAGACTTACCGGGTGTGCGTTATCACACCGTACGTGGTGCATTAGACTGTGCCGGCGTTAAAGATCGTAAACAAGGTCGTTCTAAATACGGCGTTAAACGTCCTAAAGCTTAATGGTTCTCCGTTAAGTAAGGCCAAACGTCTAAATTAAATATTTAAACCTAAACTCCAGTGAATGTAGGCTTTGCCTCAACAAAGAGTTTTGGATAATCCTGAAGATTAAAAAACGGAGAATTTACAATGCCACGTCGTCGTAGTATTGAACCTCGCAAAATCCTTCCAGATCCGAAGTTCGGTTCAGAGTTACTTGCGAAATTTATTAATGTATTAATGGTAGATGGTAAAAAATCTATCGCAGAATCAATCGTGTATAGTGCATTAGATACTTTATCACAACGTTCCGGTAAAGAAGCGTTGGAAGCATTTGAAATCGCACTAGAAAATGTTCGCCCGACGGTTGAGGTAAAATCTCGTCGTGTAGGTGGTTCAACATACCAAGTACCTGTTGAAGTACGTCCTACCCGCCGCAACGCATTAGCAATGCGTTGGATTGTTGAAGCAGCACGTAAACGTGGTGATAAATCAATGGCGTTACGTTTAGCGAATGAACTTTCCGATGCAGCGGATAATAAAGGTTCAGCCGTTAAGAAACGTGAAGATGTTCACCGCATGGCTGAAGCTAACAAAGCGTTTGCTCACTTCCGTTGGTAATAAGTTTGTAGGCTTCATCTCGAATTTTGTGATGAAGCCTATTACTATATAAACAATTTACATTAGATTACAAGGTAATAATAATGGCTCGTGTAACCCCTATTGAGCGCTATCGTAATATCGGTATCAGTGCTCACATCGACGCAGGTAAAACCACTACCTCTGAGCGTATCCTTTTCTATACAGGCGTAAGCCATAAAATCGGTGAAGTTCACGACGGTGCTGCGACAATGGACTGGATGGAACAAGAACAAGAACGTGGTATCACAATCACGTCTGCGGCAACAACCGCATTCTGGTCCGGTATGTCTCAACAGTATCCGCAACACCGTATCAACGTAATTGATACTCCGGGACACGTTGACTTTACTATTGAAGTAGAGCGTTCAATGCGTGTACTTGACGGTGCGGTAATGGTTTACTGTGCAGTAGGTGGTGTTCAACCACAATCTGAGACTGTATGGCGTCAAGCAAATAAATATGCAGTACCTCGTATTGCATTTGTGAATAAAATGGACCGTACAGGTGCTAACTTCTTACGTGTTGTTGAGCAAATCAAAACACGTTTAGGCGGGAACTCTGTTCCGCTTCAATTACCAATCGGTGCAGAAGATAACTTCAAAGGTGTTATTGACCTGATTAAGATGAAAGCGATCAACTGGAATGAAGCTGATCAAGGTATGACTTTCACCTATGAAGATGTACCGGCTGATATGCTTGCTGAATGTGAAGAATGGCGTAACAACTTAGTTGAAGCAGCAGCGGAAGCCTCTGAAGAGTTAATGGAAAAATTCTTTGCCGGTGAAGAATTAACCGAAGAAGAAATCAAAACCGCATTACGCCAACGCGTATTAGCCGGTGAAGTGATTCCTGTTTGCTGTGGTTCTGCATTTAAAAACAAAGGTGTTCAAGCAATGCTTGATGCAGTAATTGATTACTTGCCAGCACCGACAGATATTCCGGCAATTAAAGGTATCAATTTAGATGAAACTGAAGGTGAGCGTCACGCAAGTGATGATGAGCCGTTCTCATCATTAGCTTTCAAAATTGCAACTGACCCGTTTGTTGGTAACTTAACCTTCTTCCGTGTTTATTCAGGTGTGATTAATTCCGGCGATACAGTGATGAACTCCGTGAAACAAAAACGTGAGCGTTTTGGTCGTATCGTTCAAATGCACGCTAATAAACGTGAAGAAATCAAAGAAGTTCGTGCGGGTGATATCGCTGCAGCTATCGGCTTAAAAGATGTTGGTACGGGTGATACGTTATGTGCGATTGATGCACCAATTATTCTTGAGCGTATGGAATTCCCAGAGCCGGTAATTTCTGTTGCGGTAGAACCAAAAACAAAAGCTGACCAAGAGAAAATGGGTTTAGCATTAGGTCGTCTTGCACAAGAAGACCCTTCATTCCGTGTTCACACTGATGAAGAATCCGGTGAAACTATTATCTCCGGTATGGGTGAGTTACACTTAGATATCATCGTTGACCGTATGAAGCGTGAATTTAAAGTGGAAGCTAATATCGGTAAACCGCAAGTATCTTACCGTGAGACTATCCGTACTCGTGTTAACGATGTCGAAGGTAAACACGCAAAACAATCAGGTGGTCGTGGTCAGTACGGGCACGTTGTGATTGACTTGTATCCTTTAGATCCGGAAGGCCCTGGCTATGAGTTTGTTAACGAAATCAAAGGTGGTGTAATCCCTGGTGAGTACATTCCTGCGGTTGATAAAGGTATTCAAGAGCAGCTTAAATCCGGTCCATTGGCGGGCTATCCGGTAGTAGATTTGGGTGTGCGTTTACATTTCGGTTCATACCACGATGTTGACTCCTCTGAGCTTGCGTTCAAACTTGCTGCATCTTTAGCATTTAAAGCCGCATTCGCAAAAGCAAGCCCAGTATTACTTGAGCCAATTATGAAAGTGGAAGTTGAAACACCACCGGATTATGTTGGTGATGTAATTGGTGACTTAAGCCGTCGTCGTGCAATGGTTAATGGTCAAGAAGCAAATGAATTTGTGGTTAAAATCAATGCTGAAGTACCACTTTCAGAGATGTTTGGTTATGCAACAGACCTACGTTCACAAACTCAAGGTCGTGCATCCTACTCAATGGAACCGTTAAAATATGCTGAAGCACCGACTAGCGTTGCAGCAGCAGTTATTGAAGCGCGTAAAAAATAATCTTTTTGTCAAAACACCGTAGCACTTTAGTTTGGGTGCTACGGAATGTAAATTAAGGAAACATTAGCAATGTCTAAAGAAAAATTTGAACGTACAAAACCGCACGTTAACGTGGGTACAATCGGCCACGTTGACCACGGTAAAACAACTTTAACAGCAGCAATCACGACTGTACTTGCAAAACACTTCGGTGGTGCGGCTCGTGCATTCGACCAAATCGACAACGCGCCGGAAGAAAAAGCGCGTGGTATCACCATCAACACTTCACACGTTGAATATGATACTGAAACTCGCCACTACGCACACGTTGACTGCCCAGGACACGCCGACTATGTTAAAAACATGATTACCGGTGCGGCACAAATGGACGGCGCAATCTTAGTCGTTGCAGCAACAGACGGTCCTATGCCACAAACGCGTGAGCACATCCTATTAGGTCGCCAAGTAGGCGTACC
>NZ_JWIZ01000057.1 GCF_001038205.1 Muribacter muris | reverse complement strand
GCGTTTTAACCACAGTGAAATAAAAGTTCAATTTTCCATTTTAAAACAATTAGTAAAGCAGAATTTATTCTAGTTATCTAGTACAGCCCCTAATTTTAACCCGATTATACCGCCGAGCGAGTAAGGAAGTTTCGTTTGTTCGTACTGGATTTGGGGGTGAAAAAGTAATTGTTAACGGTGGTGCAATCGTGTTACCCGTCTTGCACGAGGTCATTCCGGTGAATATGAACACTCTGCGCTTAGAAGTTCGCCGTGCCGCAGAGCAAGCACTGATCACACGGGATCGAATGCGGGTAGATGTAACGGCGGAATTTTATGTTCGGGTTAAACCGTCAATGGAGAGTATTGCGACTGCCGCACAAACACTGGGAATGAAAACGATGTCGCCGGATCAACTGAAAGATTTGGTTGAGGGTAAGTTTGTCGATAGCCTGCGTGCGGTGGCAGCAGAAATGGCAATGGAAGAATTACACGAAAAGCGGGTCGATTTTGTCCAAAAAGTGCAACAGGTCGTTTCCGAAGATCTGTTCAAGAACGGATTAGAGCTTGAAACGGTTTCCCTTACCGGATTGGATCAAACCAGTTTTGAATATTTCAACCCGCAAAATGCCTTTGATGCGGAAGGTTTAACACGTTTAACCGAAACGATTGAGGTTCGCCGCAAGAAACGTAACGACATTGAACAAGATACGGATCTCGCGATTAAAAGCAAAAATTTAGAAGCCGAGCGTACCCGTTTACAAATCTTACGAGAAGAAGAGTATGCGAAACTTGAGCAAGAACGGGAAATTGCCGTTCGCCGAGCCGAGCAAAATGCCGAAATTGCAGGGCAAGAAGCACAGAAAAAGCGGGAGGCGGAAGAGGCAAAAATTGCCGCAGAGCGAGAAGTGGATTTAAAACGTATTATCGCTCAACGGGATATTGAAAATGAGAAAATCCAAAAAGATCAACTGATTGAACGTGCGGAAGTGGAGCGTAAAAAAGCGATTGAACTTGCTGAACAGGATCGTGCGATTGCGGTTGCGGAAAAATCACGAGCGGAGTCCGAAGCGAAAGCGCAAGCGGATAAATCAAGGGCTGAAGCCGTGCGTGAAGAAGAGAGCGTGATTACGGTGAGAGAAACGCAGCGTGCAGAGCGTGTCAAGGCGGTAGAATTGATTGCGGCGGAAGAAGCTGCACAGAAAGATGCTATTGCCATCACTATTGCCGCCGATGCCGAAAAACAAGCCGCGCAAGATAAAGCGGAAGCGATTCGGATCAGTGCGGAAGCCGAAGCGGAGAAATTACGCTTGCAGGCAAAAGGGGAAGCTGACGCAAAAATACTGTTAGCTCAAGCACAAGAGCAGCAATATAAAGTGGACGCAGAGGGAACAAAAGCGGTAAATGAAGCGGCAAATGTTCTGTCTGTTGAACAGGTTGAAATGCAGGTGCGTTTAGCCCTATTGAAACATTTACCGGATATTATCCGTGAAAGTGTACGCCCGATGGAAAATATTGACGATATTAAGATCTTGCAAGTCAATGGGCTGGGAGGCTTTGGCACTCATTCTAATGATGCTGACAATGCCGGTCAAAATAGTAGCTTATCCGATCAACTCGTCAATAGCGCATTGCGTTATCGAGGGCAAGCACCATTAGTCGATAATCTGCTCAAAGAGTTGGGGTTAGACGGTGCGGATATCAATGGACTGACTCAACCTATCCGGCAAAAAGTCGTAAAATCGGCGGACGAATAATCCGTAAATACAGGGCTTCTTTATGGAAGCCCTTTTTCAGTTTCAATGATAGGACAAGCGGTCTGTTTTCGTCATTTTATTGCACAATGATCTATTAGATATTGCGTTTTGATCTGGTAATGAAAATGGTGATGGGTTCATATCGCAATATTGCCTTATGAATGGGGCTAATAAAATAGAAGCGGGGCGATTTGCAGATTTTCTGACACATCGACCCGCTTGTATTAATCAAAGTACGCCTATTTTTTCGCTTTTAAATCGGCGACTTTTTGGGAACGGTAAATCGCATTGATGGCGTGGATTAACGCTCTGGCGGAGGATTCGACAATGTCTGTGGCTAAACCGACCCCGTGGAAACGGCGACCTTGATATTCCACCACAATATCCACTTGCCCTAGCGCTTCTGCACCTTCGCCCTTCGCCGTGAGGTTATAGTGCAACATTTTGATCTCCATTTTGGTAATATTGAGAATGGCGTTAAACACGGCATCGACCGGGCCGTTTCCGCCTTGCGAAACTTCACTGAGGCGTTGACCGTCCAGCTCGACTTGTACGAATGCTGAGGCAGGCAAACCGCTAATAAGTTGCGAGGTAATCACATCAAGCACTAAGCGATCTTCATCGCCCTGTTGCATATCAATGAACGCAAGGGCTTCCAAATCGTAATCGAAAACTTGCCCTTTTTTATCGGCTAATTTTAAGAAAGCGGCGTAGAGTTTGTCTAAATCATAGTCGCTCTCTTGGTAACCCATTTCTTCCATATGATTTTTCACCGCAGCACGTCCGGAGCGGGCGGTTAAGTTCAGCTTCTCTTTTTTCAAGCCGATGGTTTCCGGCGACATAATTTCATAGGTGTTTTTATTTTTCACCATACCGTCTTGGTGAATACCGGAGGAGTGCGCAAAGGCGTTAGAGCCGACAATCGCTTTATTCGGTTGAATCGGCATATTGCAAAGTTGGCTGACTAATTGGCTGACACGGTGGATTTCTTGCGTGTTAATACGGGTATCGGCATTAAATTGCGCTTGGCGGGTTTTAATCGCCATTACCACTTCTTCTAAAGCGGTATTGCCTGCCCGCTCGCCGATGCCGTTAATGGTACACTCGATTTGGCGTGCCCCGTTTTGAACGGCGGTGAGAGAGTTGGCGGTTGCCATTCCCAAATCGTTATGGCAATGCACGGAAATAACGGCTTTATCAATGTTCGGCACTCGGTTCATCACATTGTGGATAATATCGCCGTATTCCATTGGTAAGCAGTAGCCGACCGTATCCGGAATATTGACCGTGGTTGCACCGGCATTGATGGCGGCTTCTACCACACGGCAAATGTTGTCTATACCGGTTCTGCCTGCATCTTCGCAGGAAAATTCCACATCGTCCGTGTAGCGTCTTGCCCGTTTCACCGCATTCACCGCCATTTCCAACACGTCGTCAAAGCTGCGGCGAAGTTTGGCTTCCACGTGTAACGCAGAGGTGGCAATAAAGGTATGGATACGGAAAGCCTCCGCCACTTTCAATGCTTCGGCGGCAACATCAATATCTTTATCGACCGCTCGGGATAAGGCGCATACACGGCTATTTTTGATATGGCGGGCAATCGTTTGTACCGACTCAAAATCACCCGAGGAAGAAACGGGGAAACCGACTTCCATTACATCCACCCCTAAACGTTCTAAGGCGAGTGCAATTTGTAATTTTTCTTTTACCGTTAAACTGGCTTTTAAGGCTTGTTCCCCATCTCTTAACGTCGTATCGAAAATAATAATTTGGTCGTTCATAGAAATCCTCGCTGTGATAAGTGGTTATTTGAATGAAAAAAAAGCTCGCCTTAAAAGTGCGAGCTAAAGTGGATAGTGAACTTTTTTCTATCCGAGCTTTACCCGCACAGAAACTGTGTCAGACGTAAGGTTAGGAGAGAAAAGAGTTTTACCATTGTTGTGTGTTTATGTTTGCATTGTTATTCGTTGTTGCTATCTATCTTAAATCTCTCCAAAATATTGTCAATAGCATTTTCCACTTTACGCAAACGTTTGCTTTTTATTTTTTGGCATTTTTAATAGTGATTTATATTTAATGTAAATCCTTTTATTAGTGTTTTATCCTGTGTTGAAATGTTATTCACCGATAAACACAAGGCATTTTTACAAATTACCAGTTTTTATTTTTATTGATTGATTGGTGATTTTATATTCGTAAATAGTATGATAAGCGTATTGAGATAAAGGGGAAAGAAAGACAAGCGGTCAGTTTAGACCGCTTATGTTAGCATTTAGCTAGGCCAAAATGTTGATAGGTTCTTGAGGTGGCGATCCGACCTCGTGGGGTGCGTTGCAAAAAGCCTTGTTGGATAAGGTAAGGTTCAAGGACATCTTCGATCGTTTCACGTTCTTCACCAATAGCTGCGGCAAGGTTGTCGAGCCCGACCGGCCCACCGTCAAAGCGTTCAATCACTGCCGAAAGCAGTTTTCTATCCATAAAATCAAACCCTTGTGCGTCCACATCAAGCATTGCGAGGGCTTGTTGGGCGATTTCAACCGAAATTACCCCGTTATTGCGTACATCGGCAAAATCACGCACACGGCGTAGCAGGCGATTGGCAATACGAGGTGTCCCTCGCGAGCGGCGGGCGATTTCGTATGCCCCTTCAGGCGAGAGATTAAGGTTTAAACAGTTTGCACTGCGGGACACAATAGCGGTTAAATCTGCGACCGCATAAAATTCAAGGCGTTGTACAATGCCGAAACGATCCCGTAACGGTGAAGTAAGGGAGCCGGCACGGGTAGTTGCACCCACTAGCGTAAAGGGCGGCAGATCCAGTTTGATCGAGCGCGCCGCCGGTCCTTCGCCGATCATAATATCGAGTTGATAATCCTCCATTGCCGGATAAAGCACTTCCTCAATCGCAGGCGAAAGACGGTGGATTTCGTCGATAAACAGCACATCATAAGGTTCAAGGTTAGTCAGCATTGCGGCAAGATCACCGGCTTTCTCCAATACCGGCCCTGAGGTTGTGCGAATATTTACCCCCATTTCATTTGCCACAATATTGGCAAGAGTTGTTTTCCCCAGCCCCGGCGGGCCGAAAATCAGCAGGTGATCGAGGGCATCATTACGCAGTTTGGCGGCTTTGATAAAAATGTCCATTTGTTCGCAAACGGAGGGCTGTCCGACATAATCGGTCAGTAATTTCGGGCGAATGGCACGGTCGATCGCCTCGTCATCTCGGCGGGCGGCGGCACTGATAATTCTATCGGCTTCAATCATAGAAATAGTTTATAAGGCGTTTTTTAACGCATCTCGGATAATCTGTTCACTGGTTTTGTCAGTGTGGCTGACTTTTTTCACCATTTTTTCCGCATCTGCCGGCTTATAGCCTAAGGCGATGAGTGCATCACGGGCTTCGTCTGCCGGCTCGGGTTGTCCGCTGGCAATAATCGTATGGGACGGCGTTTCGGCAAAGAAATCGCTTTGGGCAAGCCCCTTAAATTTGCCTTTTAGCTCGACCAATAACCGTTCTGCAGTTTTACGCCCGACCCCCGGAATTTTGGTTAGTTTTGCCAATTCTTCCTGCTCGACCGCATTGGCAAATTGCGATACGGACATTGCCGATAAAATGGCTAAGGCGAGTTTCGGGCCGACCCCGTTGGTTTTGATCAGCTCTCGAAATAGGGTGCGATCTTGTTTTTGAGCAAAGCCGAACAACAAATGCGCATCTTCCCTGACGACTAAATGGGTAAATACGGTGATTTGTTCGCCCACCTGCGGTAAATCGTAAAAACTGGTCATCGGCAATAGTAATTCGTAGCCGACCCCCTGAACGTCCAACACCATTTCCGGCGGCGATTTTTCAATAATTTTGCCCTGTAATCGTCCAATCATTTCGCAGATTATCCCTGTTAAAAATGCCTAGCATAGCGGAAAACTGGATAAAATAACAGAGCAAGCGGGCGGTTCAGCCCGATTTTTTGCAAATTATGCCGCAAATAGCCCCACATTGGGGAGCTATCCTTATGATATATCAGGCGTGTTCTCCAAATATTTATGTGGATTCAACGGCGTAGCAATCCATCATAGCGGGTATTAAGCCTAACCGTTGAATCAACCGCGTTTTTCTCGGAAGGGGGATTTGAGAAATTTGTCCGGTATTATGTATCAAATGCACAAAAATAGACATTTTAACAGAATGTAGGGACACACTGCGTGTGTCTGGATTTTAACCTATTGAAATAATTTGATTTTTATAAAGGAAACA
>NZ_JWIZ01000056.1 GCF_001038205.1 Muribacter muris | reverse complement strand
CCGCTTAATCCCACAACAAAATGTCGTTTGGCAACATCTATACCACAGTAAATTTGTTCGTTCATCGTCACCTGCCTTGTATTCGGGTGCTATGCGTGCAACTGTACGGTTTTTGTGATGAATGTTATCGGCTCTCTAAGCTACAAGACGAAGTGCTTTCGAGGGACGCAACGAGATGCCAATAACGGGTTATGTTGCTGAGTATAACTGAATTTAGATATACAAGGGACGCCACGCTGGCGTCCCTACCATTTAAATTCGGTATTATGTAGCAGTTGCACAAAGATTTAATCTCTTGTTTCTGCTACATTTTTCTTATCTTTCGTAAATTATAAGGTAAGAATAACTCATGGCAAAGTCGATCTTAGAAGAAGAGCTTAAAAGGGCGATTGCTTCAATGGAAGCAGAAAAAAGGGAGATGATCAGACAACCCCAAAACGCATTAAGTGAAAAGAATGGGATTATTGCCGAATATGAAATAGTACTAAGACATGTGCAAAATGGTTTCTCCCCCCAATGAACGAAAACCAAGAAATATCCATTTTCACTGCTCTCCACAGCAACTCATTGCAACTCCGCCATTGAGCTTTCCCACTACCTTAACGTGCAATATAAAACTTCGTGGGCGTTGTTACATAAACTGCATGAAGCCATTGAAAAGACACAAGACTTTACACCGCTCACAGGCATCGTTCATATCGACGGCTGTTATGTGAATCATTACATTCGCCCTAAAAACTTCAAACATCGCCGTATTGATAGGCGGAAGAGGCATTATCAACGCAAAGATAAAGCTTGCGTCATGGTTTTCCGCCAACAAGCCGCCAATCAGGAAATCATCAAAGGGGCTGACCGCACGCTAGTAGCGTTAGTTAAAGAGGAAAATACAGAAGATGTCTTGGCTTTAACGCACCGCTTGGTTGCACAGAAATCAATGATTTGTGCTGATGAAAATCCTGCTTATGATAGTTTGGATTTTCACTACGATTTATGGCGAGTGAATCATTCGCAAGAATATCGCTCGGTGGACGGCATCACGAACAACCTTGCTGAATCTTTCTTTGCTCGGTTCCGACGAATGATTATGGGCGTTTATCACAAGATGGGAAATCACTATATGCTGCACCATGCCAATGAAGCTGCGTGGCGTGAGGATTTTCGCCATCACTCCAATAAAGAAAAATTCGACAACGTATTAACTCGCTGTTTGAAAGCTAAACCTTCACACGATTTAATAGGTTACTGGCAGGGAAATAAGAAAACCACCTGCAAAATTTGGACTGGCAAGTTTGTGCTTAGGAACGATAAGCAGTATTTAGCTGTTGCTTAAGCAAGCTCAACAACGCTAGGAATGTGCACATATTTGATTTTACAATTTATTTTCAGTAGAATGGAAAATTCTCTTATTGCTTCAATTTATACTACACCGCGACCAATTCTTATTTTTTAATAATCTGGATTGTATGAGATGAATTTTACCCCTAAATTATTTATTGATGGCTCAGAATATAAAGTTATCCTTACTAACAAGTCTTGCGATGATTTATACCTAAGCAATCCAACTGTTGGAGAGGGAAACCTTTGTTCTCAGAACATAAAATGGATTCATCAATTAGATGCCACTAGAATGATGGCGTATATGTTTCGGTATGCGAATGGTCAATCACTGACAATTCCTACTCAATTAAATGATGAACGTTATCCTTTTTGGGCTTTTAAAGATAAAACACCACCAGAAGGTGTTTCTTTTGATACATTCAGAAATCTATGTAAAACAGACTCCTCCCTTAGAGATAAAATGAAACATTTAAGAGCCTACTTTTGGTATGAAATGGATTATTTAAGCCCTAATTATCAGGAGGAAAATCTTATTATTCTAAGCCACTTTGTTATAAAAGTTACTGATAAAATGACTGAAGAGGATGTTGCAATTTGTAGAAATCAAAAACATCAATTTGATAACATTAAGGGGAATAAATATGTATAATCTAATAAATTTATCAAGTAACGAACTTGAAAAAGAATTATATAAAGAAAATATTTTTATTGAGTTATCAGAGCGACTTGAAATTGAAATGAGTAACAAAAATATCAGCTCTACGGAATTATCTGAATTTTTAGGAAAGGATAATGAGTATATTGATATGATTTTAGATGGGCTGGTAGATATTAAATTAAGTGAACTGGCTTATATTTTTGCTTTTTTTGGTAAGTTTACAGGAATTGCTCCCGTTTCAAAAAGTGAAAGGATTGCTATTATTGATTCTTCAAAGCATTCATTTGCTACCTTTAACGAGGAAACAGGGAGAGCTAAACTTTGTACAAAGCATGAATTCATAACAACTCAATACAATAAAATCCATACCTTATCTATTGGGTCTATTTCAACTTCAAAGCAAGAAAAATTTTATTGGAATAAGCATTTGATTCATATTGTAAATAAAATAGATTTTGAAGTTTCAGAACAAAAATTTAATTGTACATCTTTAAATAAGCCAGAGGGGGTATATTATGTTAACCATAGATAACATCAAGTTATCATATCTCTATTTTGAGGATATTAATTACTCAGAAAAAAGGAAAACGTTACTTGATAAAGATGTTAGAGGAGTAGAAGTTTCATGCTCAATAAATAATTTACAAGCTGAAATAGGTGAAGCTAAAAAGAATGGGGAAAAAACGTGGGTAATCAAAAATAGTGGGGAAGTTTTTGTTGATTCAGGTGTATTCATTTTAAAAGTAAAATTCTTAGCTTTTTTTGATATTATTGATGTTGAGATAGATAAAGAAAATATTAAATCGTCTAAAGAGTATTTTGATAAACTAATCAACATGTCTATAGAAGAAACAAGAAAAAAACTAAACTCTGACTTTAGTAAATTGTTAAAATTAACCCAATTTGACTCTGGTGCAGAATATGAATTCTGGGAAAAAGAAAATCTTTAATGATTTACTTGGTTATATTCTTTTTCGATTACAAGAAAAATAAGCGTAACGCTGTAAAATGCATAAAAAAGCGATGCCTTTATCGAAATAAGGGTATTTTTATGTGAATTTAGTCAATTTTCGGACTTTGTACAACTGCTACATAATACCGGAAATTTCTTCAGGGCTAAATGCGGTCATACCGATAAGCTCTTGCGTGCGATGATTACCTTGCCAATAGCCTACCCATTCTTTTAACGGCAGTACCCATAAACAACGTTTTAGCATATCGTGGAATAACTCTCCATTCGATTTACGGCGATTATCAGACAAATAAGCCACTTGATTGGCATAGTGTAAGGCGTATTTATTATCGCACTTGTGATGTACGCCTCGATGTAAATCACGAAATCGGGCGTTAAAGGATTCAGCGAGATTATTATTGATGCCATATTTACTGTAACATTCTTGATGATTGACCGCCCATCTTGTGTAATGAAAATCTAACCCATTATAGGCAGGATTTTCATCACAAAAAATATCACTCCCTTGTTTCACAAATTGGTGGTTGAGTGCCAATACCGTGTCTGCACTTTCGTTGTAATCCATTGCTACAATGGTGCGGCTTGAACCTCGTAGGGCTTCATTATGGTAAGCTCGTTGATTTAAGCTAATAATGCAACGTTTGGTCGGACGGAATTTGGTAAATTTCATCTTTTTGTTTCGGTTGTTTTTACGAAAATTTGTTTTTCTCAAGGTGTAATTAATCCACGCCCCATCTTCGTGAATTTCGCCTTGTAGTTGAGTGAAATCACGTGTTTTAAACAACGCCTCACGAAGCTTATGGCAAAGGACAAAAGCGGTTTTGTAGTTGATATTCAAATGGCGACTCATTGTTATCGCTGAAATCCCTTTCACACTGTTGATAAAAAGGGCAATAGCAGCCAATAAATCAACTAAAGAGAGTTTATGAAAGGCAAATACTGTATTGGTGGTAAGATAGAAATATCGTTGGCAATGTTTGCATAACCAGCGTTGGCGAGACGGTAGAAAATACGCGTGGTGGCGAGTATGGCAATGGGGACAACAGACATCATTAAGGTTATTGGGGTTCCCCCAACGGTAGCCTTTTAATAAGCGAAAAGCCTCTTTGTCGGATAAGCGGAAAATGTGTTTTAAGGAGAGAGTGCGAGAAACAGACGAGAGTAAATAATGCTGAGGCATAAAAAATCCTTTCACGGGTGGTAAACCGTGAAAGGCGTTTAAAGGGGACTACGCCTAGATGGATGCATTGTACGTTTTTTAGGCTTTTTGTCAAGTGAAACTTACATTGAGCGATAGGTTCTATTTTCTAATTCAGTTAGGATAAAATCCTTTCGTTTTTCAAATGCCTTTCTTTTTTGTTTTGATAAGAGTGAGGTTTGATAAACAGTTGCTTTCATATTAAGCAAATACTGTTTTTCTTTTTCGTTTCTTAAGCTTTCAATTCTTCCGATGATATCAGAAAAGCCCCACAAAATTCCAAATGAGTAGAAAATAGACCAGACAATAGTCGCCATCCCAAAATAACCTAATGGTAGATAGAGGGAGATTACGACAAAGATAACATTTGACATGAAGAAGTAAGACATTCTGAAATGGATAGTTTTTTCTACCAAATAGTTTGAGGCTAAAACAGATAGAGCTAAAAGGACAAGATCTGGCATTGCTTTGAAATCAAAAAAGTTAATATATTGATTATTATCGTTTAATTTGGGAATGAATTACAATAGTAGTAGTTCATTTCCAATCCCTTTTTAGGGAAAATTGGCGTGGTGGAAAATAGTGTCGCTATTAAAATGCACTTAAATTCATATATCATTTTCTCCGAAATTCTACTTGATAAAAATCTTGTAAAATCGTCTTATGAAAATGTGATGGTTACCTTTTAGAAGTCGAAAGGCTTCATACTCGGCTAAATGAAAAATCTATTTCAGGAATATAATTTTAGATCTGCTTGAAGATAAGCCTATAAGTATTCATCGTGTGTACAGGGTACTCAAAGCATTTTGGTAAACGGTAGATATGAAGAATAGCCCCCCAAAGAATCAGGTCAGCTCAAAGCTTTAATGCTCTGAATACTGAATATATATAGAATACTTACAATGCCAAACAAAGGTATTCACGCTCACTAAATACACTTTGTTTAAGGCAAAAGCCAAGAATTACTATTAAAGGAAATTCACAGGTTCAAAGCTCGTTTGACTATAAGAAAATTTTGGTTGGAAAGAGGGCAATCTAGTAAAAAAATAACGAGCCGAAGCTCGCCAATAAAAAGTTTAAATTTTTTTTAACATATCTGAAAAATACATAGAATTTTCCCTAAAAAATGGCAATCCAATTAAACGATAATGTGGAGTATCTTTCTGTAAAATTCGATTTTTGCCATATTTTTCTGTAATAGTATTCAGAAAATTTTCTTTCCATTGATCTTTTTCGATTAAATGCTCGCCTTTAGGCTCTATGAAAATTTGGTAATGCAAAAAATCTTGTTGCTTTTCGATTGCACTTTTTTGTTTGGTTTTAAGCAGTAGGATGAAATCAGGCATAAAGCCTTCACCGTTTTCAAAATTGCTTAATCTCAGCACTTCTTCATTTCGTAACAGATGAAAATCAAAGTTTGCTTGTAAATCTCCCATTCGTTCAGCAATGAAATCTACCAGTTTTTCTTCTAAATCATTACCTGCAAAATTGTCAATGGCATACCAATCAGGTTTTGCCACTTCAGTTTTAACTGCATCTTTACGAACCCATTTTTCTTTCGGTTGCCCAAAAATTTCCCACAAGGTTTTTGCGGTAAATTCTTTTGTGCCAATGAATGGTGTATCACTTTGTTTTAAATGAAGTTCTGCGAGCTCTAATGCCAAGAGACAAGCCTTTAATTTTTCAGCTGGTGAAATTAGTAAATTGTCGTCCAATCCTAAAAATTCAACCTTCCAATCTTTCATGAAATCCGTTTGCAATTCTTGACGACTTTTGATGTCCAATTTTTCTTGTAAACAGTTGAAATGAAACAAAGAGTTACTATTTTTTCCTTTAATATGAATGGCTTTAGTAAAAATATGCCATTCAATTTCACCAATGGTTAGGATTTTAGAACGGTTATTTTCCTCGCCTAACTGCTTCATTTCATCAGTATTAAATTGAGTTTCTTGCAACAACCCATTACCGTGAACCGTAATTCTTAGTGATGGATTTAATACTCTTAAACTATCTGCATTATTGGCTTTAGCATTCGGATTAGGTACTTTTTTATTTACCCAAATCAATAGATTTTTAAAACTTTCATTTTGTGCCAGTTCTGGCTTAATCGCAAAACGTACCTTAATTTTATCCGTATTTTCAGGAATATAACCATCTTTTCGCAATTCAGCTTTTAACTCGGAAATGTAGCGAGATTGCTCATCAAAAGTATAATAAAACAGTTCCTCTAAGATCTTCAGTTCGTGTTCTACACCGTCAAATTTGCGTTTATTCGGTAATTTATCTTCAAAGGTAAACGGAAAATACCGAACTCCACGCCCAATCAACTGTTTTTCTGATACAGTTGCCGCAGCCGTTTTACCTGCCTTTTTATTTGAGCCACCGCCATTTTGCCCGTCATACAAACGGACAATATCAAACAAATTCAATACGTCCCAACCTTCAGTTAAGCGTTCGACGGTAAAAATTGCTCGAATAGGATTATCCGCAGCCTCTAGATTATTTAGCAGTTTTTCTGTGTCAGCATCGGTTTTTTCTTTTTTTGTTTTATTGGTTTGTGAGTTGGTAATGATGACATTGTGTGATTGATAATTTTCTTTTACCCAATTTGCTAAATGTGACATAGTCAAATTATGTTCACGCATAAATTGTAAGGCTTGCTCCGTACGAGTTTTGCCCTGTTCATTTTCCGAACTACCATCATTCAAATTTGGGCTTAGCGTAGTTAAAAAATTAAAATCTTGGCTATCTACATTTTCTACCCACTGCAAAAATGCTTGATAATCATACCAAGATTCATCAATGGTTTTACTGCGAAATAGCATAACAGGCTTAAAGTTGGCAATGCCGTATTGCAATGCAATTTGATGACGATACCAAGCAAATAATAAAGCATGAAAAACTCGCTCTTTTTTTGCTAGTTTTGATGAAATAAGGTTAATTTGCTTGGTATAACCTGCTTGTAAAAAGTGTTTTAACGAAAATTTAGCGATAATTTTGTCGGCATATTTCTTCGCTACGTCATCATTTTCAGGTAAAGTCGCCGTAAATTCTAGTAACACATTTTTGCTTGTATCACCGTTTTTATTGAGTAGCAACTCCAATACCATATGCTCCCAACCTTTACGCTCAATTTCCTCTGAACTTGCTTTACCACTTAATTCCGCTTCCCAATCTAATGTGTTTTGCTTGCTTTTTTTAGTTTGAGCGTTTAAATGGTGAGCTTCATCACCCAACATTACGATATTAAGTTTATGCAAATCTGCCAACGTAGTTTGGTTTTCACGCTCTGTATGAATATCGTTATACAATTTTTGAATAGTGGTAAATTTAATCTCTATGCCGTCAGACAATTCGCTAAACATCTCCACTTTCTTAATTGGAATAACCTTATCGCCCAGTAAGATCTTTGGAGTAAACAAAAATTTATGGTGTGATGAATCTACAAAATTGTTTTCTGTTTTATCCACTATATTGTTTTGATTAACAAAAAACAGGAAATGACGATAGCCTTTTTCATAGTAATACAGTATTAATGCTGCCATCATCATGGTTTTACCAGCCCCAGTTGCCATATGAAACAACAGGTGTGTCGGCTTATTTTTTAGTTCGGGAAAATCTTTAAAATTTTTAGTGCGGTCAAAAATTAAAAAGTTTTCAAGGGCAGATTTTTGCCAGTCAAAAAAATCATACTTCAGATTTTTTAACACAAATTCTGGAATAACAAACAGAGCTGTTTGCTCCATTTCTTCCAATACTGCTTTACGGTTTTCAATCGCATCAAATAAGTTTTTTTTCATTATTTCACCCCATAAAACTGCTTGGTTAAATCTTTATCTTCTTCTGATAATGCACCATTAAATTGGCTGTCTGCCATATCACTTAAATTTACATAAAGCTGATTTAAATCCAACATTTCTATCATCATCTGCTTTTGTTCATCAAGCGATAGGGCTTGAAATTCCACTTCCTGCATAATGTCGACAAATTCTTTGACACTCAATGTATATTTCAAAAAATAGCGTTCGCAAAGTTCGTTAAATACTATTTGCAAGCGGTCAAAATTCTCTGCATTTTGGATTAAATGTTTTGCGGTTTCATTAAAAGCTGCAAGTTCACAATACACAAATTCGCCACCACCCTGCCAATTTACCGCTTTGGAAATACCACTTTGCTCACCGCCAATCACCTTTTTCATCCTTTCTACGGAAAGGCTTTCGATATAATCCATCTGCTCAATGCCAATATATTGACGGTTCATTTTATGGGCAACGGCTGCTGTAGTTCCACTCCCTAAGTGATAGTCAAGTACAATATCGCCTTCTTGCGTTGTCATATCTATAATACGATGTAATAAGGCTTCTGGTTTTTTGCCTGTTGGAAAACTGACTCCACCTTCATTTTGAGTATTTTGGAAATCAATATCTTCCCAAAAATCACAAACTAAAATAGACCAATAATCTTTCAAGTTTTTCCCTACAATAATTTTATTTATCCCCTGCGATATTGGAGAAAACATTTGTCCATTATAATAAACCCCTATAACTTCATTATTTACTATATTTTTATATATTTTATCTTTAAATTCATTCCTGCTTATACGTTCTATTTCTTTGTTTTTATGAGATGTTAACCTTCCAATTTTATATTTATTTTTAACAATAAAGTTCCTAATTTTTTCATCTCTTGGGTCTATCTCACTTAAATTTTTATAATTAAATCCATTTTCATTGAGAATATCAATTAGATTTATAAATTTATCTTTCCCGTTTTCGTTTGTTAAGTATAGACTATAATGTGAATCCCAACTTTCTCTAGCTGTATATTGTGGTTTTAATTTTAACTCTCCATTTTTATAAAATAGGATTGTATCTTTTTGCTTAATTAGTTTTTTATCTTTATGTACTGTTTTTGTTCCACTTGGAGTGGAAGAACGAACTGCAATATTTGCAACAAAATTATCTTCAGTAAAAATTTCGTCTAATAAAACACGCAAATAGCCATCTTCGTTATAATCGCAGTGAACCAAAATTACACCATCATCAGTAAGTAAATTCTTAGCAGCTTCAAGGCGATTTTTCATAAACGTTAGCCAAGTAGAGCGGCTAAATTTATCGTTATAACTGAAGGAGTCATTTCCTGTATTAAATGGAACATCAATATAAATCAATTTTACTTTGCCTTTAAATTGCGTAGCCAGTGAATGCAACGCAACGAGATTATTACCTTTAATAATCAGATTTTCCGCAAGTGTACCGTCAGCATTGCGTTTAAGCGTACCAACGGCTTGCTTGCCATCTTTTGTGTGGCGAGAGAAATTTGAAAGGGCTTTTGGATCTAATAAGCGATCAATTTCATCAAGAGCTAAAACTTGATTAAAGAAAATTTCTTGGCGTTTACGGGATTTTTTAGTGTACAATTGAGCTGAGCTGAGCTGAGCTGAGCTGAGCTGAGCTGAGCTGAGCTGAGCTGAGCTGAGCTGAGCTGAGCTGAGCTGAGCTGAGCGTCTTTATTGCGTTCAAAAAACACTTCTTTGCCTTCTTCTGAGCTTTGCCCACCATTCAATACACAATCTTTAAATGGAAAATCTAATACAATATCCGTGCTATCTTTCAAAAAGCAGCTACCGTTTGTCAAGCCAATGCGATTTTTATATCGAGTGTATGAGTGACTGATTTTGCTTTGCGACAAGAAAAATTGAAAATCCGCCTTTTTAAATACTAATGCCCCTGCAATCTCTACAAAAAAATGGCGCTTTAACTCAGCATTACTCAATAATGCAGTCATCGTTTCAGTATCATGATTATCTAGCTTGTCTAATAAAAGGTTATAGGCAAGCTCAGTTTTGGCTTCATCTGCCCAAACATAATTACAAATTTGCAAGGCTGATTTTAGCTCTGCTTGAATTTGGTTATGATCCATAAATAATAATTCCTTTGATATAAATGTTATTTTGTATAAGTTTTTATTGCCTTAAACGCAATTTGAAAAGCATCTTTTACTTCCATTCCCATTGTTCTATAAGCCTCAATCAGTTGGTTCTCTTCAACAGAAAAAAGCTTATTGGAAACACCTTTAAATATCTCGCCATTGCCAGTAATTAGCCAATTTAAATTCACATTAAATGTCTGACCGATTTTAGAAAGGGCTTCTAAATTCGGTTCACGTTCACCACGCACATAGTTGTACATAGAGCGATAAGGGATATCGCATTGTTCAGCAAAATCTTTGATATTGAGCTTTTTAAGCTCAATAAGTTGGTTAAGTCGATCTGAAATGTTCAAATGAGTAACTCTGCTTGACCTTGTTTACTCGAAGTGGTAATATTTACTTAAATTAGTTACTCAATCGGGTAACTTTTCGATAAGTGCTATTCTATCTAATTCTATCTCAATAGCAAGGTTTATAAGGTATGCCACAACATTTTTTGTTATCTAGCTCTGCAAGAAAACTAAGCTTGCCTAAAATAATCCAATTATCTGATGCAAACGTATTTTCTTTATTACATGAATTGCGCTGGAAAAGTAAGCATGAACAAATTTGTCCAAAATGCGGTATACAACATCAAGCCTATTTCATTTCTACTCGTAAGCAGTGGCGGTGCAAACATTGTAAACACACCTTTAGCATTACATCAGGCACGATTTTTGCAAATCACAAGCTACCGATTCAAACCTATTTACTGGCGATAGCTTTGTTTGTTAATGCGGTAAAAGGGATTCCAGCATTACAGTTATCACGGGATTTAGATGTTCAATATAAAACTGCCTATGTTTTAGCACAAAAATTGCGTAAAGCCTTGCTTGAACAGCGAGATTTTAAACAATTTCAAGGGCTTGTGGAGGTGGACGGTACTTATGTTCATCCTGCACCTCGTAAGGCAAATAAGAAAGCAGACCGCATTGATTATCGCTTAAAAGAAAATCAAAGTCCCGATAAACGCTGTGTGATGGTTGCTCGTGAACATTATACCGCAACAGAAAAAGAAACCAATCAATATGCCAAAGGTGCAAAACATACTCACGTTTTTATTACCTACTCCGAAACACCATCTATCGTGAAACAATTTGCCGATAAGTTCATTAAGCGAGGTTCTCGCATCCATACTGATGAAAGTCATGCTTACAATGTATTAATGCCGTTTTACGAACATTATGCCGTCAACCATAAAGACGAATACCGTAGTGATGCAGGCATTACAAACAACCAAGCGGAAAGTTATTTCAGCCGATTTAAACGAATGTACTACGGACAAATGCACAAAATGAGCAATCTCTATTTATTGGGGTATGCCAATGAAGTCGCGTATCGGGAAGATAACCGTAGAAAATTGAATGATTGGCAGTTCAAAGATGTTCTCAGCAAATGCTTGAATACGACTAACGAAAACAACGAATGGTGCAGTTACTGGCAGCGTAAATACACCATACAAGAACCTATTTGGCAGTAGGAATGACAATGGCTTATAAACTTGACCAAAAACTTAAACACCTTGAATTTGAGCGAAAACAGGTACTGGAACATCTCGCATTATTGAACGTAAAAATTGCCACCGTTCAAAAAGCCATTGCGTTGATGAAAACAGAAGAAGATATTGCACGTTACAATACGGAAAACTTTACTTATCGACAAAGACATAAATTATTCAAAGGAAAAATCCGTAGATACCTTGTTCAAATTCTACGCAATGAATCAAGCAAGGGTTTTACCGTTGCTGAACTGACGCAACGAATTTTTGATATAGAGGGAAATCAAAATATTCCCACCGAAAAGCATCAGGGTTCCGTTCGCAAGCAACTCAATGCGTTCTACCAAAGAGATTGGGTAATCCGAACGCAAATTAGCCGTAGGGAAGTCTATTGGCAATGGAAACAAAAATAGCGGTATTTCTTTTATCCCTGTTCAAGTGGTTTTAACCGCCAAAATCCGCAACCACATTCAACAATCCCTTTTTTATGTAATTTCACTAATATGCGATTAACCACGTTATAATGTTTATCCCCAACATTCACACATTGTGGATTTCCCAACAACGCTAAAACTTTTTCAGCAATCTCACTACACAGTATCCAATCTGGAGTTTCTCGTAACACTTGAGCG
The DNA here is from genome assembly GCF_001038205.1 of Muribacter muris. Classification (GTDB taxonomy): domain Bacteria; phylum Pseudomonadota; class Gammaproteobacteria; order Enterobacterales; family Pasteurellaceae; genus Muribacter; species Muribacter muris. The sequence continues at coordinate 53,849 of NZ_JWIZ01000056.1, read as the reverse complement.
ACTAATCGCATAGTAATGAGTGATTGAGCTTTAGGTTCTTTTGGTATATATGGCTGGAAATTTCAATTTTGAGAGAGTCTTTATGCCCTGTATCTCGAACGTGATAATTCACCATATAGCGACTGACTGTATCGGTATCTTTCTTCACGTTGATCTCATCAATAATAATGCCGTGGGGCGCAGCACTTTTAATTTTGCTGATAAGGTTGAGCTTTTTATCGGAGTCAAAATCTAAATCTTCGGAGAAGCAATTTAGCCCATAACCTAAATAAAGGGCTGTGCCGCCTTTCAACACAAGTGGGGTTTCGACTAATTGAGACAATACACCACGCATCAATCGTTCGTGTTGTTTATCACGTTCGTTTACATTATTGGATTCTCGTTTTTCCATAATCGTAAGTTCTCCTTTTCACTTTCCGTTAAATTAGGCTCTAGCGCACTAATCAGAGTATAAACCGATTCTTTATCCTCATCGCTTGGAAACCAATCATCAAGGGTAACACGCCCAATCGAACCTGTTTTCAGTACGGCGTAATAGAGATAATCCACACAGGCTCTTGGATGGTCTGCCATCCAAACTGGCGTATGTTCAGGGTAATAGCCCATCTCATTGAGCCGCTGCGTGCCGTCAATAATGCCTTGCTGCCCCAATAAATGGTGGGTATTCTTCGGCTAATTTTCGCCATAGAGATAGAACTCAGGCGGATAAGCGTTGGCGCTTAATGCCGCAGCGCTGTGCCAATCGCCCGTATTTTCAGGACTAATCACATTCAGCGCTACGATACTGCTGACATAATAATCAGGATTTGTCGGTGGAATATAAAGCATTTAGATTGTCCTATTCCTTTGCAATTCGCCACATTATACCACATCTGAATACTGTATAAAACACAAGCAAATCACTTCCCATTAGAACAAAATATCTGCAATCAAACTGCAAAAAAGATTTTTCTTGACAAGGTGCTTTTGCGATTTCATCAGGGTTTAAGTCGATTTTGGCGAGAAAATGTATAGCAAAATTTCGCTTGACAAAGGCCCCTATAACTAATACCTTTTGCCCACGGACAATAGTCCCTTCATTACTTGCTTTTTAAGTCTTAAAAGGCTTGAAAAAAGTGGTAATGAAGAGACTATTTTTTATGGATTCCTTCATACCCGATGATTCATCAACACATAGAAGGAAACCATTATGTCATTTCTCTTTGATCTTGTTACGATCCCCCTCTTAATCTGGCTTTGTCGGCGCACCTTAGCCTTAAAGCCCCTCTACTATCTCATTTTGATGAGCATATTCGTTAGCCTGTCATTGTGGTTGATGAAAAGCGACATCGCCTTTTTACGCGATTACGGACGGTTAAGTAAGCTCGTATGCAGTATGGAAGGCTTCATTATGGGGATTCAGCTTATTCCGTATTTTCCTGAAGTGGCTACTTCACGCAAAGAAATGCCCATGTACTGCTTTGTGTCGAAAAACTGGATTTTTTCAGCAAAAGATAGAGCGAAACGAGAAGCCTATTTGGAGAGGAAATGATGAGATCTTTTACATTCAACCGTAGCTTGTTTTCTGAAATCTGGTTTGAGGATTTTCACCTTGACGATGAAACGCAGACACTCATTCGTATCTTACAGAATAAACCAGAGCCAAAATTAGAGCCGTATCAGGGAGAAAGGATTGACTGGGAAGTCATCGAGACGAGAAGAAAACAAGCCGACTATGATAAATGGCAGAGCTATGATGAACGCGATCCGTTTCATCATCAAATCTTCCCTACTGATACCCACGCCTATGCGTTGCAGCAGGCTCAGAAAGCGATTGCAGAAGTCGATAGTCTGATTGAGTGGCTCTACGATGACGATGAAATAACACGTTATGTGTTGGAACGCCACGAGGTGTATCAACGGAAATTGGAGTTGGTAAACTAGCACTTCCCATTGACAAATTACTCATTTTTTGATAGATTAAAGGCTCGTTAGGCAGGTAGTCTAACGAGTTCTTTTGTGTTTCCTTTAAAAGAGATTTACTGTGTAGTAAGTCCTTTGTGTTGTTTTGTTACATCACTGCATACGTTGAATATGCAGTGGGAAGTTATGTAATAAAACAAAGGTTTCACGATGCAGCACTTCTTGCTTTCTCCCCAATCTCGTACACTCAAACTTAAAACGATTTACCGCTTGTCAGACGATGCTGTCCTTCGCCTGATGAAAGGCGCACGTTGGGGCAATTCCGATAACCTGAATGATGTCTGTTGCCCGTACTGCAATACTCGTCATCACGCCTATTTCTTATCGTCTCGTAAACGTTGGACGTGCAAACATTGCTCGCGCGATTTTTATATCACCACGAACACCGTTTTCGCCTTTCATAAACTGGCTCTCGTGGATTTGCTCGCGGCTATTACCTTATTTGTAAATGAAGTCAAAGGCATATCGGCTATTACGATGAGTCGCCATTTGGGTGTTAGCTATAAAACGGCTTACGTCCTTTGTCAAAAGCTGCGCGAAGCCTTGTTTAAAACACGTGATTTATCGCCCTTACAAGGCGAAATTCATCAGGACGGGATGTGGATTAACTTTCGTCAACGTAAAGCCAATTTCCGTAATAATAGAGCCAAACAGAGAGAAAAGAAAACAGGCTATCCCAAATTCCGCCCGACTAAGCGTTGTATCATCAGTTTGGTGCAGCGTGCCGCCAACGATTCTAATTTGAATGGCTCAAACCGAACTATTGTGGCGATGGACTATTCCGAAAACGCCGACACCATTTTTGCGATGAACAAACGCTTTGTGAAGCAAGGTAGCGATATTTTCTGCGATGAAAACCCTGCCTACAAACAGTTAGATTTCCACTACAACGTTTGGTCGGTCAATCATCAGGAAGCGTACAGTAAATGCGGCGTAAACAACAATTTAGTCGAATCCTTTAATGCCCGTGAACGCGATTTAACGCGAGGTGTGCATCACCATCTCTCAAACAAATACGCCTTACTTTATGCCAATCAAGCCGCCTATATGTCGGACAATCGCCGCAAATCCAACGGACAACTCTTTAAAGATGTGCTGCAACGCTGTTTGTGGGTATTACCGTTAAGAGAATGGGTAGGCTACTGGCAAGGAAATCATCGTTTAGGTGAAATTATCGGAATGGATGCGTTTTCGCCCCAAGAGATTTCGAAAGAATACGCGATGCGGTTGAATGAGATGAGTACGAACGAACAGGATGAGTTTTTCTCGTTGGTGGCGTAAAGCCTAAATCTGACGGTTTAATTGGTTTTTGAAATGGTTAAATTTCTACTTGAAAGCAAGTGGATTGGGTAAGCTCGTCTTGAATTTAGCAAAAATGAAACGCCCTGTGCATTTTATTCGTGTGTAGGGCGTTTTTGTCGATTTTAAAGAAATGATCTGCTAAAATTTAGCTGTAAATTTTAACAGACTTTCGTAGGAGTTGTGAATTTTGTGCAACTGCTACATAATGCCGTTTAAATTTCAATTTTATGAAGAAAAAACATCTCTTCCAACTCGCTCAAGATCTCGTTCTGACGGCAATACTGCTCTCGCTTTTTGGTTATCATCTGTATGAAGAAATCACGCACGAATGGCTGGGATTAGTCTTTTTCGCATTGATTATTTCTCATCTTTCACTGAATACGTGGTGGCTCAAAAAGACCTTTTCGGGCAGTTATAACAGCTATCGTATTTTGCAAAGTACGATTAATTTTGTAACGTTTTTGTTGTTTTTAACCGCTTGTATCAGTGGAATTATGCTTTCTAAGTATCTATTGGCGGAAATGCCGTTCCACTCTACTACAGATTTAATGCGAAAAATGCATATGACCAACACACATTGGTTGCAAATTTTAGTGAGCGTCCATTTGAGGTTACATTGGAAAGCGATTGCGAATTTATTGGCAAACGGCTACCGTTTAGATCTTGAACATTGGCTTGCGCGTAGGCTTATTCCTGCTTGTTGGCTGATTATCGCTTCTTATAGTATTTTCGTTTTTGTACAACGAGAGTTGTTACCCTATTTATTGCTCCAAGTGGATTTTGCCTACTTCAATTATGATGAAGTGCAAGCTGTCTTTTATTTTGACTTTTTTGCGATGTTAATTGCGGTGGCTTACAGCACAAGATTTTCGATTTGGTTCTGTTTATTTAGAAAATAACCTTCGATTTTCTACCTAATTCATCGTATTACGCCTCAATTAGCAACCGTCTATCAAAACCAACGTAGTGTTTCAATGTCTAATAAGGACTATATGGCTATATTAGGTAATGCTACGAAGAATAAAACGACTTCAATCTGTACACTCGGCAAAATCGCTTTTGCAACGTACTATCTCATTAGTATTACATATACTGTAAAAAATAAAATCTGAAATCTAGTCTTTTATACTTTATTTTTACGTATTTATACTTCAACTTAACAAGTCAATATTTAATTGATTAATTTTAAAGTATTTTATAATTTACACTGTATGATAATATATAAATAACCATTCTAAGAGCGTCTTTAAATACCGAATAATAAATAAGCCCGGTTGTCAAGCTGGGCTTATTACGTTGAATTAAGGTTATTGTTCGTTTAAGGTCTTAAGACTCTCATTTGCCCGGCGGGCTTCGCCTTTATGTTTTTGTTTATTGAGTTGGGTTTCTAATTTTTGTTCGACATCGTTAATCGCCTGATAGAGATCCTCGTTTTGTGCTTTGGCGAATAAATCCCCGACAGGTGTGCCGATCGCGGCTTCTACTTCATAGCCGTTCGGGAGCTTGTGGATCATAAAATGCGGGTTAATCAACTGAGTTTGCCATTTGTTCAGTTTTGCCAAACGCTCTTCAATATGGTTGCGGATTGCCGGTGTAACATCCATTTGTTTGCTTGAAATGTTGATTGTCATAGCATTTTCCTCTTGTTGATGACGATTTCATATAACCTCAAGTTATGCCTTTTGGCGCATAATTTCAAGCTGAAAAACCGGGTAAAACGTAAAAATTTGATCTAGTTAACACTTTTTTAGCGTTATTGATTATAATCTCTGCTGATATTAAAGAGGAACAAGATGGAAAACGAGAAACGATTACCGCCGTTTCAACGGGCGTTCTTACACCCGAAATATTGGGGATTATGGCTCGCTGTCGGGCTATTTCGACTGGTATTGTGTTTACCTTATCCGATGTTGGTCAAAATCGGCATTGGTTTGGGGAAACTGTTTGGTGCGTTAAAATTTGGAAAACGGCGAATGGCAATTGCCCGCCGTAACCTTGAATTGTGCTTTCCCGATTATTCTAATGCACAAATTGAGGCGATTTTGAGAGAAAACCAACTCTCTGTCGGAATGGCGATTATTGAAACGGGAATGGCGTGGTTTTGGTCGGATAAACGTATTCTCAAATGGTCAAAAGTGGAAGGTTTAGAGCACCTTAACCAACCGGAAGATAGCGGGGTGATTTTTGTCGGCGTACATTTTTTGACGTTAGAGTTGGGGGCAAGAATTGTGGGGTTGCACCATCAAGGTATCGGGGTGTACCGCCCGAATGATAATCCGCTACTAGACTGGATTCAGTTCCGTGGGCGAGTACGCTCCAATAAAGCAATGCTCGACCGCAAAGATTTACGGGGAATGATTAAAGCGCTGCGGGCGGGTGAAACAATTTGGTATGCGCCGGATCACGATTACGGGCGCAAAAACAGTATATTTGTGCCGTTTTTTGCAATGCCGCAGGCGTGTACGACAACCGGTTCACGAATGTTGTTACGCTCTGCGCCGAAAAGCGTTGTCGTGCCTTTTACACCGATGCGAAATGCCGATTTTTCCGGCTATACGGTAAAAATTAGCCCTCCGGTTGATTTTTCTGCCTGTGAAAATGAGGTTGATACTGCCGATCGAATGAATCGGTTGGTTGAGGCGGAAATTATGCAGGCGCAGAGCCAGTATATGTGGCTGCACCGCCGCTTTAAAACCCGCCCAAATGAAAATGACCCAAGTTTATACGACAGCAAGCGGTCGGATTAGAGCCAAAATTGGCAAAACGGAGTGAGAAGATGGAAAAAACCAAAGTTGTATTGGCAACAAGCAATGCAGGAAAAGTGAGAGAAATGGCGGACGTACTGTCCGCATTTGGCTTTGAAGTTGTCGCTCAAAGCGAATTTGGGATTGTAAGCCCTGACGAAACGGGATTGACCTTTGTCGAAAATGCGTTAATCAAAGCCCGTTATGCCAGCAAAATCAGCGGCTTACCGGCGATAGCCGATGATTCAGGCTTATCTGTGCAAGTATTAGGCGGTGCACCGGGGTTATATTCTGCACGTTATGCGGGGGTAGAAGGCGACGATGCGGCAAATCGGCAAAAATTGCTCAAAGCATTGGAAAATGTGCCATACGATAAGCGACAGGCAAAATTTGTGAGCTGTATCGTTTTTTTACAGCACGAAAACGATCCGACTCCCAAAATTGCAATGGGTGAGTGTGCCGGTTCAATTTTGACGGAAGAAAAAGGATCAAACGGTTTTGGCTACGATGCGCTATTCTTTTACCCGCCGAAACAATGCAGTTTTGCCGAACTGGATACGGCGGAAAAGAAACGTATTTCGCATCGTGCAATGGCATTGCAATCTCTGAAACAACAACTCTCTCAATAAGGAAACTCAATGATTATTACCACTACACCAACGATTGAAGGCAAACAAATCAGCGAATATAAAGGCTTAGTTTTTGGCGAAGTCGTGTCCGGCGCAAACATTGTGCGGGATTTTTTTGCGGGTATCACCGACATTATCGGCGGACGTTCGGGTATGTACGAAAGCAAGCTCAACAGCTCTCGCCAAGAAGCCTTGCAAGAATTAGCGGATGAAGCAAGAAAAAAAGGTGCAAACGCCGTTGTCGGCGTATCTATTGATTATCAATCAATGGGCGGAAACAAAGGTATGTTCATTGTGGTGGCAACAGGCACTGCGGTGGTTGTACGATAATGTTGCAAAAAAACGTAACGATCGCCCCGTTTTTTTGGCAGACGAAATCATTGTTTGAAATGAATGAAGCGGAATGGGAAGCCCTATGCGATGGCTGCGGCAAATGTTGCTATCGCAAATACATTCAAGGGAGAGGAAAGCGGGAGCGGCTTTATTACACCCGCATTGCGTGCAATTTATTGGACGTTGAAACGGGCAAATGCACCAATTATCCCAATCGTTTCCAACTGGAAACGGATTGTACCAAACTTACCAAGAAAAACCTGCCGGATTTTAGCTGGCTGCCTACAACCTGCGCTTACCGCTTGATTTATGAAGGCAAACCGCTATTCGATTGGCACCCGTTAATTTCTAATAATCCTGATTCCGTCAAACAAGCCAATATTTTGATTGCAAACGGTATTCACGAAAAAGATGTTATTGATTGGTTCGAGTGGGTGATTGAAGACGCTTAAAATCAAAATTGAGAAAGAGAGTTATTATAGATGAGGATTAGCGCTGTAATGGTCTAGTCCTTGTGTGATCCCAAGTGATAACTAAATAATTTGGTTGAAAGAAATTACGGTAGAGCTTTGACGGATAAGGCTCTACCGTTTTGTTGTATATAGAGGATTTTATAATCCCACTATTATCTAATTTAGCCTAAACCGATAAAATAGCCTGTTGCGCGAGTTCTCTAGCCAGTTTGTCGATATGGATCACATCGGCAATTTCTCTGACTTGAATCGGGGCGATATTTTCAACGACTGTGCGGTTGATGCTGGCAATATCGGTAAAGCGGATAGCGTTATTCAGAAAAGCGGCTACGGCTACTTCATTGGCGGCATTCATTGCGGTAGTGGCGTATTGCCCTTCGGCAAAGGCGTCAATCGCTAATTTTAAGTTCGGATAACGGGCAAAATCCGGCTCAATAAAGGTCAGTTGGTTAAGTTTGAAAAAATCTAGCGGTTCAACACCCGCTGAAATGCGGTTTGGGTATGCCATTGTATGTGCAATCGGGGTACGCATATCGGGATTACCCATTTGAGCGATTACGCTGCCGTCAATATAACGAACCATTGAGTGAATAATGGATTGCGGGTGAATGATGATTTCCATTTCGTCCGCACTGGCATTAAACAGCCAGCGTGCTTCGATATATTCCAACCCTTTATTCATCATTGTGGCGGAGTCCACCGAGATTTTTTGCCCCATTGACCAATTCGGGTGGGCAACCGCTTGGGCGGGAGTAATGGTGGCAAATTCGGTTAAAGGCTTGGTACGGAAAGGGCCGCCTGAACCGGTTAAGATGATTTTGCTCACGCCTAATTCTGCAAGCGGGCAGAAGCCGACTTTATTTTGCGCATCGGGCGGCAGAGATTGGAATATTGCATTATGCTCGCTATCCACCGGTAATAATTTTGCGCCGGATTGGCGGGCTTCATCAATGAAAATTTGTCCGCAAGTTACCAAACTCTCTTTGTTTGCGAGTAAAACCTGTTTGCCGGCTTTCACGGCAGCTAATGTCGGCAATAAACCGGCTGCCCCCACAATCGCCGCCATTACCATATCCACCTCGTGATGTGAAGATAGTTCACAGATCGCCTTCTGCCCTGTCAATACTTCACTGTTGATCTTTAATTGGCGAAGATTATCGGCTAATTGCTTGGCAGCGGCAGGATCGTCCATTGCGACAAATTCGGGCTGGAATTGCTGGCATTGCTCGGTCATCAAGGTAACATTTTTGCCGCCGACCAATCCAAAGACGTGGTATTGGGTCGGATTATGTGCGACGACTGAGAGCGTGCTTTTGCCAATCGAACCGGTTGAACCTAAAATCACCAATTTTTTCATTCTTATTTCCTTTAATTTGACAAGCGTTTTGCTTCGATCACATCGTCTAGCTGGACGATGCGGGCGGTCAATTTGCTTAGCAGTTGGATATTATTCAATTCGACTTCCACATCAATGGTGGCAATGCGCCGTTTCGTGTCGGTACGGCTGGAAACACCTAGTACGTTAATTTTTTCGTTTGCCATAATAGCACTGACATCACGCAATAAGCCGTTGCGATCGTTTGCAATCACACGGATCGTCAGACTAAAGCCGGTGGCGTAATGCTCGCCCCATTCGGCATCGACCACCCGTTCCGGGCTGTTACTTTGTAGATCAAACAGTTGTTCGCAATCGGCTCGGTGAATGGAAATCCCTCTCCCTTGCGTGATATAGCCAACAATGTCATCACCGGGGATAGGTTGGCAGCAGCGGGCGATATGATGCATTAGATTGCCGACCCCCTCAACCACGATAAAGCCGTTTTTGTGCGGTTTTGGGCTTTGGTTTTTATTTGCCACTTGCTTTAACACTGCTTCATCGGCTTGCTCGGCAGTGGTTTTGACCAGTTTGTTTTGCAAATAGTGCATTAGCTGGTTGAGACGGATATCGCCGCCGCCAATGCTGGCATAGAGATCGTCAAGCTGTTTTAAATTATAGCGGGGCAGGGCAAATTCTTCGATCTGTTTATAGTTAAACTGATATTTCGCCATTTCCGCTTCCAGCATTTCTTTGCCGATCGGAATGTGCTTTTCCCGATCCAATTTTTTAAACCACGCAATAATTTTGGAGCGGGCTTTGGCGGTATTCACAAAGCCTTGACTTGGATTGAGCCAATCTCGGCTTGGATTTGGATTTTTTTGGGTGATGATTTCAACCTGATCCCCCATTTGCAGAATATAGGTAAAGGGTACGATTCTGCCGGCGACTTTTGCACCGATGCACCTATGCCCGATTTCACTGTGGATCGTATAGGCGAAATCAAGCGAGGTGGCATTATTCGGCAGATCGACGACATCGCCTTTCGGGGTAAATACATACACCCGATCATCAAAAACTTGCGAGCGCATTTCTGCCAAAACATCACCGGAATCGGCAATATCTTTTTGCCAATCCAACAGTTTGCGTAACCAGACGATTTTTTCTTCGTAACCGGAACGACCTGCCGCTGCCCCCTCTTTATATTTCCAGTGTGCCGCCACGCCTAACTCGGCATCATCGTGCATTTTTTGAGTGCGGATCTGCACTTCAATCGGCTTATCGCCCTTGCCTAAAACGACGGTATGAATGGATTGGTAGCCGTTCGGTTTCGGGTTGGAAATATAGTCATCGAAATGTTCCGCTAAATGCAGGTATTGGGTATGGACAACGCCGAGTGCCGTGTAGCAATCCTCAAGGGTCGGGACGATGACCCGTACCGCCCGCACATCAAATAACTGATTGAAGGTTAAATGTTTTTTCTGCATTTTTTTCCAAATGCTGTAAATATGTTTCGGGCGACCGTAAACCTGCACCTCATTCAATTCTTCTTTTAAACAAGCGGTCAGATCGGCGACAAAATTAGCAATATATTTTTCCCGATCGAGCCGCCGCTCCGCCAAATCATATTTGGCAATTTGACGATACTCTTTGGGATGCAAAGCTCGGAAACAGTAATCTTCCAGTTCCCATTTGAGCTGACCGATGCCCAAGCGGTTCGCCAGCGGTGCATAGATATGGGAACACTCTTTGGCGGCGAGTACCAGATCTTCTTCGCTGCAACGTTCCACATCTCTCAGATAGACAATCCGCTCGGCGAGTTTGATTACCACGCAGCGGAAGTCGTCCACCATCGCCAGTAACATTCGGCGGATATTGTCGATTTGCAGATCAGAAGTGTGGCTGGCGTTGAGCTGGCGGATATTATCCATTTCAAGCACGCCTTTCACCAAATTTTTGACCTGATTGCCGAAATGCTCTTTGACTTGCACCAAATCAATAATATGCTGCTTGACTAACGGAAAAAGTAGGGCGGCGATTAGACTGTCATCATCCATATTCAGCCCGTGCAGAATTTCGACCATTTCAATGCCGTACCACATCAAGTGGAATTGGTCGGTGTCCAATTTCTCCTGCGCATACTGCCAAGCACTCTGTAATTCCTCAAAAGTAATCGGCGACATCTTCAAAGCCGCACTCCAACTAGCCAATTCAAAATTGGTCGGTTCGAGTAGGTGTGAGCGGCGAATAGCAACCATAAGTCCTCCTGAGTACAGAATAGCAAGGGGTTCTTGACAGATTTTGACAATCTTAAATTGAGGGTAGATTATAGCCTAAAATCTACCTTTTTGTTATCTAAAAATTCTCTTTCAAATTCAAAGATATATATTTCATATTTTTCAATGTGTGCTGAAATTATTTTTATCATTTTGTGAAAGTAGATCGAAGATATGTTTAACACAAAAGTTAGCTAGTTGGCTTTTCAACTTGTTTCACATACTGTAAATTTCCTTACATATCTATAATATCAATTTCTCTAAAGTTAACATTTTTATACCCAGGTCACAGGATAGAACCTAGCCTTGATGATATTCAAATGGAGAAGCTCCCTATGTCCACACTTAAATACTAAGGGATTCAATTTCGGGCGACGGCTCGCTACCTTTCCGATTCAGTTGAAGAGCAAAAAGCATTAGCAAGCTATTTGATGCGTTTCCCCGTTGCTAAACAGCTACCCAGTGATGTCTGGGAAATTGCTTTTAACGAGATTAAACATACTCAAAATAAGCATACCTTCGCCGAAAAAACAATCTGGCAGAAAGAAAATAAGATGTTATTGGACTCGGACTCTCCCGCTCAGTTTGAGCCAACCAATTCCCCTTGATCTAATCTATAAACCCGATCAAAACGCTCTAAACCGTTCAAGCGGTGGGTGATCATTAAGAGGGTGCGGTGTCGGCAATGATTGAAAATCAGTTGCAAAATGTGCTGCTCCGTTTCTCGATCCAAACCTTCGGTCGGTTCATCTAACAACACGATTTCCGCCTCGCTTAGCAATAAGCGTGCTAATCCTAAGCGGCGTTGTTCGCCCCCTGAAAGGGGTCGTCCGCCTTCTCCCAGCCACACATCCAGTCCACTTTGCTCTGTCAAATAGGCTAACCCGACATCCGCCAGCACTTGATTAAGCGCGCTATCCGTTGCATTTGGATTGCCTATCCGCAAATTATCACGTAGCGATTGGCTGAAGATATGGACACGTTGGCTAAGAGTAACCAAATGCTGCCGCAATGTTTGTTCCGGATAGGTTTCGATTTTGCAACCGTTTAACAAAATCTGACCGCTTGTCAGGTCGTAATTGCGGTTTAAGAGTTGGAAAAGGGTGGATTTGCCGCTGCCGGTTTTGCCTAAAATCGCGATCTTTTGGCGTGGTGCTATCTCAAAAGAGAGGTTGTTTAATATTCTGTCGGTCCGCTGCGGATAATGAAAATCGACTTTTTCAAAGCGAACAAGCGGTCGGTTTTCCGCTATTTTTTGCCAAACGGCTTTCCCTTGGAAAACCACAGTGGGCATTTGCTCGGTAATCTCGCCAATGCGTTCTGCTGCACTAATCACCTGCCCTAAATGCAAAAACGCAATGCCAATCGGCATTAAAATTTCCAGTGATGCCAGCACACAAAAAACCACCAAAGCAATCAGCGCCTGCGGTTGCTCTGCATTTTCAACATTGATTGCCGTTGCCGATAAATATAAGGTGATCGTTACCAATATGCCGTTTAATACGATGAGCAACGCATTGGATAAACTGCCCAGTTGGCTTTCTCTGCCCTGTACCGCCAGCCATTGATGTTCCGTCTGATGTAATTTCTCACGCATCGTCTGCTGCACGCCGAACAATAAAAATTCGGCGTTGAGTTCGATCCATTCGATAAATTGGCTACGGTAAGCGGCACGGGTATGAACCGCAATCTGCCCTAATTTTCTGCCTAAATGGTAGAAAATAGTCGGCAAAATCAGCAATAATGCGGCTAACGTGCAACAAACAACCCACGCTAATAACGGTGAAATAAAGGATAGCCCAATCGCCATAAACACGATCACCATTAGCGCACTGATAAACGGTGAGAGTAGGTTCAGATACAGGGTATCAAGGGTATCCACATCAGCAACCAAACGGTTTAACAGTTCGCTATGACGATAGCGGCTCAAGCCTGCCGGACTAAGCGGAATCAGCTTTTTAAAGACCGACACCCGCAAGTTTGCCAGCACACGAAACGTAGCATCGTGGGTGACCAAGCGTTCAAAATAGCGTGAAATAGTTCTCCCAATCGCCAGCCCTCTCACCCCTGAAGACGGATAGAAAAAGTTGAAGAGCAGACTTGAGCCGACCAAAGCAGAAGCCGCCAAAAACCAGCCGGATAAGCTCAATAGACCGATACTGGCGGTTAAACCGACTATCGCCAGCACTGTGCCTAGGAACAGCCGTCCCCAATGGGTGCGGTAAAGGGAGAAAAAAGGGAAAAGCGCGCGCATTGTTATCCTTCTAATTGTGGGTTGGCAGTGGCTAGTAATTCGGCAAAAAAGCCTTGTTGTTCAAGCTCGGCAAATTGCCCTTGTTGCACAATCTGCCCCTGTTTCATCACCCAAATTTCATCGCACTGTTTGAGATCTTCTATGCGGTGGGTGATCATCAAGGTGGTCTGTTCACGGCTTAAATTATGCAACGCCGCCAGCACTTGTTGCTCCGATTGCAAATCGAGGCTGGCAGTCGGTTCGTCCAATAAGAGTAGCTGATAAGGGCGAAGTAAAGCTCTGGCGATGGCAATCCGCTGGGCTTGCCCACCGGAAATGCCTGCATTGCCGTCTTTTACCTCGCTATCCAAGCCGAGCCGATACACAAACTCATCGGCTTTGGATAACACCAACGCTCGTGCAATCTCGGCTTCGCTTGCCGTTGAATGCCCAAGAAGTAAATTCTCCCGCAACGTTCCCCGCATCAACTGCGGGTTTTGCCCGACCCACGCTAATTTTGCCCGCCAGTCTGCCATATCCAACTCTCGCAGTTCGACCCCGTTGATTTTCAAACTTCCTTCATAAGCCAAGAAGCCTAATAGCATATTCATTAACGAGCTTTTACCCGCGCCGCTTTGACCAACCAGGGCTATTTTTCGGTGAGATGCCAAGCAAAAATTCAGAGGTTGGGTGAGCGGTTTCCCCTGCGGAGATAAAATCACGCAATCGGTTGCTTGAATTTCTATTTTGCTATTTTTTAAGCGGATCTGCCCGCTTGCTTGGGTCATTATCGGTTGAGTTAAAAAAGCCTCAAGACTATCCGCCGCGCCGATTGCCGCCGCCTTATCGTGATAATACACACCCAATTCCCGTAACGGTTGATAAAACTCGGGCGCTAACATTAAACAGAAAAAGCCGACAAACAAGCTCACGCCAACCTCATAATAGCCGAAATCCAATTCGCCCAAATAGATAAAGCCGAAATAGACCGCCATCACTGCAATCGAAACGGCGGTAAAAAACTCCAGTACCGCCGAGGAGAGAAACGCCATTTTCAGCACGTCCATCGTGCTAAGGCGAAAATCTTCCGTGCGCTGATAAATTTCTGCGGTTTGATGTTCTCCTCGCCCAAACAAGCGGATAGTGTCCAGCCCTTTTAAACTATCTAAAAATTGCCCGTTTAAACGAGATAATACGCCGATGTTGCGTTGGTTTGCCTCGGCTGCTTTCATTCCGGCCAGTGCCATAAAAATCGGCAATAACGGCAATGTGCCAAACAGGATCAGCCCTGCCGCCCAGTTCAGCGGAAAGACAAAACAGAGGATAACAAGCGGGACGATCAACGATAAAAATTGCTGCGGCAAATAGCGTGCATAAAAGTTATGGATATTTTCCACCTGTTCAAGCATCAACGCCGCCCAGCTACCCGCCGGACGTTGTTGAATACTTAACGGGCCGATTTGTGCCAGTTTATCTAACACCACACGGCGTAAATGCAAACGCAGTGCCTGTCCTGCTTTAAAACCGGCTCTTTCCCGCAACCAGACTAAAATTGCCCGCCCGATAAAGCAGCCGAGTAATCCGACTAATTGTGGAATAAATTGGTCAGGGTGTTGATGCTCTACAATCATTTTATGCAACATTGCGGCAAGCAGCCACATTTGCCCGACCATCAATAACGCACTGATTGCCCCCAAGAGTACGTTAAGATAGAGCCATTTCCTTATCATTGTTTGCTGTCTGCGTAGCCATTTTTGCAGCTGTTGTTGTCGTTGTTTATCCATAAATGCGTGTTAATTGCGCAGAAAAATTAGTCAAATTCAAACCGATACATCAAATCGACCGCTTGATTGATGCTTGAAACCCATTGTAAATAGAGATTTGGCGCTAAACGGTAGCGTAGGGTTAATTCCGTCAGCGGCGCAAAAATCCCGACCCCGTATTTCACCCGAAATTTCGGTGTTAAGCTACCGCTTACCACCACTTTGGTGTTGTCGCCAATCCCTGCGGTACTGACATTCAGATCATTGATACCGAACGCACTGCCGACCCCGCCGACCATCTTACTACTTTTTGATAGGCTCATACCAATTAAAGCGGCGGCAATGGAATTGCTCGACCCCGCATCGCCGCTGCCTTCCAGCCCTCTCCCAGTGAGAATATAAGAGAGGATTTGATCCTGCGGCATTGACGGGGTGGAGAACAGTTTCACTTCCGGCGCATCGGCAATTCCCGTAACTTTGACACCCGCTGTCACTTTGCTGTCTTCAATCGCTTCAGGATTGCGGATCGCCTCAATATCTAATGTCGGCTGAGTCGGTGATCCGGTGAACGAGATTAAGCCTTTGCGGATCACCAAATCCTGCCCGAACGACGCAAATGTGCCGTTCTGCAAATTCACTTGTCCGTATAGCCCTAGTCCTTTATCCCCTTGGCGAACTTTCACCTTGCCGTTGAGATCACTTTTCAGCCCGTAGGCATCAATTTTGACATCATTACCGACATTAATATCAATATTGGCTTGAATCGCCATACCGGAATGAGTTTGTGCCGGCGGCTGACTCAAGATTGCCGCCGCTTTTTGTCGAGCTTTGCCACGCCCGTCCATAATCACTTCGTCTTGGCTGACCGCCACCGCACTTTCCGGCAACGCTTCTACGGCAATTCTTGCCCACGGAATATCCACTTTACCGCTTAAAATCAAGGCTTTCGGAGTCGCTTTTACTTCAATATTCGGGCTAACATCCACTTTTGCCATATTCGGCATATCAACCCGAAAACGCTCTGCCCTCGCTTTGATACGGGTATGCCACGCCTCTAATTTTTGCCAATTGGCATCCCCTTCCAGCACGAGGTTACTCTCTTTGGTTTGTACATTGCCGTTGAGTGTGGAGGTTGCCCCGTTAAAATTCAGGCTTAACCCACCGCCTGTTACCTCAAACGGCATAATATTGGAACGAGCCGTCAATGCACTCAAATTCAAATTGCCGTAAAGCAACGGCGATAATGCCGTACCGCCTAAGGTTAGGCGTGCGTTTATCTCGCCACCGACCTTTTCCCCCGCACTTAACAGCGGTGAAATCACGCTGAGGTTAAGCTGCTCAAGATTAAGTTTACCCGACAATGCCCGTTTGTTTGCCAGATCTTTCATCACCAAATCACTGCTGATTCGCCCGTTTTTCTCAAGCTGAATATCGGTCTGCAAATTAAGTTGATTATCCGCCAATTTTGCCCGTAGTTTTACCGGCGTCAAATGGATCGGAAAGCGGCGATGGTCGATCTGTTGCACCACTTTAATGCTGTTCGAGCCTAACTCCACGTTTACTTGCGGGGCTTTATCGGCAAACCACGATGCCGTACCGTTCGCATTGATAATACCTGCAACTTGGGTTTCTTTGGCTAGAAACGGCTGAACCATCGCTAAGTCAAACCGTTTGAGCTCAAAAGGCACTTTCCCCTCTTTACCAGCACTAAACGCCTGTGGGAAGCAGAGCTGTAAATTTGGATTACGCCAACAATGTGCGCCGATATCCGCTTTGAGTTGCGAGTGATGATAAGCAACTGCTACGGCTTGCTCGTTTTTCCACTCCCCGGCCGGCGACTGAATAGCGACATTTTGCAGTTTTCCTTGCCAACGCTGCTGCAAGCGGTCGAATTTACCGGAAATTTGCAAATTTGCCCCAACCGGTTCGCCTTGGGCAATCAATTTTACCTGATGATTTGCTTCACTCCCGCTTGCGGTAAGGTTGGCATTACTGATTTTCACGTCATCGTAGGCAAATTGACGCAGCCCCACCGTCAAATCGCCCTTGATCTCATTTGCCGAGCTGATATTGCCTTTTGCGGTGAGGTGTTGAAATTTAAACTGTTCATAGCTGACATTATTCGCACTCACATCAAGATCCAAGGTCGGTTCACTTAATTTACCCAACATTTTCACTTTGCCCTGTACTGCAGCATTAAAATTCGGCACAAGCCCTTTCAAATTCGGGGCGTTGATATCCGCACTAAAATCGGATTTATCGCCGATAACCCCTTTTAACTCAATCCGATTTTCGCCATAAATTAAATTGGCTGCCGGCACGTTCAGTAGGGTTTGTGCATCTGCTTTCAATGCACCGGTCAGTTGTAACCGCTTTTGAAAGAGATTGCCGTGCAGATCGACATCAGATAGCTCAACCGCCCATTGCTCGCCCTTTTCCCCTCGTGCCACATAGCCACGGGACTTCAATGCCCCCGACAATACCGCCGCCCATTCCGGTATGAGCGATTTGGTATGAATATCGTTCAACTGCAATGCTGATTGCCATTCCACGCCGGTTTGCCAATCGATGTTACCCGCTAGCTGCGCTTTGCCTTGTAAGGTGTTGAGTGTGAGATCCGCCACATTAAAATGGGTCAAACCGCCCTGCCCTTTGAGCTGTAACGCACTCTTCGGCACGCCCATACCGGCGGCTTCTAACTGCGTATCAAGACGGTAATCCAGCAAATCCCCCTGAATGGCTAAATCGACCTGTTTGAGTTGCAACGGATCTTGCCCTTTTTCGCTAATAAAGGGGTAACGGATCGCTGCACTTTTCAACGCCAAATTAAACGGTGTTTTCGGTTCGGCAAGCTGTACGCTACCTTGTAAATCGGCATTGATTGCCCCTGACGTTGTGAGCTTTAAATGAGTTGCGTCAAACAGCTCACCGGATAACGTCATTTCAGCTTCACTTGCCGGTAATTGAAAATCAGGCAATGCCGGCATATTCGCATTTAATTTCCAACCTAACGGATAATTTTTCGCTAACGTCAGCAGCCCTTGCCCGTTCAGATCGCCCTTATCACTTTTAAACAATAAATGTTCTAATGCCACCGATTTTTCATCGGAATGGGCTTTTAGTTGAAGTTCTGCAACGTTCAATAACGATTCGTGGCTCTCTGCCGTTTGACGCTCCAACCGTATATCCCTTGCCGAAAAATCCGCAATATTGACATTTAACGGCAATTTTATCGGGTCAAGTTTCGTCAGTAACGGTTCGGCAAATTGTGCTTTTAGTGCATTCCAATCGATCGGTTGTGTCGCCGAAACGGTAGATTTTGCAGATTTTTGCGGATTTTCGACCGCTTGCGGTAAAGACAGAGTCAGCCCTGCTAATTGGGTCGGCTCTAAATTTAGCTGCTTACCTTGTCCGGTAATGCCCGACTGAAAATGTTGAAGGTGAATTACCATATCATCCACTTTGACGCTGACATTATTCAGCGCAATCTGTTTGAGGGCAACGCCTAAGGGTAACTCAATCTCGCCGAGCGGCTTCTCCTCTTTAGGGGCGGCAGGCGGTAATTTAGCAGTATCAATGTCAATAGCCGTATCCCGCAGCGACATATTTTCGATACAGGCACGGCGCTCCCATAAACATTGAAAACCGATATGCAGCTCCGCCTGCCCGACATTCACCTTGACACCGTCAGTCTGAAATTGTGTATCGGATAGCAGCAATCCCTCTTGTAAGCTGCCTTCCACCGTGCCTATCGTTAGCCCGTCCACCCATTTATCCGCCCAGTGCAATAATGTTCGCTGCCCCGTTGCCGTTGTCAAAAACAGAAGTGGCAATACCAGTAAGAGGATCAGCCCGATAATTGCCCGCCATAGCCAACGCCATTTTGATTTTTTCGCTGTCGGCGTGGTTTGCTCGTGAGTGTCTGAATGAGCCGATGTTGTCGTCTGTTCGTGCTGCATAGTGATAATAAATTATAATTCTGAACCTAATCCAATATAGAATTGAATCCCTTTTTCATTGCTCGGCGAACGCACCGGCGTGGCAAGATCAAATTTAATTGCACCGATCGGCGATGCCCAACGCACGCCTACCCCAACGCCTGAATGCAGTTCCTTAGCCTTATATTGACGAGTGGCAAGCCCTGTATCATAAAATACAGCTCCCCACCAATTCGGGTAAACTTGGTACTGATATTCCGCTGTGGCAGTGGCAAGGTGTGAACCGCCGGTCAGTTCGCCGTCCTTATTTTTCGGCGAAATTTTCTTATAACCAAAGCCCCGCACACTCATATCCCCACCGGCAAAATAACGTAACGCCGGCGGAATACGCCCAAATTCGCCTGCTTTTAAGTAACCGAGCTCACCTCGCAGATAAAAGCGATGCGCATCGGCATAGGTTCTGATCCAAGCTGTTGATGCTTTCGCAGAATAAAAATTCACATCCGATCCCCATAGTTTACTGCCCCAATTTACCGTCAGCTTTTGGGAATCCCCCCACAATGGAAAACGCTGCCCATCACTACGAGTGCGGTTTAATGAGGCGGTCGGATAGAGTAAAAGCGTTTTAAATTTATCATTTGCCTGCTCGAAGGCATCATAACGGGCTTTCATTCCTAACGAAAAATTCCAACCGGATTCATAATTCCAAAACCGCTGAAATGCCAAATTAGCACCGGTAAATTTGGTATTGTTCTGCTTTTCCCGCTCTAAACCGCCGGAGATTTGGTAATAATGGTTAATCGGATCGTTTTTCAGCGGAATATTATACCCAAATTCGATTTTTTGTTCTTTCGGCGAAAAATAGCTGTTCATTTCCAAGCTATGTCCGCGATCATTGATCCACGGTTTTTTCCAGTTTAATTGGAAACGGGGCCCAACCTGCGTCATATAGCCGATACCAATCTCCACATCATTTTTTTTCTTCGGCTGTAATAATACGTTCAGATCCACCGTCTTTTTCTCGCTGTCCAATTCCGGCTCAACCAATACCGAAACAAACCAATTACTCGATGAAAAATCGCTAGATAATTTTGAGAGATCATTGATGTGGTATTCATCACCTGACTGAATGCGTAAAACTTGAGTTAAATAATCCTCACGAATTTGGCTGTTTTTAAAGCGAATATCGCCATAACGATAGCGTTCACCGCTGTAATAACCCAAACGCCAATCCGCCGTGTGAGAGCTAGGGTAGACTTCCAAACGGTGATAACGCCAATTCCCGTCAAAATAGCCTTTGGATTGGGCAAGTTTCTCAATATTGCTCTTGAAATTATCGTAAGTTTCGTGATTCAGGCGAGTGCCTTTTGCCGGAATGTCCTTTTCCAGCAACTGCTGAAAATCGCTATCCTGTGCCGCTTGCCCTTGAATATCGACCTCCCGCTCGTCTAATCTAACCGGTTTATCTAGGCTTACCTTTAACGTCAGCAGATCTTTTGCTGGTGCTTTGCGTGGTGTTAAATGAAAATGATATTGGGTGTTGTAATAACCCAATGCCCGCAACGCCTTATCGACGGTTTCCCGAACCACATACTGATAACGCTCCGAGCCGTCTGCTTCATCGTTGCTCACTTGGGACAAAAAAATCCGCACATTGTTATAAAGTTCTTTATCCTCAATTCCTTCAATTTTGAGCCTAACCGTCTGCTCGGCAAATACCAACGGCGTTGCTACCAATAATGCCAGATAATGTAATTTGGTTTTTAGCATAATTTTCTCTTAATTATTCGGTTCAAAATAGCCTATTACCTTAAAGGATCGCAGTTTGTAGCCTTTAACGTCATCGTCTTCCTTAAAGCGGAAAGAGAGATCATCTAAAATCACTAATCCTCCATCAAGTGTTGGCAAATAGAGTAAATCTAGACTATCTTTCTCGATTACTTCAATATTTCGAAGCTTTTGGGTTAAATCAATCCCTCTTTTTCTAAAAAATTGAAGAATATGATGACCGTCAATTTCGATTTTCCTCTCTTTATCATTAACAGTATCACTCAATATCAGGAAAGTCTTTGTAAAATCAAATCCCTCCTCATCTGGGGATTCATAAAAGGAAAAATAACGATCAAGCGGTAAAAAACGTCGATATTTATTCAAGTCAATAAAAGCATATCTCGTATTGTCTATACTTATCGAGAAATATTTCAAATCTTGCTGAACATTTAAATCGCTAAGTTTATCTAAATGCGCTTTACCATATAAATTTACCCATTGAGGTTGCTTGGTTATATAGGCATTAATAATGCCCACAAGTTCCTTATACTTTTTGCCATGCTCAAATTTTATGCTGTAATCCTTCAGTAATACTTCCGGCTTAATCTGATTATGATGATCAATTAATTCTAATTCAGTTGCAATTCGCATAAAACGAGCATATTGACTATTCATCGCAATATCTTTTGGTGAAATAACCATTGTTGTGAAAAAAATAATACCTATCGCAATAGCATAAAATATACGGTAGAAAAATAACTTAGGTATAAAACAATATAATATGTAAATAGATATACCAAGAGAATATGCAATCAAGTAAATACGTGATTCTGTTAAGCCGTAGTGAGTAACACGTTGTGCAACCGCAAACCACAATAGTCCTAATGGTAGGATAGATAACCAATGGAAATAACGATAAAACTTCTGCCATTTTGACACATTTAATACTAAATTCAGTGCAATACATAATGCTCCAAGACATAAATAGGGCAGAATAATATTTGCTGTTTTACCATTTGGCAGACTGAAATTAATCAAAATACCTAAAATATAGGCGTATATAACCACTGTATAAAGAATAACAAAAGGGGAAATAATAAAATTAACAACAATACTGCCTAATCTTAATATAGCCTGATTATTGATAAATTGTTCTTTTTGTTGTTCAAAATAAAGAAAGAAAATCGGCATACAGAAAGAATAAACAATAATTATCGCCTTATTATCAGAGAAATCCGTTATCCCAAATAGTAATTCAATAGCATATTCCAGAAAAAGTACCATAAATAGCACAATAACTGATAAGAATAATGCAAACCCTAAATGCAATAAAATTCTCACACTACTGGAAACCAGTGCTTTATTATCTTTATAAAAACCTTGTCCAATAAACAAGATAAAATGAATATATAATAATCCCCAATATATTGGACTATGAGTATAAAGACGGCTATCCAAACCGACATACATAACAACGCCAATCCCTAAAATAGCGTAAATTACCGACAATCCATACCATTTTCGATAAGCGGAGAGGATATAGCTCATCATAAAAAGCAAAGGAAAAGCCTGAAAAAGCCCTAACATATTCTCATCAGAATATTTATTAAAATATGCTGGATTTAGGAATAGATAAAAGAGCGTCAGCACACAGGTTATCACAATCTCAATAGGGTGTGTTTTGACGATTTCAGCAATATTAATGCGATTCAATATCTGTCGGATCATTTTCATAGTTACTCCTTCGGCACACCTCTAAGTAAAGGGACTGATTGATAGGGTTCAACGGAGGTTAGTGCCGGTTCAATATCAAATAGCATAATAAACGGCTTCGGCGGGGCAAGCGGCTCATCTCGCCATAACTGACTAAGGCTGACCAATTCAATATCATCGGGTAAATTGGCAATGCCTTGTTTCAACACTGCCACACTGTGTTTACGGGGATGCCCGATGATAATCGCCGTCCCGTGCTTACGAGCATAATGAATCGCTGCATTAAATTGCCGTTGTACATCGGCAAGTTCATTACTGTCATCTAAAAAGAGATGACGTTCCAACGCTTTTACGCCAACTTTTTTTGCCGTTTGATAAGCAACGCTATTCCCTGCGGTTTTGCTATCCAGAAAAAATAATTGACGGCTGACCAGTGCTTTCATCAAATACGTCATTGTCTGTTGATCGGTGGTCGCTTTACTGCCCATATGATTATTCAAACCGATAGCGTGCGGTACTTGGCGGCTGGCAGACTGAATAAGTTGGGCAACGGCTTGCTCGTCCATTCCCACTTTTAAGCTGCCGGATTCAATCGGTTGATGGCTATTTTGCGGCTGCATCGGCAGATGAATGAGAATATCCCGTTTCTGTTCAAAGGCTTGCTTCGCTCTCGCCGTGGCATAAGGTGCAACGGGAATAATCGCTACGCTCACTTGATTGGGTAACGCATAAATTTCGCTATCTTCTTTTGTGCGATAACCAATATCATCAATGACGATCGCCAATTTTGCCGACTGTACAAGCGGTGCGAACAGACACAAAATTTGCAAAAAAAGGGGGAAAAGCCAGCGCTTGTTCATACTAATTTACCCAACGTAACGGATTGACCGCTTGCCCTTTGCGGCGAATTTCAAAATACAATGCCGAGCGGCTTTGCCCGCCGGAATTTCCCACGCTGGCAATGGTTTGCCCCTGTTGAACACGGCTGCCTTTGCGTACCGATAGCGATTGGTTGTAGCCATAAAGCGACATATCGCCGTTTCCGTGGTCGATCACCACGACTTGACCGTAACCTTGCAACCAATCGGCAAGGATAACCCGCCCGCCCGCAATCGCTTTAACTGCCGAGCCTGCCGCCGCCTGAATGACGATCCCGTTCCATTTCAGCTCACCCATTTGGGTCGAACCAAAGCGATTGACAATTTTGCCCGCTACCGGCATCGCATATTTGCCCCCGCCTAAACCACTGCCAGCACGCACCTGCTGTTTTTCCTGTTCGGTCGGTTGCCGTTTTTCTTCGCTGCTTTTCTTCTGTTCCAGCTTGGCAATTTCACGCTTTTCCTGCTGCGCCGCTTCATTTGCTGCTTTGGCTAACTGATTGCGTAACGCATTTTCGTTCGCTTTCAATTCGTCCAAGCGGTTTTGATCTTGCGCAAGGGTTTTGTCTAGCGAACGGATCGTACTCTCCCGCTCGTTTTTCACTTTTTGCAGATCTTTTTCCTGCTTTTTCTGCTCGTTTAACTGGGTTTGCTGCCCTTTTTGCTGCCCTTTCAGCTCGTCTCGGCGGGCTTTTAATTCTTGTTGAGTGCGGCGTAGATCATAAATGGCATCAATCCGCACTTGATTGATATGTTCATAGTATGCGCCCATTCGGTCGGCATTTTTAGCCTCCTCCGAGAGTAAGCGTTCTAACACGGAGGGGTGAATCCCCGAGCGATAAGCCGAGTCCAACTGCTCTTTCAGCCGCTCCTTTTGCTCTTTTTCCAATTTTTCCAACCGCTTGATCTCCTGCTCGGTTCGGGCGATCGCTTGGCGGGTTTCCGTAAGGGTAAGCTGTGTCTTTTTCAGCTCATTTAATACTTTTCCCATTTCAATTTCTTGATTTTTCAAGGTAGATTGCAAACTGTCCCGCTTTTTTTTCTGCTCGGCTATCTTAGTTTGCTGTTGCTCAATCCGCTGTTGAATTTGAGACAGATCATTCGCCACACTGTATTGTTGTGTGCCGAAAAACAGTGCCGAGGCTATTATCAGAAAAATAAACGGGCGGCTTTTCACTATCTCTCCTTTCAAATCCATCAATCGTAAGGGGTTATTCTAATCGGTTATGAGCAAAATGACTATGATTTTTGCGTGCCTCGCCTAGATAAGCACTATACCAAGGGTGATATATATGGCGGGTCGTTTCAATTTGGTAGCGTGTCGGAAAGAAGTATACTCGGATCATTCCGTGCTGCGCCGTATTAAACACCTGAATAGAATGTGCTTGTAAACGGGCGGTTACACTGGGGTGCGGGTGATGCCAAGGATTCCAACGCCCCGCCGAAATCAGTGAATATTGAGGCTGAAGATGGGCTAATAAGGTTTGGCTGGTACTGGTTCGGCTGCCGTGATGCCCGATCTGCAAAAAATCTACCTTACCAATCTGTGCCGCATAGTGCCGTTCCTGTGCGATTTCGCTGTCGCCGGTAAACACCAAACGGTGCTGCCCAATCTCTACTTTCAACACACAAGAATCACGGTTTGTCGCCCGCACAGCGAGATGTTCCGGGTAAACCGCCTGTATCGACATTGCCCCAAAGTGCCATTTTTTGCCTGCCAGACAGGGTTCAGCCACCCTATCAGCATAGCGGTTACGCCCCGATAAGATCAGCCGCGCCTGCGGATATGCCTTGAGTAACGCACTGACACCGCCGGCGTGATCGTTATCATCGTGGCTGACAAAAATCGCTTCAATCTCAATGCCTTCTCGCCTTAAATAAGGCAAAATCTCCTGCTCGGCAACGGAACGGGCAGACCAACTCGCACCGGTATCGTAAAAAACCGCCCGTTTCTGACCGCTTGCCTGATAGACCAACGCCATTGCCAAGCCTTGCCCGACATCAAAATGCAGCCATTCGGCAATCGGTTGCTTTCGCCCCAAATCGACGATAACACTGCCACGATTAACCAACCCAAATAACATACCACTGATAAGCCAGTAACCTCTGCTTTTTTGCCATAGCCAACCATAAATCCCCGCTAACCCCAATAAACTAAAGCTAGCCACGCCGAGCTGCCGGGCTTGGGATAACGGCAACCAGTTCTCTGACAGCGGCGTAATCAGCCACAGGCTAAATTGGGCGATCCAATCTGCCAGCGTCCAACTCGCCAAAAGGTTATCACTCACCAAACTAAATAAAATTGTCGGGACAAGCACAAAGCTATACAGTGGCACAATCAACATATTAGCGAAAAATGCAACGGGTGAAATGCCCTCGAAAAACCACAGTTGAACGGGAGTAAACACCAGCAAAATGCCCAACTGCAAATGCAACAACGCAATGCACAAGCGGACAGATTTCGGGCATTTTTTGCAAAAGAGCCTATCATACCAATGATTGAGCGGAAAATATTGATACCAAAAAATCAACGTAGCAACTGCTAATACCGATAGCCAAAAACTTTCCGACAAAAGTGCCAACGGGTCGAAAAGCAGTAGCAGCGCCACCACTCGCCACCATAGTTGCCACGGCGTATAGTAACGGCGTAGTTGCTGGCAGCCGAGTACCGTACAAATTGCCACTAACGCCCTCAAAGTCGGGATCGCAAAACCGGCTAAAAAACTGTAGCCAAATGCAAAACACAATCCGCACCATTTTGCCCAAGACAGAGATTGCCCAGCCCCGTGCAATCTGCCCCAACGTAACAATCCCCATTGCAGTGCCTTTGCCAACCAAAAGCCAAAGCCAAACGCCAGCCCGATATGCAAGCCTGAGATCGCATCAAATGTGCCGTTGAGGTGTGCTGAAAACCTTGCCACGCCTTAATAGATAACCACGCCCGCTCACCAAAGGCTAAAGCCAACAGTAGTGCTTGGTTCGGCAAGTCGGCGGTCTGTTGTTGTACCCGATAGAGCCAATTTGCCCGTAATGATGTCGGCGGCGAAAGCAACTGCGCCTGCTTGACCGTACCAAGCCCGTGAATATGTTGGGCGAAATACCATTTCTGCCGATTAAAATTGCCGTGATTTAAACGTCCTGAAATCGGGCGTAAATGCAAGGTGGCTTGGTAACGGGCATCAAACTGCAACGGCGTTTCCGTTTGCCAAGCCAAAAATAAGCGTGTGCCGTCTGCCAATTCGGCAATCGCCGTTTGATAATCCTGTTGCTTGAGAATTTGCAAAATATGAATCGATTCAACCCGCTTGCCTGTCGGAAAATGCTCCGCCTTGTGAGCAATTTTCATCACCTGCCCGTAACTGACAGCAATCAATAGTGCTAGTAACA
The DNA here is from genome assembly GCF_001038205.1 of Muribacter muris. Classification (GTDB taxonomy): domain Bacteria; phylum Pseudomonadota; class Gammaproteobacteria; order Enterobacterales; family Pasteurellaceae; genus Muribacter; species Muribacter muris. The sequence continues at coordinate 27,133 of NZ_JWIZ01000056.1, read as the reverse complement.
AAGGCAGTCCTGCTCTTTTGACTAAGCCGACCAGAAAAAACAGCCACGCAATGCCCATTCCGACAGATAAAAAGGCGTGTGGCAGCCATAATATCGGCAAGAGGGACAACACAAACAGCAGGCAAAATCGATCGAGGTTCATTGCATTACGGTAAGAAAAATATCAAGCAGTTTGAAAGGAAGTTTGCCGATATACAACGGCTAAAGGGGGGGTTTACGATCGAGATCACAAAAATAAAAAAGCACGTTGCTCGGAACGTGCTTTTTAGAGGAATTGATTAGCAATTATTTATCATCTGCCATACTGACCGCTGCGGTAAAGAGTACATCAGTCGAGGAATTTAACGCCGTTTCGGCAGAGTCTTGAATTACACCAATGATAAAGCCAACACCGATCACCTGCGCCGCTACATCATTCGGGATATTAAATAAACTACACGCAAGCGGAATTAACAGCAGCGAACCGCCGGCAACACCGGACGCACCGCAAGCGCAGATCGCCGCCACCACACTTAATAGCAATGCTGTGGCAAAATCCGGTGTAATGCCCTGTGTATAAGCAGCGGCAAGGGTTAAGACCGTGATGGTAATCGCTGCCCCAGCCATATTGATATTCGCCCCCAACGGAATGGAGATAGAGTAAATCTCTTCTTTTAGCCCTAAACGTTTGGCAAGCCCCATATTCACCGGAATATTGGCGGCAGAACTGCGGGTAAAGAACGCCGTTACACCGCTCTCACGCAAGCAGGTAAAGGTCAGCGGGAACGGGTTGCGGCGGATTTTCCAAAAGACCAACAATGGATTTAACACAAACGCCACAATTGCCATTGCCCCTAGTAAGACCGCTAATAAGCGGGCATAGCCGTGGAAGGCTTCAAGACCATTGACGGCGACCGTTTCAGCGACCAAACCAAACACCCCGATCGGTGCAAAAGCGATCACCACTTTCACCACAAAAGAGACCGCATCGGATAAATCGTTAAGGAAGATTTTGGTACTCGGTGCGGCATGGCGTAACGCAATACCCAACCCGATTGACCAAGCCAAAATGCCGATAAAGTTCGCATTCGTCAGTGCCCCCAACGGGTTATCCACTAAGTTGAAAATGACTACTTTCAACACTTCGCCCACGCCTTGTGGCGGCGCAAGGTTGTCCGGACTGGTTACCAACTCCAGCGTGGTCGGGAATAGATAGCTCACTGCAACGGCAGTCAGTGCCGCTAAGAATGTGCCTAAAAGGTATAGCACTAAAATCGGTTTTAAGCGGCTATCGCTGCCTACCTCTTTGTTCGCAATGGAGGCGATGACCAAGCAGAAAACTAAAATCGGTGCGATTGCCCGCAAAGATTTCACGAAAAATTGCCCTAACACGCCGACATTAGCTGCCCAAGTCGGATTAAGTAATGCCAGTACAACACCTAATATAAGACCAACGGCGATACGCAATACCAGATTGCCGCCGAGGATTTTTGAAGATAATGATGGTTTGCTCATAAGGTTTCCTGTAAGACCTAACGGAGAGAAAATCGAGGTTAATTGCCCCCGAATAAAATAAAGAGTGATGAGATTAGCCCAAAAACCGCCAAAATGAAATAGTCAAGCGGTCATTTGTGGGCATAATTTTGCAAAATCGGTGATTTTAATTGCAAAAGAGGCGAGATTTTACACTATTTTATTTTCGTCCTTCATAGCTTTCGGGTAGAATAACGCCAATGTTATTCCTTTTTAACCTATTATGAAGCCCGAAAATAAAGCCAATTTTCAACGTGTGCTGAGAGCCGCCGGCTATTCGCTGAAAGGCCTCAAAAGTGCTTATTGTTACGAAGCTGCATTTCGTCAAGAAGTGTGGCTTTCTTTTTTATTGATTCCGCTCGGTTTATTTCTAGGCGATAACGCCGTTGAAAAAGTATTGCTCACGGGATCTGTTCTGTTGGTATTAGTCGCCGAACTGTTAAACAGTGCGGTGGAGTCAGTGGTCGATCGTATCGGTTCGGACTATCACGAACTCTCCGGACGGGCAAAAGATATCGGTTCTGCTGCCGTGTTTATGGCAATGGTAACGTGGGGCTTGACTTGGCTGCTACTCTTATTTTTCTAAATAGGCGAAAAATGCCGCCGAACTGCCCGCTTGTACGGAGTAGATAAACGATGAAAAAAGCGATTTTTATTCTTATCGGTCTCTTAGTCGTGTTGGTTGGCTTTAATCTGCCCAAGGTAAAACAGATAATGTCAGATATTTTGCCAGACTATCTCGCCGGCGAGCTAGCTATTGCGGCGGATACCTCCATTGATCGCCTTGTGGTATTTAAACATAAGCGGCAAATGTGGGCATACCGAGGTGAGCAATTAGTCAAAATTTATCCGATAGCCCTCGGCTTCAACCCGATCGGACATAAACAATTTGAGGGCGACGGCAAAACGCCCGAAGGTATTTATCGCATAAATGAACGTAACCCACGCAGTGCGTATCATAAAAATTTGGGCGTTTCTTACCCGAATGCACAAGATACTGCCTACGCCCAATCTCAAGGAAAATCCCCCGGCGGTTTGATAAAAATTCACGGGCTGCCGAACGGGCGTGGCGACATCGGCAAATTACATTTGCTCAAAGATTGGACGCACGGTTGCATTGCCGTAACAAATGAAGAAATTGACGAACTGTATCGCACGGTCATTCATAATGCGGTCATTGATATTCGTCCCTAATGAACACTGGGAATATTCCCTTTCATCACACAAAGGTACTTGCTATGAAATTTAAGAAAACCCTGCTCTCCGTTGCTTTGCTCTCTGCCACGGCAATGGCATACGAAACGGATAAAACCTACCAATTTACCGTGTTACACGTCAATGATACACACGGTCATTTCTGGAAAAACGATAAAAGCGAATACGGTTTTGCCGCACAAAAAACGGCGATTGACGCTGTGCGTAAAGAGGTCGCTGCCAAAGGGGGCGAAGTGTTGTTACTTCACGCCGGCGACTACAACACCGGTACACCGGAATCCGATATGCAAAACGCCCGTCCGGATATTGAAGGAATGAATATGCTCGGCTTTGAAACGCTGGCACTGGGTAATCACGAGTTTGACTCCCCGCTACAAGTGCTTGCAATGCAAGAGCAATGGGCAAACTTTCCGTTCTTATCCGCTAATGTCATCAACAAAAAAACCGACAAACCGCTAATCAAACCTTATGCCGTATTTAACAAAGGCGGCTTGAAAATTGCCGTGGTCGGTTTAACCACGGAAGATACGGCAAAACTCGGTAATCCGGAGGTTACCGGCAATGTGATTTTTAACAACCCGATTGAAGCGGCAAAACAAACCCTTGCCGAAGTAAACGAAAAAGAGAAGCCGGACGTTCGCATTGCACTAACCCATATGGGCTACTATTTTGACGGCAAGCACGGAATGAATGCACCGGGCGATGTAACAATGGCTCGCAACCTCGAAAAAGGTGCGTTTGATTTGATCGTTGGCGGTCATACTCACGACACAGTCTGTTTAAACGATGAAGGGACAGGCTTAAAAGCAAAATATACCCCCGGCGATACCTGTAAACCGGATTTCCAAAACGGCACTTGGATTGTACAAGCGGGCGAATGGGGTAAATACTTAGGTCGTGCCGACTTTGAATTTAAAAACGGCGAAACCAAATTGGTGAATTATCAGTTAATCCCGATTAACTTAAAACAGAAAGTGAAACTTGCTGACGGCAAATCCGAATATAAACTCTATCAATCGGAAATTGCCGAAGATAAAGCGGTGTTTGAGCATCTCAAAAAATACCAAGACGAAGGCGACAAATTACTTGGCGTGAAAGTCGGCGAAGTAAAAGGTGGCAAATTAGAGGGAGAACGTGATGTTATCCGCTTCCACCAAACCAACTTAGGCCGCTTGATTGCCCAGTCGCAAATGGAGCGGGTAAAAGCGGATTTGGCGGTGATGAATTCCGGCGGTATCCGCACCTCAATCCTTGAAGGTAATGTTACTTACAAAGATCTCCTCACCGTCCAGCCATTCGGCAATATGATTGCGACAGTTGATCTCACCGGTCAAGAATTGTTGGATTACTTAAATGTAGTCGCTTTAAAAGATGTTGATATGGGGGCATACCCGCAATTTGCCGGCGTATCAATGGTGGTCGATCGCACCGCCAAACAAGTCTCCGATGTAAAAATCGGCGGCAAAGCCCTTGATTTAAACAAAAAATATAAACTGTCCGTGCCGGATTACTGCGCAGCCGGCGGCGATGGCTACCCTGTATTGAAAAAGCACCCAAGCTATGTCAATACCGGCTTTATTGATGCGGAAATGCTTAAAGCCTATTTTGAAGAAAACTCCCCGATCGATGCCTCAAAATTCGATCCGAAACAAGACATTATCTTCAAATAATCAAGTACAAGCGGTCGGATTTGCCTAAAAATTAACAAATCCGACCGCATTTTAAAAAAATTGAAATTTAAATTAAAACCGAGTAAATTATCATCGCCGCTTAGCTTATTCAGCGGTGTAATGTTAAGACACAGGAGATCTTCATATGAAAAAACAACTCTCTATTCTTGCTTGTGCAGTTTTACTTTCTGCTTGCGGCAGTAGTAGTGGTGGCTCATCTTCAAATGATGCTGCACCGAAAGCGAACACCCCGAAACCAAGTGTTAATCAAGAAACCCCGAACAAAGGTGTTCAAAATCAAAATACAGCGAGCCCTTTCTACAGTCTAAGCAGCAAAGGAAATATTGAGTTTAAAGATACAAATAATATCCATCAATTAACTATCAATGGTCAAACAATTGATCTTGCAAATATTGGTGGTGCAAGTGTCAATGGTTGGAAAACAGAAGGCTTCGACTTTTTCGTAGGTGGAAAGCGTGGTTCTAGCGATATCAGTGTTTATACAAGCTCTCCAAATGTTACCGTTGGAATTATGCGCAGTAGCGATGTATTTGCTTTCGTAAACGGTAAAGCAACGGATGTCTCACAACTTCCGACCGGAGTTGTTACCTATAACGTTAAAACAAATAGTGCAACTATGAGTGACTTTGGTATAGCTCACGGTAAGATCACAGCTAACTTCGCGGATAAAACCTTATCCGGCACACTGACTAATGATATTAAACTTAATGCCAAAATTGACGGCAATAAATTTGCTTCCGAAAACGGCGCAGCCACTCAAGTGAAAGGTGGTTTCTTCGGTGAAAATGCAAAAGAAATCGGCGGTATATATAAAACCAATGAGCGTGTAGGGGCATTCGCAGGTCAAGCTCAATAATACACTAAAAATCAAAAAACTAAAACGCATAACCAACAATTGGTTATGCGTTTTTTTTATGAAATGACTTAACGTAAAAACGCCGGGATATTACGCTCGTACTCTGCGATTTTCGCTTCGTGTTGTAAGGTTAAGCCGATATTATCTAAACCGTTTAACAAGCAGTGGCGGCGGAACTCGTCAATTTCAAAATGATACAGTTTTTCGCCCGCTTTCACTGTTTGGGTTTCTAAATCAATTTCGATCTGCTTGCCTTCATTTGCCCATACCCATTGGAACAGTTCCTCCACTTCCTCTTCGGTGAGGCGTACCGGTAGCATATGGTTATTTAAGCTGTTATTGTAGAAAATATCGGCAAAACTCGGGGCAATCATTGCTTTAAAACCGTAATCCGCCAATGCCCACGGCGCGTGTTCACGGGAAGAACCGCAACCTAAATTCTTGCGAGCCAATAAAATTGTCGACCCTTGATATTGCGGGTAATTGAGTACGAAATCGGGATTAGGTTGAGTGCCCTCCACATCGAGATAACGCCATTCGTGGAAAAGGTGTTTGCCAAAGCCGACCCGTGTAATCGCTTGCAAAAATTGTTTAGGAATGATTGCATCGGTGTCCACATTGGCTGCATCAAGTGGCACAACCAGCCCTGAAAGTTGTTTAAAACCTGCCATTTTTTCTCCTTAGTTCAATGAAACCTGACGAATATCCACAAATTTACCAAATACTGCCGCCGCTGCCGCCATTGCCGGACTCACAAGGTGCGTGCGTCCGTTACGCCCTTGACGACCTTCAAAATTACGGTTACTGGTTGAAGCACAACGCTCCCACTCGCCCAAACGGTCATCATTCATTCCCAAGCACATTGAGCAGCCCGGATTACGCCACTCAGCTCCCGCTTCAATGAAGATTTTATCCAATCCCTCTTTTTCCGCTTGCTCTTTTACCAAACCCGATCCCGGCACGACCAACACCCGTTTGACATTTTGTGCCACTTTGCGTCCTTTCATCACCGCCGCCGCTGCTCGCAAATCTTCAATGCGGGAATTAGTGCAAGAGCCGATAAACACTTGATCCACCGGAATGGTTTTTAGATCCGTTTCTGCGTCTAAGCCGATATACGCTAAGGCTTTTTCCGCCGAAGCTCGCGCAACAGGATCGCTCATCTGTGCCGGATTAGGAATACGTTGATCGATGCCGATTACCTGCCCCGGATTCGTTCCCCACGTTACCTGCGGTGAAATATCTTTAGCCTCTAAAGTTACGACCGTATCAAACTCAGCCCCTTCGTCCGTATGCAAGGTTTTCCAATAGGCGACCGCCTCGTCCCAATCTTTACCTTTAGGCGCGTGCGGGCGACCTTTTAGATAGGCAAAGGTTGTTTCGTCCGGTGCAATCAAGCCAGCTTTTGCGCCCATTTCAATCGCCATATTGCACACGGTCATACGCCCTTCCATCGACAAATCACGGATCGCTTCGCCACAAAATTCAACAACGTGTCCCGTACCGCCTGCCATTGTGGTTTTGCCGATGATGGCTAACATAATATCTTTTGCGGTAATCCCCGGTGCAACCTTGCCTCGCACCTCAATTTTCATACTTTTGGCACGGGCTTGTTTAAGGGTTTGGGTGGCAAGAACGTGTTCCACTTCGGAAGTCCCGATACCGAACGCCAAAGCACCAAATGCGCCGTGGGTCGCGGTATGAGAATCGCCGCATACAATCGTCATTCCCGGCAAAGTCAAGCCTTGCTCCGGCCCCATAACGTGTACAATGCCCTGCTCTTTGGTATTCATATCAAACAATGAAATGCCGTTCGCTTTGCAGTTTTTGTCTAACTCAAGCACTTGAATTTTAGCCTGACCCGCTAATTTTTGCACATCACGCACCTGTGTGGAGATACTGTGATCCATCGTGCCGAAAGTTTTACCGACTTGGCGGACTTGGCGATTGGCAACCCGCAGTCCGTCAAAGGCTTGGGGGCTGGTTACTTCGTGAATAAGATGACGGTTGATATAAATAATCGGGGTTTCCCCCGCTGCCTCGTGAACAACGTGGGCATCAAATAATTTTTGGTAAAGGGTCTTGCTTGCCATAATAATTCCAACTCAATCAATAATGAGGAAAACAACAAGCGGGGCGATGTGCAAAGAAATGTGCAAATCTGACCGCTTGCAATCGTTGTGAGAGAATATAACTGCTGCCAATTTAATTGTAAAATGCTATTTTTACGCTTTTTTTATATTTTTCTTCTATCAGATAGGCAAAAAAGGCTTAATTTAGACCACTCATCAACATTTTATGCTAAATAAGCACTATTTATCAGCAAGCATATCTTGCGCCTGTCTGATTACAAGGTTTTTTCTAAAATGGCACTTTTTTATTAAAATGCGGAACGATTTGAACAAATTTTTAACACTACGATGTTCATTTAGCTGAATTTGCCCCAAACGCCCCGCTTGTTGAGCAGATTAGGCTTGCTCGGAATGGGTGCTGCAGCAGAGAAAATAGTAGCAGACAAAAGACGCGAGGGTACAAAGCGCCATTGCATAAAGCATTGGTCGCTCGCTGCTCAACGGGATATGGGACAAGCCCGCCCCCACTAAAGAGCCAACCCCGAAACGAGCCGTGCCGGCAAGCGCATTCGCCGTCCCCGCCATTTGCGGATAACGGTCTAAAATTGCTGCCGAAGCGTTACTGCCGATAGTAGACACCATACCGACAAACACTGCAACGCCGATAGCCATTGCCCACAAGCCGAAGGAAAATGTCGCTGAAATCGCTAACCATACGCCCGCCAGTAATTGCAAAATTAAGCCAATGCGTAACATATTTTCCGAGCCGATTTTGGTAACCAATCGCCCGTTAATAAAGGTCATCACGATCAAAACACCGATATTCATCACGAAGAAATAACCAAAATGCTCCGGTGAGACGCCAAATAAGCCGATATAGACAATCGAGCCGGAGGTCAAAAAGCAGAACAGACCAGCAAAGGACAATCCGCCGACCAATACATAGCCGAGCGTTGCTCGATGGGCAATCAGCCCCTGAAAATTTTTCAACACCTTACCGAAATGCAGCGGCACACGCTTTTCAACTTTAAGGGTTTCGGGGATTTGCCACATTACCAATACGGTACATAATATCCCCATTGCCATTAAGGTATAAAAAATGGAATGCCAGTGAAACCATTTGGCGATGTAGCCGCCCATAATCGGTGCAATCAGCGGGGCAACCATTGAGATGATCATAATGGTGGACATCATTCGTGCAAATCGGTTACGTTCAAACAGATCCCGCACCAATGCCCCTAACACCACTGCGGGCGCAGCTCCAAATAAGCCTTGAACAAAGCGGATAAGGTAAAAATGCCCGATATCCATTACTTTGGTGAGAAAGAATGCCATTATCGCCCCGCCTGCAATCCCGATTAAAATAATCGGTTTACGCCCGAAGCTATCGGCAACCGGCCCCCAAAACAGTTGCCCTAATGCAAAACCAAGGGTAAACAGAGCAAGGGTGGTTTGCACTTTTTCTTGGGACACATTCAGATCCCGTGCAATATCAAGGAAAGAGGGTAAATACATATCAATCGCCAACGGCGGCAGCATTGATAGTAAGCCTAAAATAATGACAAAAAAGCCATTTAATCTAACGGGTTTATTCATAAAAATATGCTATCTCTTTTTCAGTTAACATTCTAAACTCGCCTTCCTCTAACGTTTCGTCCAACACCACATTACCAATCCGCCAGCGGTGCAAAGCCACCACCTTATTGCCCAATGCGGCAAACATTCGTTTGACTTGGTGATAGCGCCCTTCGCTAATGGTTAAATTGACATTGTAATCATCAAGAATTTCGAGCTTGGCAGGTTTAGTCAGCGTTTTTTCACCCCGTAGCAGCAGCCCTTCCGCCAGCTTTGTGCTGTAAAAGGCTTCGACCGGATCGGCAAGGGTAACGAGATACGTTTTTTCACAATGGTGCTTGGGTGATGTAATACGGTGAGACCATTGTCCGTCATCAGTTAAGAGAACTAAACCTGTGGTGTCGGCATCTAAACGCCCTGCACAGTGTAATTTAGTGCTAAGGGGATAGTCGAAAAATTGGAAGACACTGGGATAATCCCCGTCATCGTGTGAACAGACACAATGTTGGGGTTTATGTAGCATAACATACACCCCTTCGTTCAGCCAGTCAAGTCGCTGCCCCTCAAATACAATCTCATCGGCTTGTGAGATCTTTCTCGCACTGTTTTTTTCAATCTCGCCATTCACCGCCACCGCACCGGCACGCAAGGCTTTGCCCGCTTGGGAACGGGTTAAGCCGGTTTGTTCCGCAATAAATTTATCTAAACGCATTATATGCTCTCCACGCAATAAAAACGGCATTATAAAAGATTAGACTGACCGAGGTAAATTTTTGCAAGCCTTTTCCGCTATTCCTGATTATAATACTCGGCAATTTTGATTTTTTGGGGGGCTGCGTGGATACCGTTATCAACATCGCCATTTACTTACAGTTTTTCATCGGCTTATTTGCGATTGTCAATCCGTTCGGCACGTTGCCGATCTTCTTCAGTATGACCAACCATCAATACGAAGCAGATCGTAATAAAACCAGCCTGATCACCGCCGTTTCCATCGGTGTGATTCTGTTAGTCAGCCTCTATTTTGGGAAAATTATCCTTGATGCTTTCAGCATCTCCCTCAACTCTTTCCGGGTTGCCGGCGGTTTTTTGATCGTCAGCATCGCAATGACGATGATCAGCGGCAAACTGGGCGAGCATAAACAGAATAAAGAAGAAAAAAATGCTGATGTGTCCGAATACGACAACATCGCCGTTGTTCCTCTTGCAATGCCGATTATGGCAGGCCCTGGGGCGATAGGTTCAACGATCGTGTGGGGCACTCGCTACAATCACTGGATCGACTATCTCGGCTTTAGTATCGCGATTATCGCTTTCGCCCTGATTTGTTATGTTCTGTTTCGCTTTTCCGCCCCACTGATCAAACGGCTCGGCAAAACCGGCACTAACATCGTAACTCGGATTATGGGCTTAATCCTAATGGCACTCGGCATTGAAATTATTGTCGCCGGATTGAGCAATTTATTCCCCGGTTTAACGGCGATACATTAAAATGATGGGATATTGGTACGCTCAAGCGGTCGCTTTTGTGAAAAAATATGCCAAACTCACCGCTTGTTTATGGCTGCTTACCGGCTGCGATCCGCAAACAGTCCCGGCAGAGAAGAGCCAAAGCCCCTCGCCGCCACGGCTCAAACGGGCAATCTACTCAGCGTATCTGCAACTCGATCCGCATTTCGCTAAAGTGTCTGCCGATGCCGCACCGCTACGGGATTTACTGGTGGGCTTATGGGCGTTCGATCCAAAAGGACAAGCCGTGCCTGTGCTGGCGAAACAACAATTCAGCGATGACCAACAAAATTGGCTCTTTATATTGGACGAACAAGCAACTTGGTCAAATGGCGAACCGGTTACCGCGCAGGATTTTGTCGCCAGTTGGCAACGGCTTGCCGATCCAGCTCAAAAATCGCCGCTTGCGCCCTATCTCATCTATATGGGCGTTCAAAATGCCAAAGAAATCAGCCAAGGCGACTTGCCTCCCAGTGCACTCGGCGTACAGGCATTAAATCCGCACACCTTACAAATTCGGCTGCGTAAAGCCAACACGCAACTCCCTCAAATGTTAGCGCATTCCGCCCTCTTGCCAACTTATCGCGGGCTGAAACCGGCAGAAAACGGCGACTTTATCAGCAATGGTGATTATCATCTGCTAGAACACCGCCCGCAAACTCTTATTTTACAGGCAAATCGCCAAGATCTGCCCTTTCAGCAGGTGGCATACCAACTGATTACCAGTAAGCAAAACCCGCAACAGTTTGATATCGTGGAAAATCTCCTGCCACACTATCAAGGCGAGGCGAGAACGCTTCCCCGCCTTTGTACCTATTTCTATGAATTTAATTTTGCCGATCCGATGTTTAGCAATAAAACCGTACGCCAAGCGGTGCGAGCGATGATTTCCTCTGCGGAGGTCAGCCGTGGCGTTGGCTTGCCTAATCATTCCGTGCTACCCCGCACAATGCAAACCGTGCAAGATCGGCAGCTCTCTACCGTCAGTGCGGAACATCTTTTCAGCCAGTTAGGCTTAACACCGCAGCAGCCGTTGAAATTTACGCTCACCTACGATGCACAAGGCAACCACGAAGCCATTGCACAACGTATCGCCGGTATTTTGGGACGCTCCGATCTGCTGAGAGTACAGCTACAAGCGGTCGATTGGCGTGATTTGCTTGCAAAACGTAACGCCAAAGCCTTTCAATTTATTCGCAGCGGTTGGTGTGCCGATTACGCCGATCCGATGCTCTTTTTAACGGCATTTCATTCCCAAAGTCCTGACAATAAAAGCGGCTATGCCAATGAAACGGTCGATCGCTACCTCAGCGAGTTAGCCGAAAAACCGCTCTCAGTCGCTCAACGTCAGCAATATATTGAGGCGATTGTGGCACAACTCGACAATGACATTGCCATTTTGCCGCTGTTTCAATATCAACGAAAAATGTGGATTGCCAACGATATTCAAGGCGTTTTGCCTGAAAATGCCAGCGAAGTGATTTACAGCAAAGATTTATACCGAACAAAAGGAAAGTAAAATGAACCTTCTTACTCCAGAACAGTTTGAGCAGATCAAAACGCTGCTCCGCCATTTTCAACACCCGACCTTACAACAGGATTTAATCTCCCTCAATGCGCTGAAAAAAGCCGAGCTCGGCGGCGGCGTGTTACGCCTTGAGTTCACAATGCCGTTTGCGTGGCAAAGCGGGTTTGAACAGCTACAAGCCGCCTTAACCGAACCGCTGAAACAACTCGCTCAAGCCGACTCGGTGAAATGGATTATTCACTACCAAATCGCCACCTTAAAACGTGCCAATAATCACCCGGCAGTCAATGGTGTGAAGAACATTATTGCGGTAACCTCCGGCAAAGGTGGAGTCGGCAAATCAACTACGGCGGTCAATCTCGCACTGGCATTAAAAGCGCAGGGGGCAAGAGTCGGTATTTTAGACGCCGATATTTACGGCCCATCTGTTCCGCATATGCTGGGGGCAACCGATCAACGCCCAACCTCGCCGGATAATCAGCATATAACCCCGATTGAAGCCCACGGTATCTACTCTAACTCGATCGGCTATTTAATGGAGCCGGACAACGCCACTATTTGGCGAGGCCCGATGGCAAGCAGCGCCCTGAGCCAACTGCTGCAAGAAACGTGGTGGCCGGATCTGGATTATTTAGTGGTCGATATGCCGCCGGGCACGGGCGATATCCAACTGACGCTCTCCCAGCAAATTCCGGTTACCGGCGCAATAGTCGTTACGACTCCGCAGGATATTGCCTTGCTTGATGCGATCAAAGGTATCTCGATGTTCCAACGTGTCTCCGTGCCGGTACTGGGCATTATTGAAAATATGAGTATGCATATCTGTGCAAATTGCGGACATCACGAGCCACTATTCGGCACAGGCGGAGCGGAAAAAGTCGCCGAAAAATATCACACTCAAGTATTAGGGCAAATGCCGTTGCATATCCGCTTGCGTGAAGATTTGGATAACGGCACGCCGACTGTCGTTGCCGACCCGACTCACGAGATCAGCCAAGCCTATGCACAACTCGCCGCCAAAATCGCCGCCGAGCTTTATTGGCAAGGCAGCGTCATTCCGTCTGAAATTATGATCCGAAAGGTGAAATAAGCCGAACAAGCGGTCGGATTTGTTGTGTTTTTGTCAAAAATCCGTCATATCCGACCGCTTGTTGTTTATATTTGCATAACTTTTTCTAATTTATTTCATTAAAAAAACTAAATCTACATTGCTATTTCCCGACTTTTTCGGTATATCTATATCCCGTTAATATTTATTGATTTAAGGGGAGCTTTATGAGCCAAGTTTATGAATCAATGCGTAGCAATATTCATATGTTAGGGGACTTTTTGGGCGAAACCATCCGAGATGCCCAAGGGAGTGAGATTTTAGAACTGATTGAAAATATTCGGGTTTTATCCCGTGCCTCCCGTGCCGGCGATGAAACTGCCCGAGAGCGGCTGTTGGATATGCTCGCCAATATTTCCACCGAAAACGTGATTCCCGTTGCCCGTGCTTTCAGCCAATTTTTAAATTTAACCAACATCGCCGAACAATATCAAACCATTTCCCGCCACACGAACAACCTTGCCTCCGGCGAACGTTCAATGGGCGCACTCTTTGAGCGCTTAAAAGCCCAAAATGTGCCGGCGGAAAAGGTGATCGACACTGTGGAAAAATTGCTGATCGATCTCGTACTGACCGCCCACCCGACCGAAGTTACCCGCCGTTCCTTAGTGCATAAACACGTTGAGATCAACCGCTGTTTAAGTCGCTTGGAACACGATGATTTAACCGAAGCGGAAAGTACCAAATTAAAACGTCGCCTAATGCAGCTAATTGCATTAGCGTGGCATACGAATGAAATCCGCACCCAACGCCCGACACCGGTGGACGAAGCCAAATGGGGAATGGCGGTGATTGAAAACAGTCTTTGGAAAGCCGTACCGGATTTCTGCCGCCAGCTCAATTTCTACCTAGAAAAACACTTTGGCGTGCAACACGACGTAGCCCTTGCGCCCGTGCGTTTTTCCTCTTGGATGGGCGGCGACCGTGATGGCAACCCGTTTGTTACCGCCCAAACTACCCGCCAAGTGTTGCGAATGAAACGCTGGAAAGCCGCCGAACTGTTTTTAGAAGACATCAAGCTGCTCGCCGATGAACTCTCTGTGGTAAATTGCACCCCGGCATTCCGTGAAAAATACGGCGATCACTTAGAGCCTTACCGTTTCGTCGTCAAACAATTACGCACAAAATTGAGCAAAACGGTCGCCTATTATAGCGAATTATTAGAAGGGAAACCGCTGACGATTAGCTCTAACGATATTTTGTCTCAAGACGAGCAACTTTGGGAGCCGCTTTACGACTGCTACCAATCGCTTCGTCAATGCGGAATGCGCATTATCGCCAACGGTGCATTACTGGATTGCCTACGCCGCATCCGCTGTTTTGGCTTGGGCTTATCCCGTTTGGATATTCGCCAAGAAAGCACACGGCACGAAACGGCAATTGCCGAGATTACCCGCTATATCGGTTTGGGCGATTATGCCCAATGGACAGAGGCGGACAAGCAAGCCTTTTTAGTACGAGAACTCAGCTCCCGCCGACCGCTTGTTCCGCATAATTGGACACCAAGCCCCGAAACCCAAGAGGTGCTTGACACCTGTAAAGTAGTGGCAGAGCAACCTGAAGGGGTGATTTCCGCTTATGTGATCTCAATGGCACGGGAGGCTTCGGATGTGTTAGCCGTGCATTTACTCTTAAAAGAAGCCGGCTGCACCACCACAATTCCCGTTGCCCCGCTATTTGAAACCTTAGACGATCTCGATCATTGCGAAAAAGTGATGACCGATCTGTTTAATATCGGTTGGTATCGCGGCGTTATCCGCAATCGCCAAATGGTGATGATCGGCTATTCCGACTCCGCCAAAGATGCCGGAATGTTGGCTGCTTCGTGGGCGCAATATCGGGCGCAAGAAGCGCTAGTCAATCTATGCGAAAAATATCAGGTGGAGCTCACTCTCTTTCACGGTCGGGGCGGTACAATCGGACGGGGCGGTGCACCGGCACACGCCGCACTCCTCTCTCAACCGCCTCGCTCGCTCAAAAACGGGCTACGGGTAACAGAGCAAGGTGAAATGATCCGCTTTAAATTAGGTTTACCGGCGGTTGCTGTTGAAAGTTTGGATTTATATGCGAGTGCCGTTTTAGAAGCCAACCTCTTCCCACCACCGGAGCCACAACAAAGCTGGCGGCAAATAATGGACAGTGCCGCGGATATTTCCTGCCGGATTTACCGTGGCATTGTACGAGGCGAACCGGATTTCGTGCCTTATTTCCGTGCAGCGACACCGGAGCAGGAACTATCTAAATTACCACTCGGCTCTCGCCCGGCAAAACGCAATCCGAATGGCGGGGTGGAGAGTTTGCGTGCGATTCCGTGGATTTTCGCTTGGATGCAAAACCGCCTAATGCTCCCCGCTTGGCTTGGGGCAGGTTCAGCGTTACGCAGCTTGATTGAACAAGGCAATCAAGATTTGCTCAACACAATGTGCGAGCAGTGGCCGTTTTTCTCAACCCGTATCGGAATGCTGGAAATGGTGTTCAGCAAGGCGGATTTATGGCTGGCGGAGCACTACGATCAACGCCTTGTACCGAGTGAACTGCACCCTTTAGGGCAGAGATTACGCCAGCAGTTACAAGCGGATATTCAAACAGTGTTATCCCTTGCTCACGAGGGTCAGTTAATGGCAGACTTGCCTTGGATTGCCGAGTCTATTGCACTGCGTAATGTTTACACCGATCCGCTCAACCTACTGCAAGTGGAATTGCTACATCGGTTGCGGGACCAAGGGGATAATCCAAATCCCGCTCTTGAACAGGCACTGATGATCACCATTACCGGCATTGCAGCGGGAATGCGTAACACCGGCTAAGATTGTAAAAAATAGCGATAAACAGACCGCTTGTATGGAACTGCAAGCGGTCTGTTTTGTGACGTTCTTAGCATTATGTTGCGGTAGTATCCATTGATCTCCTATATTGCAAAATATTCCCTTGTCCGCCATTACATTAAATGACTTCAAGAAGAATTAAACGGAAGCCGGATAATTTCCCTGCACTTGCATCAACATCGTTGCCTTTTACGTTTACGACAGCCCCACAATTTTACAATCTTAAAAATCGCTAATAATCTCTAACGCATCACTGAGCTTTTTCACGGTAAAGACTGACATTCCTTTAATCGCTTTTTTCGGCATATTACCGTGCGGTACAATCGCTCGCTTGAAACCGTGTTTTGCTGCCTCGCTGATCCGTTCTTGCCCGCTGGGTACGGGACGAATTTCTCCCGCTAATCCGACCTCTCCAAATACGACTAAATCCTGCGGCAGCGGACGATTGCGGAAGCTGGAAATCAACGCAAGCAGTAATGCCAAATCGGCACTGGTTTCGGTTACTTTTACCCCGCCGACCACATTGACAAACACATCTTGGTCGGACATCTGTAAACCACCGTGGCGGTGCAACACCGCTAACAGCAGCGATAATCGGTTTTGCTCTAACCCCACCGCAACGCGGCGTGGATTCGCTAACATTGAGTGATCCACCAAGGCTTGAATTTCCACCAATAACGGACGCGTCCCTTCCCAAATAACCATCACCGAGCTGCCGGAAGTTTGTTCTTCGCTACGGCTCAAAAAAATAGCGGACGGGTTTTTCACTTCCCTTAATCCTTGCTCTGTCATTGCAAATACCCCCAGTTCATTTACCGCACCGAATCGATTTTTCTGACTACGCAACGTGCGGTAACGGGAATCCGCTTCACCTTCAAGTAACAATGAAGCATCAATGGCATGTTCCAATACTTTAGGCCCTGCCAAAGTACCGTCTTTGGTAACGTGCCCTACCATAATAATGGCTACTTGGCGGGTTTTCGCATAGCGAGTCAGAAACGAGGCACATTCACGCACCTGTGCAACACTGCCCGGTGAGGATTGAATATCCGATAAGTGCATCACCTGAATGGAGTCAATCACAATCAACTTCGGCTTTTCCTGATCCGCCAGATTACAGATATGCTCAACGGAGGTTTCCGATAACATCTTAAGATTATCTGTGGGTAAACCTAAACGGTTCGCCCGCATTGCGACCTGCTGTAACGATTCTTCTCCCGTAACATAGAGGGTGGGTAAATGCTCGGCTAAACCGCACATTACCTGTAACAATAAGGTACTCTTGCCTGCGCCGGGGTGTCCGCCGATTAAAATCGCACTCCCCGGTACAACGCCGCCGCCCAGCACCCGATCCAATTCATTAAAACCGCTCGAAAAACGCGGCACTTCCTGCAGATCAATGTCAGAAAGTTTCTGGATCTTACCGCTTGTCTCCCCCGCATAGCCGCTAAAACGATCGCCTTTACTCTCTTTAGCCGAAATCAATCGCACTTCGCTAATGGTATTCCACGCCAGACAGGCTCGGCACTGCCCCTGCCATTTCGCATATTCTGCGCCACAATCGCTACACACATAAGCAGTTTTAGGTGCTTTCGCCATTTTCACCTCACTCACATAAAAATCGCCATATCTTAACAAAACACTGTCTATTTGAACAGGTAAAAATCTTATTTTTACGACAGCGATCGTAAAATTTCAGTTTGGCTATCGCTTTTTCCGAATAAATCGCCACACTGATATGCCGTTATATTGTTTTAATGCCAACCCAAAAAGGAGAACATAAAAATGAGATACAAGCCATTAACCCCCGCCTTTACCTTGATTGAATTGATGATCGTCATTGCGATCATCGCTATTCTCGCAACGATTGCGATCCCCTCTTACAATAGCTACACCCAAAAAGCCGCATTAACGGAAATATTACGGGCTTCTTCGCCTTATAAATCCGATGTGGAAATTTGTATCTATAACAAAGGGGCTGTTGCCGATTGCTCGTCCGGCAGCAATGGTATTCAAGCGGCAAAAGCCGCCAATGACGATACAAAATATCTGAAATCCGTTGCGGTTTCCGCCGGTGTCATCACGGTTGAAGGAAAAGGCAGTATTGAGGGCTACGGCTATACAATGACACCTCGCTTTGCCAACAATAACATCAGTTGGACAACCAGTTGTCGTGGCGAGGATACCTCCCTCTACCCAAGCAATTTCTGCCAATAAGCACTCACTAATAGGACAATATATGGCTAACTATTCACTTTGTGAGCTGAATACGCAACGGGTATTCGAAATTTCGGAAGCCTTATGGCAAAAAAATTGTGATGAGAAGCATCTGTTGCTGCGTTATCTTGCTATTCCCGTGCAGGAAACGGCAGACAAAATTTGGTTAGCCATTGATGATGAAAATAATTTGAATGCTTGCGAAATTTTCGCCTTTATGACCCATAAGCAGATCGAACCGATTCTTGTTGCGTCCGATGAATTGAAATACTTGCTCAATGCCCTTTCCCCTGAGCAGCACATACAGGCAAACGCCACAGATATTTGTTACACCGAGCAGCAACCGCAAGATTCAGCCTTAAATTTAAGCGATCCGATTATTCAATTACTGGATAATTTGTTCAAATTTTGTTTAGGTCAGAATGCATCCGATATTCACATCGAACCCCATAAAACCAAGCTGATTATCCGACTGCGTATTGACGGCGTACTGCATATTTATAAAGCATTGCCATCACACCTTGCTCCTCGGATTATTTCACGGCTTAAATTGCTTGCCAAATTAGATATTAGTGAATCCCGCTTACCGCAAGACGGACAATTCAGCTTTACTACCGCGCTTGCCGAAACCCTTGATTTTCGCCTATCCACCTTGCCGATTAACTACGGAGAAAAAGTGGTTTTACGCTTGCAGAAAAATAAACCGGCACAATTTGATTTTCTCGATCTCGGCTTTACCCTCACCCAAAAAGAAGTACTAATCAAAAATTTATCCCAGCCGCAAGGGCTTATCCTGGTTACTGGCCCGACAGGCAGCGGCAAAAGCATTACACTGTACACGGCTCTCAATTATCTCAACCAAACGGACAAGCATATTCTAACCGCGGAAGATCCGATAGAAATGGAAATAGATGGGCTGATTCAAACCCAAGTCAATCGGGCTATCCAACTGGATTTCAGCCAACTGCTACGCACTTTCTTACGCCAAGATCCTGATGTCATTATGCTCGGCGAAATCCGAGATGAAGATAGTGCGCAAATCGCTCTGCGAGCCGCACAAACGGGACATTTGGTGCTGTCCACCCTGCACACTAACGATGCGCCGTCAGCGATTGAACGCCTCTACCAACTCGGAATAAAAGAGTACGAAATCCGCAATGCCCTATTGCTAGTCATTGCACAAAGGCTAGTTAGAAAACATTGTCCCAAATGTGCAGGGCAAGGCTGTGGGGAATGCCATCAAGGCTATAAAGGCAGGATCGGGATTTATCAATGCCTAAGCCGTGTTGCAAATACTTTTGACAAACAGACCGCTTGCTTAGATTACCCAACCTTACTGGAAAGCGCCAACCAAAAGGTTGAACAAAAACTGACGGATACAAAAGAAATAGAGCGGGTGCTTGGTTATGCCTAAGATCTATCAATTCCGTTGGCGAGCGGTCAATCGCTTTCAACAAAAGCAAACAGGAAAAACCTTAGCCGAAAGCGGAGAAATGCTTGAAAAACGCCTACTCAGTCAAGGATTTCAACGGGTTCGTATCAGCCGTAATTTTGTGTTAGCTCATAAACCAAAGGCTGCGGAGATCACCCAAACTGTGCAGCAACTGGCGTTACTACTCAATGCCGCTGTGCCTCTAAAGCAAAGCCTGAATATCTTGTTAGAGAATAGCCAAAACATAAAAATCCACCAATGGCTAACACAGCTGATTACTACGATTGAAAGCGGCTTTTCCTTTTCTGCTGCTCTTGAAAAACAAGCCCTATATCTCTCACCACAAGAAATTCAACTCATAAAAATAGGCGAACAAAGTGGAAAACTAACCACCATTCTCACAAATCTAGCCCACTCCCGTGCCAAATCGGATAAATTAGCGCAAAAAGTTAAAAAGATTTTATTTTATCCTGCTTTTATTTTAGCAATTTCACTTATATTGTCGATTTTATTACTTATCTTTATTGTTCCACAATTTGCCGAACTTTACAGCGATAAAAATCTCTCACTCCCGCTGATTACTGAGATCCTATTTAATTTATCACAAATTTTACAAACACAATTCTTAACCCTTTTAATTATTATCGGTATTCTTTTATTCATATTTTATTTGCTTGCAAAGAAAACCACTATTATTCGCTCATTAAAATTTAAGCTATTATCTCATTTACCCGTTTTTAACCAAATTATAACCTATTCCCGCATTATCTTTTTCTGTCAAAATAGTGTTTTAATGTTAAATTCATCTATCCGATTAGATGCTATTATTCATTCCTTTATCGCAGATAAACAAAGCGATCCAATTTTACAGCAAAACTTAGCATATTGCCTGATACAACTCAAACAAGGTTATCGCCTAGCTGAAAGTTTAAATCCTGCTATATTCAATAATGAAGTGATACAGATGATTGCTATCGGTGAACAAAGCGGTCATTTAAGTCAAATGCTGGCTCATATTAGCGAGAATTATCAACAAAAATTAGATTATCAAATTGATATGCTATCTCAATTACTAGAACCGATGCTAATGATTATAATGGGCATCATTGTCGGTACAATTATTATCGGGCTTTATTTGCCGATTTTTGATATGGGAGCAATGGTTGAATGATCCTTTTATTCATTTCATTACTACTTGCTTATTGGTTTAAATATGAAATTACCGCATTTCCGATTAAAACGAATCAACAGAGTTACAATGATATTAAAATGCTCTATCCGCTTAATCTCGATATTAATGCGTTTATTAAGCAATCTAATTTACAGCCTAAAAAGTCATCTTTAAATAATCTCTTTTTTCTCACACTTCCTATTGCCCTCTTTATTTTTTATTCACTATCTCATCCTTTACTCTTTATTTTATTTATCCTCATTTATCTTGCGCAATTAGATTACTATTATTATCTTACCGACATTAAATATATTGCTATTATTTTTCTACTCATAATTTACCATTTATTATTTGAAACAAGTAAAGATATATATCCTCATCTTTTCAGCTTTTTTATTATTTCGCTATTTTTTGCCGTTATCATACCGCTTGTGAATTTAATTTTAAAAAAATCCGGTTTAGGCTTGGGCGATATTTTACTTTTTATCGCCTTATCTCCACTGTTTGAATTAGATCAAATGCTACGGCTGATTTTATATGCCTCATTACTAGGCTTATTCTTTTCCGGCTTATATTGGTTGATAAAAAAACAAAAAATCGCTCGCTTGCCTTTTATCCCCTTTATTAGTGCTTCGACTTTTTTACTCTTTATTGATAAAATTCCACCCTAGACTCTGATATTAAGGATGATTATGCCCTATATTATCGGCTTAACCGGCGGGATCGGCAGCGGCAAAAGCACCATTGCCGAAATGTTTCAGCAACTGGGCGTGCCTCTGATTGATGCTGATATTGTCGCTCGCCAAGTGGTTGAGAAAGGTTCACCATTATTGGATAAAATTGCGGCGAAATTCGGCAAAACGATTTTAACCGAGCAGGGCGAGCTAAATCGTGCTGCTCTTCGCCAACGTATTTTCCATTCCGATCAGGACAAACAGTGGCTGAATAACTTACTTCACCCAGCGATCCGCCAAGAAATGTTGGCACAGTTTGAACAAATCCAAGCACCCTATGTATTGTGGGTAGTACCGCTATTGATTGAAAATCGGCTCACGGATTTTTGTGATCGGGTATTAGTCATTGATGTCTTGCCTGAAATCCAGCTTGAACGGGCGGTTCAACGGGATCAAAGCAACGCTGACACCATTAAAAACATTATCGCCTCGCAGGTGGAGCGCCCCACACGCCTTGCCTATGCTGATGATGTGATTGAGAATAATCTCCCGCTCATACAAAATAGTGAGCATCTTCGCCAACAAGTACAGCAACTTCATCAACGCTATCAACAGTTAGCGCAACAAAAGGAACATTAAAATGACGATAGTAAATTGCCCGACCTGTGAAAAAGAGGTGATTTGGTCGCCGGGAAGCGAGTTTCGCCCGTTTTGCAGCAAACGTTGCCAAATCATTGATTTAGGCGACTGGGCAGCAGAAAAAAACCGCATTGCCGGCAATGAAAGTGAAAATGACGTAATGTCCGCCGAGCTAGACTAAACAAAAATGGCACGCCAAACGTGCCATTTTCTTCATATCTTACCGAACCAACGATTACTTCGCACAGCCGCAGGTTGCCACTTTTTCTTCAAAACGGCGGCTTGCTTCGTCCCAGTTCACCACGTTCCAGAATGATTTAATGTAGTCTGGGCGGCGGTTTTGGTAGTTTAAGTAGTAAGCGTGTTCCCACACGTCTAAGCCTAAAATCGGGTAGCCTTCCACACCGGCAATCGCTTTGCCCATTAACGGCGAATCTTGATTTGCGGTTGAAACCACCGCTAATTTGCCTTCATTTGCTACTAGCCACGCCCAGCCCGAACCAAAACGAGTAGTTGCCGCTTTTTCAAATTCCGCTTGGAACGCTTCCACAGAACCAAAATCACGCTCAATAGCCTCTTTTAACGCACCGCCTAAGGTTGTGCCGGTTTTTAAGCCTTTCCAGAATAATGTGTGATTAACGTGTCCACCCACATTGTTACGCACCGCCATACGCTTTTCTTCCGGCACTTGTGCTAAGTTTGAAATCAATTTACCCGGGCATTGTTCAAGTAATTCCGGATGCGCTTCTAACGCCGCATTGGCATTGTTAATATAGGCTTGGTGATGTTTAGAATGGTGGATTTCCATTGTTTTCGCATCAAAGTGCGGTTCTAACGCATCATAGGCGTAGCCTAATTCAGGGAGTGTGTATGCCATTTTTAAATCCTCAAAATGATAGGTAATTACAGTGATATTTAAAAAATGTTGAGTGAAAACTCAAGGCTATTTTAGCAAAAAATAGTCAGTGGCGATATGATTTTTTGATCTAAAACAAAAAACACTATCTAGCCTCGCGGTTGTGAAAGATAGGAACGCTTTGCTCGGTTAAAAAGCCCATTTTCCCTGCAATCTCTTTGCAAATTTTTGCTATAATCTGCCCGCTTGTATTCCATCTAAAAAAGATAACAACAATGACAGACAACCGTACACTCCCCGCCCTTTCCAGCCAAAATCAGCCAACTGGAAGCGGAAATCTTTGCGATTAAAGAGAGCGAAGAATATCAAACCATTGATAACATTGCCGATTGGGACGACTATTTTGCTGAAACCAAACAGCAACTCATTCAAGAAATTGAGCGGATTGAATTAGAGCTGGACAATGATAAAAAATCCCCTTGACAAAGCAATCGTTTTCGCCCATTCTCTCACTCGTTTTTTATGCGACATTGCAAGCGAATTGAATATGATGATTTTTACCCTTACGACCACGATTATGACCATTATCGGCAAGCATAATGCGGGCGTTCGTGGCTAAAAATCAGCACCGACACACAAAACCCGCTCAACAAGCGGGTTTTTTTATCGCTTTTTTTGCAAACATTAACTGATATTTAGGAGAACCTATGCGAGTTTTAAAATTTGGAGGCACCTCTCTCGCCAATGCAGAACGCTTTATGCAGGCAGCGGAGATTATCGAGAAAGCCCATTTGAGCGACCAAGCCGCCGGTGTACTTTCCGCTCCCGCCAAAATCACTAACCACCTTGTCGCCATTGTCGATAAAGCCCAAGCCGGCGAACCCTTTGACACCCACCTTAGCGAAGCAAATGACATTTTCAACAATATTATCAACGGATTACATCAAGCGAACCCGAAATTTGATCGTGAGGGATTAGCCGCCTTTATTCAAACCGAACTCGATGACATTTGTGCGATTGCAGCGAACGCAGCGAAAAATCAATTTTGTCCGGATAATATCAGTGCCACCGTGCATAGCCGTGGGGAAAAGATCTCGATTGCTATGATGCAGGCGTGGTTTGAAGCAAAAGGCTATACGGTAACCCATATCAATCCGGTGGAAAAATTACTCGCACAGGGCAGTTATCTCGAATCGTCCGTGGACATTGCCGAATCAACCAAACGAGTGGACGCACAAGCCATTCCAAAACAAAATGTGGTGCTAATGGCGGGCTTTACCGCCGGTAACGAACAGGGCGAATTGGTGCTATTAGGGCGTAACGGCTCGGATTATTCCGCCGCTTGTCTTGCCGCCTGTTTAAAAGCGGATTGTTGTGAAATTTGGACGGACGTGGACGGCGTTTATACCTGCGATCCCCGTCTTGTGCCTGACGCCATCTGTTTAGAATCAATGAGCTACCAAGAAGCGATGGAACTGTCGTTCTTCGGGGCAAAAGTAATTCACCCTCGCACTATCGGCCCGCTCGTGCCGCTCAATATTCCGTGCTTAATCAAAAATACCGGCAATCCGGACGGCAAAGGCACGATCATTGACGGCAATGTTGCCAGTGATGATCTCAAAGTGAAAGGCATTACCAACCTTGATAATGTGGCGATGTTTAATGTGTCCGGCGCAGGTATGCAGGGAATGGTCGGAATGGCGGCTCGTGTGTTCTCCACAATGTCAAAAGCGGGTATTTCGGTGATTTTGATTACCCAATCTTCGTCCGAGTACAGCATCAGTTTCTGCGTACCGGTGAAATCGGCGGACAAAGCCCTTGCCGCATTAAATGCTGAATTTGCCCAAGAATTGCAGGATAACTTGCTCGATCCGATTGAGGTAATGAAAGATCTCTCAATTGTGTCGGTGGTGGGAGACGGTATGCGCACCGCCAAAGGCATTGCCGCCCAGTTCTTCTCCGCATTGGCACAAGCTAATATCAGCATTGTAGCGATTGCACAAGGCTCGTCCGAGCGCTCTATTTCGGCGGTTGTGCCGTTAAACAAAGCGATCGAAGCAGTGAAAGCGACCCACCAAACACTCTTTAATAACAAAAAGGTGGTCGATATTTTTCTTGTAGGCGTAGGCGGTGTTGGGGGCGAGTTGATCGAGCAAATCAAACAACAAAAGGACTATCTCTCCCAAAAGGACATTGAAATTCGTGTTTGCGCCTTAGCCAATTCCAACAAAATGTTGCTCAACGCTAACGGTTTAAATTTGGATAATTGGAAAAGCGATTTAGAGAATGCCACCCAGCCATCCGATTTTGATGTGCTATTGTCATTCATCAAACTGCACCACGTTGTCAATCCGGTGTTTGTGGATTGCACGACCGCTCAATCCGTGGCAAATCTTTACGCACGGGCGTTAAAAGAGGGCTTCCACGTTGTTACCCCGAACAAAAAAGCAAATACTTCTAGCTATGCCTACTATCAACTAATGCGGGAAAATGCTCGCCAAAGTCAGCATAAATTCCTATACGAAACCAATGTCGGCGCAGGCTTACCGGTGATCGAAAATCTACAAAACCTGTTAGCCGCCGGCGATGAGGTCGAAAAGTTTGAGGGAATTTTATCCGGCTCGCTTTCCTACATTTTCGGCAAACTCGAAGAAGGATTGAGCTTATCGGAAGCCACCAAACTTGCCAAAGAAAAAGGCTTTACCGAGCCTGATCCCCGTGATGATTTATCCGGTCAAGACGTTGCCCGCAAGTTGCTGATCCTCGCCCGTGAATGCGGTTTAGCCTTAGAATTGGCAGATATTGAGGTCGAAGGCGTCTTGCCAAAAGGCTTCTCCGAGGGCAAAACTACCGATGAATTTTTAGCGATGCTACCGGAATTGGACGCCGAGTTTGCAGAAAAAGTGGCACAAGCCACCGCTTGCGGCAACACATTACGCTATGTCGGCGTGATCGAAAACGGCAAATGCCGTGTCGCAATCCAAGCAGTCGGCAGTGATGATCCGCTTTTCAAAGTGAAAAACGGCGAAAACGCCCTCGCGTTCTACACCCGCTATTACAGCCCGATTCCGCTCTTATTACGGGGTTACGGCGCAGGTAATGATGTTACCGCAGCCGGTATTTTTGCCGATATTTTACGCACCTTGCACGGAGGAGCAAACTAATGACAACCTTACGCATTTACGCTCCCGCCTCCAGTGCTAATTTAAGTGTTGGGTTCGACTCCCTTGGGGCAGCCATTTCACCGATTGACGGCTCGTTGCTCGGTGATGTGGTGCAAATTGAAGAGAGCGATACGCCGTTTCAGCTTGATACCGCCGGTTATTTCGTACGTAAACTGCCGAAAGAACCGCAAAAAAACATTGTTTATCAAGCCTATGTTCTGTTTAGCGAACGCTTGAAATTGCGGGGCGGACAGGTTAAACACCTCCGCCTCACCCTTGAAAAAAATATGCCGATCGGTTCAGGGCTTGGCTCAAGTGCCTGCTCGATTGTGGCAGCCTTAGTCGCATTAAACCAATTCCACGACACCCCGTTTTCAAAAACGGAATTGTTGGAAATGATGGGCGAATTGGAAGGCAGAATTTCCGGCTCAATTCACTACGATAACGTTGCACCGTGCTACTTGGGCGGCGTGCAACTGATGGTGCAATCTTTGGGCAATATCTGCCAACCGTTACCGTTTTTTGATGAATGGTACTGGGTATTGGCTTATCCGGGCATTGAAGTTTCCACCGCCGAAGCGCGGGCGATTTTGCCGAAAAGCTATACTCGCCAAGAGGTGATCGCCCAAGCCCGCTACCTCGGCAGCTTCGTTCACGCTTGCCATTCCCAACAGGCACAACTGGCGGCATTGATGATGAAAGATTTGGTTGCCGAGCCGTACCGTGAAGCATTGTTGCCGAACTTCCCCGAAGTGCGTCAAGGCTGTAAAGATTTGGGCGCATTAGCAGTGGGAATTTCCGGCTCCGGCCCGACAATGTATGCGATTGCACCGGATTTGGAACACGCCCAAAAACTCGTTACCTACTTGGAAACCCATTATCTGCAAAACAATGAAGGTTTTATCCACATTTGTCAGGTCGATAATCAAGGGGCGAGAGCCATCAAATAAAGCGAGACAAGCGGTCGGTTACGACCGCTTTTTTACATTATGCCAATATTATGTAGCCGTTGCACAAAGTTGTTTTTTGTTTGCTTGTAGGGACACACTGCGTGTGTCCGGATTTTAACCTATTGAAATAATTTGTTTT
>NZ_JWIZ01000055.1 GCF_001038205.1 Muribacter muris | reverse complement strand
TATTACCGAAAAAGTTCTGATGATGGCAGAATTGCAATAATGAATTTGGCTGAAACTATGGCGGTTTTAAATCGTGAAAAAGAGACGTCGGAGCCATTTGAGGCTTATAAGGTAGCCTAATAGCCTTGAGCAATACCAATCTGAGGGGCTGATTTTCCATAAAAAGCCCCTTGGGTGTAGGATAATTTCGATAATAGAGAGGAATGTCAAAGATTGTCAATATCAGTCAATCTGTTTGATTGCCCTTTAGACAACAGAGCATTGAAAGACAATTTAAACAGCCTTAAACCCCACCGATAAATTTCTTAGTTTTAGTGGCGCATTTTGCCGATTTCGCCAAATTTTTCGCAATTCATCATTTTTGCTTTTTCTTTGATATAATAATGGGGCTTTCTTCACGAAGCCCCACACACCAAAGGTTCTGTTCCACTTATTCCCGCAAAATTCAACCAAATCCCTATCTTTTTTTATTTCTTAGTTTTAGTGGTTTTTAACAATCACCTAAGCATTCAATGATATTTTTAATTATTACACAAACGCATTTGGACAATTATCAAAAAAATCGCCTATCATTGTGATAGACTTCGCAGAAAACGGCGAGAAATTTTACTATAAAGGCGATGCCTTAGATGATTTTCTTTCTTACAATATTTTAAATACCTCAAAACTTAACGAGGAAGAGTATTACCGCATATACGAATTTATTGCCCACGAAATCTTTCATTTATGGAATAGTTATGAACATAAACACACTGGTAAAAGCTGGTTACACGAAGGCAGTGCCACTTATTTTGCAATACGCACTCTCGCCGATTTAGGTTATATCTCTAAGCATAAATTACTGAAATTACAATCCGGCTATCTAGACGCTTGCTACGATTATTATAAAAATAAAAGCAATAAACCGATGAATAACAATACATCAGACTATTCCTACTATATTTGTGGTAATAGCCTACATATTTTATTAGAACGTTTTGAAAATAAACACACGGTTTTCAAAATTTGGCAAGCACTATTTAAACAGGGGAATTATCACTCTGATGATTTTATCAAACAACTAAAAGCCGACAAGTCCATCAAAAATAAGACAAAATCAAACCTAAATGACTTTTCAACGCAACGGTGTTACCCGTGCGATAGATAATGCTAAGAAGATATAAAAGGCAAAATTTGCTCGCCAAATTTCATCATTTAAAGAGCAATCTACAACAACGCCCCGCTGACAAAGCAGGGCGTGATGGATTAAAAGGCTTTTTCAAAAATTAAATCACACAGTGCCTGCCTACCGTTCATTAAAATATTGCTATTGTCAGTAATATAGAAGTAGGGGCGTACTGCGTACGCCCATTACCGCCATAGCATCACCGCATTTCAGAAATGCAATTAACGGACGCACGCAGTGCGTCCCTATCGTTTGTTAAAATATTAGTATTGTCAGTAAAATGCTGACGTTGTGCGTTGCAATACCATTTTGGTGTTTTGCACATTTTTGAAGGGAACTTACCGCTTGTGCGGTTTACTAATTTTGCAAAATCGCATTCATCAGTTGAATATCAATGTGGCAATAGCCGTTCGGGTTTTTATCCAGATAATCTTGGTGATACTCTTCTGCGGGGAAGTAGTGCTGCAACGGTTGATTTTCGACCGCCAACGGTTCTGCATAATGTGTTTGCAGATTTGCCAAGGCTTCATCAATTACCTTAGCATCTTGCGGATCAACATAATAAATGCCGGTACGGTATTGAATGCCTTTATCCGCACCTTGTTGATTGATGCTCACCGGATCGATCACTTTAAAATAGTAATCGAGCAATGTTGCCAAGCTGATTTGTTCGGCATCATATTCGACTTTAACCACTTCGGCGTGCCCGCTGCCGTTGCAGACGTCTTGATAGCTTGGGTTGAGGGTATCGCCGTTGGCATAGCCCGACTCGGCATCAATCACGCCCTTGATCCGTTGCATAAAGGCTTCCGTTCCCCAAAAACAGCCGCCGGCTAAATAGATTTGCTTGATATGGCTCATTTGATCTCCTTTGCTGATTTTAAGCGGTATCCGACCGCTTGTAGTGATGAAAAATCCGTACCGTAAATTGTATAATCCAGCCGACACACAGGGCAAATGCCACGGTACTCACTCCCACTGTGCCGCCCAGAAAAAAGCCGAGTACGCAGACAGTAACTTCAATACCGGTTCGCACCGCACCGACCCGCCAGCCGTACTTCAAACAAATGCCGACCATTAGCCCGTCCCGTGGGCCTGCCCCCAGCTGGCAGGAGAGATAAAAGGTCGTGCCCATTCCAAACACTAAAATACCGAGCGTCATCAAGCTCACTCTGAGAGTGAGGCTATCCGGTGCCGGTAAAAATCGAACGGTTAAATCGACAAACAGGGCAATCCAAACAATGTTCAGCACCGTCCCCAGCCCGAAGCGGAGCTTAAACGGAATCCATAATAACAGCACAACCACGCTGACAACCGCCACCGCTGTGCCAATCGACCAGCCCATTTGAATGGCAATGCCTTGGGAGAAGACTGTCCACGGGCTTGACCCTAAATCCGCCAACACCATCAACCCTTCGCCGATCCCCATTAAAATCGTTGCAAGGGAAATCATCAGCAACGCACTCGGTTTAAGCTGCCACTGATGATCTGCCGTCCACGGCATCGCCGGAATCGGAGATTTACTCATAACGCAGTGCCTCCGCCGGTTCAATTTTCGCTGCGCGATAGGCGGGATATAAGGTGCAAAGCAAGGATAGTCCGATAGACGATAACACAATAATCGCAACCTGCGGGTAAGAAAGCAAGGTCGGCAGCGGCAGTCCCGTTGGGTTAATAAGGCTTAAAATATCGCCGAGATAGCGACTTGCCAACACGCCGAGCGTGCCGCCGATCATTGCCCCGATCACGCCCACTATCGCCCCTTGGGTGATAAAAATCCGCATCACTTGCCCTTTGGTTAGCCCTTGGGTTTGTAAAATCGCAATTTCGCCCTGTTTATCCACCACCATTAAGCTCAACGAGGTAACGATATTCGAGATCGCCACCACAATAATCAGGCTAATCAGCAAACCCATCATATTTTTTTCCATTTTAACGGCTTGGAAAAATTCGCCTTTTTGCTCTCGCCAATCGCTGATCCGCCATTGCTCCGGCGGGAAAGTACGGCTTAATTCAGTCACTAAAAACGGATCGGTTAAGAATAAACGTTGCCCTTGCACTTGATCGTCCGCCAAACGCAATAAACGCCCGACGTCCGCCAAATTAGCAAATAGGGTAAACTCGCTAGCTTCTTGGTTAGAATAATAAATATCGGACACAGTGAATAAGCGTTGTACCGGCACGCGCCCAAACGGGGTATATTGGCTGTTTTCGGTAATCAGCAAACGGATTTTATCGCCGATATTCAAGTTGAGCTTATAGGCAAGGCGTGAACCAATCACAACGTTAAATTCACCCTTCGCTAAACGTTGGCTGAGATCGTCAATCTCCGCTAACAGCAGGTCATCTTGACGGCTTTGCACCCCGATAAGCTGCCCCGCGTTGATCCCTTTTTGGCTTTGGATCATCACATTGGTGCGGTTAATCGGCACACTTTTCAGTACAAAATCGGGCGGATTAAATGCCGGCATTGCGTTTTCGTCATTTTCAATCGGAGACACGATGGCGTGGGGCAAACTGGCGAGCACATTTTGCTTTTGCATATTTTCCAGCCCGTTCATTACGGATAGCACAATAACCAACGCCATTACGCCAAGCACAATGCCAAAGCCGGCAAGGTTCGTCACCAAACGCCCGAAGCGGTCACCACTCTTGGCACGCCAGTAACGTAATGCAATAAAAAAGGGAAGATTGATATTCATAAACGGATAAAACGGATAGATTTTGCAAAAGTGTACCAAAATCTACCCGCTTGTTTTATTTATTTTTGTGAATTTTGCTGAAATCTGATGACTTATTTGCCGGTGGCGACAAATTCTTCGATATTCTGTGCCACTTTATTCACTAACGTGGTTACGGCGGAATCGCTCGCCCACGCCACGTGCGGTGTAATCAATAAATTCGGCAATACTTTCGCCGCTTGAATCAACGGGTTATCTTTCTCCGGCGGTTCTTTCACCAGCACATCCAACGCTGCACCGGCAATCGTGCCGTTTTGCAAAGCGTCCAACAATGCCGCTTCATCAACCAATGGACCTCGTCCTGTGTTGATTAAATATGCCGTTGGTTTCATCAACGCTAAGGTTTGCGCATTGATGAGATTTTGCGTGGTATCGGTCAGCGGGCAGTGCAGGGTAACAATGTCCGCTTGGGCTAACACCGTTTCAAACGGGGTATAACCATCACGAATAGTCGTTGCACCTTTATGCTCGGCGTACAGCACCTTCATTCCCAATAAAGTGGCTAAACGCCCGACTTCCGTCCCCAAGCAACCTTTGCCAAACACTCCGAGGGTTGCACCACGCACATCGGTAATCGGGTAATCGGTATAGCAGAACTGCCCGCAGGTTGCCCAGCGATCCGAGGTAACTTGATCCCGATGATAGCTCATCAAACTGTGTTTTAAGGCGAAAATCATTCCTAATACGTGTTCCGGCACGGTAACACTGGAATAGCCGGTTACGTTTTTTACCGCAATACCCAATTCTTTCGCGGCGACCAAATCAATATTATTCGTGCCGGTGGCTGTAATCGCAATGAGCTTTAATTTTGGCAATTTCGCCAGTAATTCACGCCCAAACAGCACTTTACTGGTGATGATAATATCGGCGTCTTTGGCACGCTCGAAGGTCTGATCTGCGGTGGTGCGGTCATATTCGACCCAATTATGCGGAAAGCTCGGACGAGGGATTTCGTGGCTGGCAGGGATTCCGGTACGATCTAAAAAAACAATATTTAGCATCATCAACTCCTTAGGGTTATTGCTTTATCGGGACTATATAACAAGCGGGCAGTTTTAACAAAAAATTTACAAAATCCGCCCGCTTGTCCTACCAGCTTTATGGGTTTAGTTGGAGGTATCAATGTCCGCAAAGGATTTAACGAGGTCGTCCACCGCTTTTATTTGGCTGACAAACGCCTCTAATTTCGCCAGCGGTAATGCGGACGGCCCGTCGCATCTCGCTTCATTCGGATTTGGGTGCGCCTCTAAAAACAGCCCCGCTAACCCAATCGCCATACCCGCACGGGCAAGCTCGGTAACTTGATCACGGCGACCGCCGGAGGCTGCCCCAAAAGGATCACGGCATTGTAGGGAGTGGGTAACGTCAAAAATCACCGGGCAGCCTTTGGAGACTTTTTTCATCACATTAAAGCCCAGCATATCCACCACTAAATTATCGTAACCGAAATTTGTGCCACGATCGCATAAAATTACCTTGTCGTTACCGCACTCTTGGATTTTTTCGACAATATTCCCCATTTGTCCGGGGCTTAAAAATTGCGGTTTTTTCACATTGATCACCGCACCGGTACGTGCCATTGCTTCGACGAGATCCGTTTGACGCGCCAAAAACGCCGGCAGTTGGATAATATCCACCACCTCTGCAACCGGTTGGCATTGGTAAATTTCGTGGACATCGGTGATAATTTTGACCCCGAACTGCGCTTTCAGCTCTTGAAAAATGTTCAGCCCCTGTTCCATTCCCGGTCCGCGATAGGAGTGAATGGAGGAACGGTTAGCTTTGTCAAACGAGGCTTTAAACACATAAGGTACACCCAATTTTTCGGTAACTTCAACGTATTTTTCACACACCGCCATCGCCATATCACGACTTTCCAGCACATTCATACCGCCAAACAGCACAAAAGTTTTGTCGTTGGCAATCTCAATATTACCCAATTTAATCACTTTATTGGTCATTTCGTTTTCCTATTTTATAAAATCCAATCGTTCAAAAATCATCTTTTCAAACAGCCTATTATCCGCATAACGTGAGGATTGCTCCGACGCTTCTATCACTATTCATCTTCCGCATATCTCATAAACCCCTCTCTTCACCTCGTCAAATGTGATTTGGTTCTCAATCCAAGCATTAAATAGGGCAATGACATCATCATCAACGATCATTCCTTCCAAACGATTATTATCTATCGCAGCTTGTACCACTTTTCTTCTAAATACTTGCTCTTGAAAGGTGAGATCTTGTTTCATCAATTCCTCAATGTAACACATTCATTTTTATATGCTTTTCCAGACTTGCCATTTCCAGTTTTAGCATTACAGCGGAAGGGTCGTCGGGGCATTGATCGACAAAATAGCTCAAATCATCATAGGCGGCTTGGTAGCAATCCATACTGGCGAGAATAACGCCCCGATCCCGAATTTCATACGGATCTTCAGGGTCTTGCGCCAAACGGTATTCAATCACCCGCAAAATGTCTTCGTAGCGGCCTTCTCTCGTCAGTGCCATTTTAAAGACGGTTTCCAAGCGTTCCAGCAATTCTTCCGGCTCGGCAATGCGTAAAAAATCACGGTTCAACTCCGCACTATACCCCATTTCGCCTTCCAGCCATTTGCTCATTTTCTCAAAAGTTAACCACGAGCCGTCCCACGGGTTGATAAAACGGGTCTCTTTGCGTCCGTTTGCTAGCGTTATCTCCGCTCGGATAACCAATTGTGTCGGGAAATTGACCGGATAGAGCGGTAAATTCAACGCCGATGCCAGTTGTAGCAAAATCGCCCCAAGAGCAACCGGCATTCCTCGCCGCCGGCGTAGAACCGTGCCTAATAAAATATTTTCCGTATAAAAATACTCTTGATAATGGCAGTGAAAACCCTGTTGCCGATAGATAAAATCAAGCAGTTGCGTAATGCGTTCTGCATCGGTTTCGCCATTGACGTGATACTTCGCTTTTTTCACCAATGCCGCCATCAGCCCGTAAATTTGGGGCTGACTTAGCGTATGATCCACCAGTAAATTCAGGCGGATCAGCTCTTTATACAAAAAACGTTGAAGCACCGTGCGTGCTTTGTTAGAGAGTTCAAATTGCGGAATTATATCGTCCATATTGCTGTTGTTACTCTGTCTTGCCTACCGTAATCTTGTACGGTTTTAATATTTAGCCATTGATTTTGTTGGAAAATTGCCTGAACCGCCGCAGCTTGCTGCCAGCCGTGTTCAAGCATCAATGCCCCATTTGGAGTGAGGTAAAGCGGTGCGTTGCAAATGATTTTTTGCAAATCCGCCAAGCCGTTTTGCTCGGCAACCAAGGCGGAAAGCGGCTCAAATCGCACATCACCCTGTTTGAGATGCTCATCCGCCGCATCAATATAGGGCGGGTTGCTGACAATCAAATCAAACACTTGACCGTTAAGTTGGACAAACCAATCACTTTGCAGAAAGCGGACATTATCGAACCCTAAACGGAGGCGGTTCTCCTCCGCCAACGCCACCACTTCCGCTAATTTATCAACGCCGACAATCATTGCCCGCTGCCCCAATTCTGCCGCCAACGCTAACGCTATCGCCCCCGTTCCCGTGCCTAAATCCAAAATTTGCACATTTTCCTGTGTTTCTAACCGCTTGTTTGCCCATTCCAACGCCACTTCCACCAGTCGCTCGGTATCGGGGCGGGGAATAAGGGTGGCGTGAGACACTTTAAGCGGCAGCGACCAAAATTCCTTCTCCCCCAAAATATAGGCAAGCGGCTCACCCCTTGCCCGACGAGCCAAAAGTTTCGCCAGTGCGATCAATTCCGGCTCGGTTAATTGGGTCTCCGAAAATGCAAAAATCGCCGATTTTGAGCGCTTTGTAACCGCTTGCAGCAGTAAATTCGCCTCTAATTTCGGATTTAAGAACGGATCTTGTTCGGCATTTTCCCGTAATGTTTGCTCGGCGAAAGTCAGCCACTGTGCGTAGTTTTGCGGAAAAATATGCACCACGTTAAAATATTCGCAGACTAATTCCAACCCTGATGAAACTGGCTGGTTAAGCGCTTGCTCAAAAAAATGCTGATGAGCTTGCCGCCAAGCCGCTAACGAAAGTTCCCCCTCCGCTAAGGCAAACGGCTCGCTAATTTCACCAAAACGGGCAAACTCAACCTTGCTTAATTGAATTGCCACAATCGGCTGATTTTGGCTGTCTAATACAGTATGGATCTCTGCTGCACACGGGTAAGGTTCGTTATGCTGTGCATAAAGCACCTTCGCCGAGCAGGTCGCCGTTTTTAATCCAGCCAAGACCAAATTAGCCAGCGTATTCGGCTTTGCACCAAATTGCCACTGTTGTGCGTTTTCCCATTGCATTTTCTTTCCACCATCAACAAGCGGACGTTGTTGCAAAAAACTTACAAAATCCAACCGCTTGCTTTTATTTTAGCCTTGCTCCGATAAGGCGGCGAGCTGGTCTGCTTGATATTCGGTGATAATCGGCTGAATCAACTCGTCAATTTTACCGTTCATCACTTCATCCAAACGGTAAACCGTCAGGTTGATGCGGTGATCGGTAACTCGCCCTTGCGGATAATTATAGGTGCGGATTTTATCGGAACGATCTCCCGAACCGAGCAAATTACGGCGGGTATCCGCTTGCTCTTGGGCTTGTTTCTCTTTTTCAACCTGCACAATGCGGGAGGCTAATACCGCCAAGGCTTTCGCTTTATTTTTGTGTTGAGAACGCTCGTCTTGGCACTCTAC
Organism: Muribacter muris; assembly: GCF_001038205.1. GTDB lineage: Bacteria > Pseudomonadota > Gammaproteobacteria > Enterobacterales > Pasteurellaceae > Muribacter > Muribacter muris. Next base: position 16,752 of record NZ_JWIZ01000055.1, on the reverse strand, counting down.
CACAATACCGGTCGGCAAGTGGGTGATCCGCACCGCAGAGTCGGTGGTATTAACGTGCTGACCGCCCGCCCCCGATGAACGATAGGTATCAATACGCAAATCGGCAGGGTTGATTTCCGGCAATTCCGATTCCGGTAGCTCCGGCATTACCGCCACGGTACAGGCAGAGGTGTGAATCCGCCCTTGCGATTCGGTTTTCGGCACACGTTGCACGCGGTGTCCGCCCGATTCAAATTTAAGCTGACCATAAACGCCCTCACCGCTGATTTTAACGATAATTTCTTTATAGCCGCCCTGCTCGCTTTCGTTAGCACTCAGCTCTTCTATCCGCCAACGTTTGCCTTCGCAATAACGGCTGTACATTCGGTATAGGTCGCCGGCAAAAATGCCCGCTTCGTCCCCGCCTGTTCCTGCACGGATTTCCAAGAAGCAGTTATATTCGTCATTCGGATCTTTCGGCAGTAATAAAATGTGTAATTGCTGTTCGACCTGCGCAATTTCGGCTTTGTTTTCGGCAATTTCATCTTGTGCCATTTCCTTCATATCCGGATCATCGAGCAATAATTGCGCTTCTTCAATATCACGGTGTAATTTGTTCCAGCGGTTAAATGCGCCGACGACTTCCTCAAGCTGTGCATATTCTTTAGAGTAAGCTCGGAATTTTTCTTGATCGTTGATAACCGAAGGATCACCCAACAGGGCTTGCAACTCTTCGTGGCGTTCGCTCAGGCTTTCTAATTTACTAATAATTGATGGTTTCATTGTGGTTGTTTAATCGTTAGTGAAAGACACGGCTTGAACAAGCGGTCTCTTTTCGGGTTATTTTTGCAAAATGATGGGGTATTGTAACGGAAAAGTCGTTGCGGATAAATGCAAAAAGCCTAGAGCATTCTAGGCTTTTCGGCTAAAGACATCGGTAAAATTATTTTACTAAATCTTTCAAGGCTTTACCTGCAACAAATGCCGGTACGTTTGCTGCCGGAATTTCAATCGCTTCGTTAGTTTTTGGGTTACGACCTGTACGAGCTTTACGGTGATTGACTTTAAAAGTACCGAAACCGATTAATTGAACGGAATCGCCTTTTTTAAGGCTGTCAGAGATAGCGTTTAAGGTAGCTTCCAACGCAGCTTTAGCGTCTTTTTTGCTTAATTGCGCTGCATCTGCAATTGCATCGATCAATTCAGTTTTGTTCATAGTTTTATCCTCTAAAGATTTATGTCGTTAAATTGGCGATATGCCGAATCATTTGCTGAAATGCTTGGCTAGCTTAATCCAAACTCCCCATTTCTCAAAGTAAATAATGCAAAATTTGTTAGCTTTCTCACACTTATTGGTTAATATTTAACCCAATATTGCTCAACCCGCTGCTTCTAATCTCATTTTTCAGCCCAAGAATCAATTCCACATCACGCGCTTCACATTCATTTAACAAACGGTAGATCTGCCATTGAACGTCCAATTCCGCCTGAATTTCTTCGCTGTTTTTCAAGTCTTGCTCGCTCAAGGTGCAGTCTTGCTCCGTTTCCAAATAAGTCGCGACCGTATTTAAGGAAAGCTGACTCATTTTAATCGCTTGTTCTAAAAACTCGCCGGCAATCAGGGTATGCAACAGATTTGAGAGGGCTTCGCAAGCATCTTGAGCCGGAAACACTCCGTAAAAATCGTAATGATTAACATCGGGAATAATCGCTTCCAATTTCTCTAGTTGCGACTCAAAATTGATTTTCGCCCCTTTGACCGTCAAAAATTCCCATACCAAATTCAGAATATTTTGAAAGGTTTTCCCTTTATCCTGCTGCTCGGTCAGCTCGCAAAAAAGCTGATAGTTCGGCAACATTCGTTCGCACAAACACGCCATAAAGGTGAGATGTTGCCAACTTTCAAAGCGTTCTAACCGCTTGTGGATCGGATTTCTCATTGCGTGTCCTTATTGGTGATAGGCTTGCGAAAAACGGTGAATCGCATCTACCAGCACTTTCGGGCTTTCTGTCGGCACATCTTGGTGAATACCGTGCCCGAGGTTGAAAACGTGTCCCGAGCCTGCGCCAAAATCGGCTAAAATCTGCTGCACTTCCTGCTCAATCCGAGCCGGATCGGCATATAGCACACTCGGATCCATATTGCCCTGCAATGCCACTTTATGCCCAACACGGCGACGGGCATCGGCAATATCCACCGTCCAATCCAACCCGATCGCATCACACCCTGTTTCTGCGATCGCTTCCAGCCATAAACCGCCGCCTTTGGTAAACAAAGTTACCGGCACTTGGCGCCCCTCATTTTCACGAATCAAGCCATCAACAATTTTATGCATATAACGCAAGGAAAACTCACGGTAATCACGGTGTGCCAACACACCGCCCCAAGTATCAAACACCATCACCGCCTGCGCGCCGGCTTTAATCTGTGCATTTAAATATAAAATCACACTCTCAGCAAGTTTATCCAATAACGCGTGCAACAAATGCGGCTCGGCATAGAGCATTTTTTTAATCTTGGTGAACGCTTTGCTTGAACCGCCCTCCACCATATAAGTCGCTAACGTCCAAGGGCTGCCGGAAAAGCCAATTAACGGTACTTCCCCTTTCAACTCTCGGCGAATCGTTCTCACCGCATTCATTACATATTGTAACTCTTGCTCCGGATCAGGAATCGGCAGGTTATCAATATCTGCTTGACACTCAATCGGACGGGCAAATTTCGGCCCTTCCCCTGCGCCAAAACTCAGCCCCAATCCCATTGCATCGGGAATGGTTAAAATATCGGAAAACAAAATCGCCGCGTCCAACGCATAACGGCGCAGAGGTTGAAGCGTTACCTCGCAAGCCAAGTCCGCATTACGACACAGCGACATAAAATCCCCCGCTTCGGCACGGGTCGCCTTATACTCCGGCAAATAACGCCCCGCCTGACGCATCATCCACACAGGAGTCATATCAACGGGTTTACGCAATAACGCATTCAGATAGCGATCATTTTTTAGGCTAGTCATACAATTCCATCAATCAAAAAATATTGCGGAGAATAATAGCACATTCAGACAGTTTAGCCTAACCGGTGAACGACTTTCTCTTTGCAAAAATAAGAGAGAAAGAGACCGCTTGAGCTCTGCCTTAATTTCTGCTTCCTTAAACCAAGGTAAAACTCGACCAATCTCTAATTAAAAGATCAGCTGTATTTAGCCCACTTTTGAGGAAAATCAATCGCTATCCGTTTTTAATAACATCCCAATCTCGGCAGGTAGCTGCTTAGGATTTGGGATAAATAATTGTTTATGCCGTTGTAACTCGCCTTTTTCCAACAGAATTGCGCTTTTCGGCACTTTAAACAATTTACTGAGAAATTTCAGCAAGTGAGCATTTGCTGCCCCATCAATCGGTGGGGCAGTGATCGCTATTTTTAGCTCGTTATCGTGCAAGCCGACAATTTGATCACGGCTCGCCTTAGGTTGTAAGAAGATCCGCAGGCGTAGCCCTTGCGGATTTTCCACTAATTCTACCGCTTGCATTATGCCATCGCCCAAAGCGGTCCAAAGATTTGGAACAAGACATTATTCAGTAGGAGCAAACCAAATCCAAGTACCATTACTGAAAAATCTAACATTCCCGTTTTCGGCAAAATTTTGCGGATAACCCCTAGCACCGGTTCGGTAATTTGTGCAATAGTATAATCCAGCGGGTGATTACCTTGAGTAACCCAGCTCATCAACGCACGAATTAACGTTGTAAAGAATAAAATTTGCCCGAAGGCTTTCACCACACTCAGCAACCCAATCAATACCGAGCGGGGCAAATCTAGCCCTAATAGCAAATATTGCAACATAACAAACGCCGCTGCGAGCAATAAAGCCGCAAAGTTTATCCCTTTAACTGTCGGAATAATCTGACTCACCGGATTCACCATCGGGTTCGTCAAACGCATTAACGTTTGCGAAATCGGCATATAAGGATCGACTTTGCAAAACTGCAACCACGTCCGCAATACCAACACAAAATTAAAAAAACCGACAACAATAGCCAGCACCGGAGCAAGCAATTCCATCCAATTTCTCCCTATTTAATTCAGAAAGCCCACACTATGGGGGGTAAAACTCAAAAATGCAAGCGGTCTGTTTCGACACGAAACTTGCAAAGTCCCCTAAAAACTACACCTTCTTCTTCATCACGCCACTCGGTTTGCGCCAGACTGTGCCGTGTTTGGCGATGAGTTTATCGGCTTCGCTAGGCCCCCAGCTGCCGGCTTCGTATTCGTAAACGCGTCCACGAGCCTCTTTGTAGTCGATAATCGGCTGCACAAATTTCCAGCAGGCGTGTACTGCATCGGTGCGGGCAAATAGGGTGGCATCGCCTTTCATTGCGTCTAGCAATAAGCGTTCGTAGGCGGTCAGTAAACTTGGCGAGGCGAGATCGGCATAGCGGAAGTCCATCGAGACTTCTTTCGCTTCAAAACCGGCACCCGGTTTTTTCAAGCCGAACCGCATTGAAATGCCTTCGTCCGGTTGAATGCGGATAATCAATTTATTATCCGGCGCATTTTGGCTGAAGACAGGGTGTGGGGTGGTTTTAAAGTGGATGACCACTTCAGTTACCCTTGTAGCTAAACGCTTGCCGGTACGCACATAAAACGGCACGCCCGCCCAACGCCAGTTGTCGATTTGGCAACGCAACGCCATATAGGTTTCGGTGTTGGAATCTTCCGGCACGCCTTTTTCTTGGGTGTAGGCCGGCACGTCTTTTCCGTTGATTTCACCGGCACAGTATTGCCCTAATACGAGGTTATGCTGAATATCATCTTGGCTGAGCGGATGCAGGCAATGTAGCACTTTTGCCACTTCGTCCCGCATTGAATCGGCATTGATAATCGCCGGCGGCTCCATTGCCACCATTGCTAAGACTTGCAATAAATGGTTTTGGAACATATCCCGCATTGCACCCGAGCCGTCATAATAGCCGCCCCGCTCCTCAACGCCGAGAGACTCTGCACCGGTAATTTCCACATAGTCGATAAAATTACGATTCCAAAGCGGCTCGAATAAGCCGTTGGAAAAGCGCAACACGAGCAGGTTTTGCACCGTTTCTTTGCCTAAATAGTGGTCGATACGGTAAATTTGTTTCTCTTCAAAAAAGCGGTGAATGTGTACGTCCAACGCTTTGGCGGTCTCAATATCGTAACCGAACGGCTTTTCAATGATGATCCGCTTCCAGCCAAACTCTTCGGTGGTTAAGCCGTGCGCAGCTAAACATTCCGGAATGATGCCGTATAAACTCGGCGGGGTTGAAAGGTAGTAAAGGGTGTTGCCGCCCGTACCGTATTTATCGTGCAGTTCATCTAAGCGGGGCAGGAGTTTGGCGTAATCGACCGCATTACTGGTATTCACGGCTTGGTAGTAGAGGTGTTCGCAAAATTTATCGAGGATCTCACCGCTTGCGCCTTCTAATTCCACCAAGGCTTGACGCATTTTTTGGCGGAAACTGTCATCGCTTAACTCGGTGCGGGCAACGCCTAACACGGAAAAATGGTCGGCAAGGCGACCGATTTTGTAGAGATGATACAGGGCGGGAATCAATTTGCGGTAGGTCAGATCGCCGGACGCACCGAAGATGACGATGCAGCTATTATCGACTTTCATTGGGGTGTTATTTCCTAAAATGTAATGTTAAAAATGTGTATGGCTGGGGGTATTTTAATGAAATTCATCAGCAATTACCAATCAATTAAACCGGATAATCCGTTGCCAATCCCACTGTGCATTTGCCACCATCATAAAATGCGGGTTCACAAAGCTCTCCCGTTGATTGTAGGATAGCGGCTGAAAATGCAGATCGAAAATCGCGCCGCCGCACTCCCGCAAAATGACCTCCGCCGCCCCCGTATCCCATTCGCCCGTATCGCCTAAGCGGATATAGCAATCGGCTTTGCCTTCCGCCACTAAACCGGCTTTCAAACTGCTCGAACCGTACTTGAAAAAATCGGCTTGGTAGGGCGGCTGTACGGCTTGGCGGACTTTTTCACTGTTTGTTGAACCCATTGTAATCAGCAAGCGGTCGGTTGGGTGAGATTTTTTGCAAAGGGGCAGTGCAACGACCTGACGGCTTTCCCGCAGAAAAGCACCGTTGCCCACGCAGGCATAATAGGTCTTGTTGAGCAGCGGGGCGTGAATGACCCCCAGTACCGGACGATTTTGTTGCACAAGGCAGATGACTACCGCAAATTGATCGGTGCGATCAATAAATTGTTGCGTGCCGTCTAGTGGGTCGATCAGCCAATATTGTTGCCAGTCGGCACGTTCGCAGAGCGGGATTTTGCACTGTTCTTCCGACAACACCGGAATATGCGGGGTGAGTGCGGTCAGTTGCTCGCTGACGAAACGGCTGAGAAATAAATCCGCTTCGGTTACGGGAGTATGATCGGGCTTGATCTCAACTCGAACGGATTGGGCGTAAAAGCGGCGTAAATGCTCGCCTGCCTGTGTCGCAATGGCAAGCACCTGATCAAGTAACTGCGGGGTCAAGGGTTGCATAATCTCTCCAAGCCGTGTGAATGTCATCATCTATTTTTGCAAAAAATTACCAAGAAATCACCGCCTGTTATGGTATCCTTGTCGCCATTTTTTAGCAACGAGAGAAACACTTTGAGCAAACGCCGTTTAACCCAAAATCAGCAACGCCGTATTCAATCCAACCACCACAAAAAAATCAGCCGCCCTACGATTGAGTGGCAAGATGAAATGCTGGGCGATCTTCAGCACGGGCTGGTAGTAACCCGCCACGCCAAGCACGCCGATGTCGAAACGGCAAGCGGTGAGATCTTCCGCTGTAATCTCCGCCGCACCTTAAAAAATGTGGTGGTGGGCGATTGTGTGTCGTGGCGGTTGGGTAGCGAGCAGTTACAGGGGATTAGCGGCGTGATTGAGGCGGTTCACCCCCGCCAAAACGAACTGACCCGCCCCGATTATTATGACGGCATCAAAGTAATGGCTGCCAATATCGACCAAATTATCATTGTGTCAGCGGTTTTGCCGACCTTGTCTCTCAATATTATCGATCGCTACCTAGTAATCTGCGAAGCGGCACAGATTCCGGCGTTGATTGTGCTGAATAAGGTGGATTTGTTGAGCGAAGACGAACGCCAAGCGGTGCAGCAGCAACTTGCCATTTATGAACAGATCGGCTACCAAACCCTCTGCCTTTCCGCAGAAACCGGCGAGAATATGGCGACCTTAGATCGCTATTTGGCACAAGGCACGTCTATTTTTGTCGGGCAATCGGGCGTGGGTAAATCCAGTTTGCTCAACCGATTATTGCCAGAAGTCAATGCCCAAACGGGCGCAGTGAGCGAAATATCCGGCTTGGGCCAGCACACCACCACCGCCTCCCGCCTTTACCATTTGTCTCAAGGGGGCAATCTGATTGACTCACCGGGTATTCGAGAGTTTGGGTTGTGGCATTTGGACGCCGAGCAAATTACCGCCGGTTACCGAGAGTTTCAAGGCTTGTTAGGCGGGTGTAAATTTCGGGATTGTAAGCATAAACAAGACCCCGGTTGCCGACTGCGAGAGGCGGTCGAACAAGGGAAAATCAGTGCCGTTCGGTTTGAAAATTACCACCGCTTGATCGAAAGTCGGGAAGAAACAAAAAGCCAACGCCATTTTCGCCTTGAATCATAATTTACAATTTTAGCAATCATTATCATTTGAGTTAAGAGAATAAGTTCTATAGAATGGCGAGTGCGAAAGACCATTCATTTTTTAAGGAGAACTAATATGAAAAAAATAGTCGCGCTCATCAGTTTACTCTTTGTATTGGTGCAACCTGCGGTTGCGAAGACGTTTAAGGTGGTAACCACCTTTACCGTGATCCAAGATATTGCCCAGAATGTCGCCGGCGATGCGGCGGTGGTGGAATCGATCACCAAACCGGGCGCTGAAATTCACGATTATCAGCCTACCCCGCAAGATATTGTGAAGGCCCAATCTGCCGACTTGGTGCTATGGAACGGAATGAACCTCGAACGCTGGTTTGAACGCTTCTTTACGCAACTGAAAGATGTGCCGGCGGCTGTCGTTACCGAAGGGGTTGATCCGATCTCGATCTACGAAGGCCCTTACAAAGACAAACCGAACCCACACGCTTGGATGTCCACCCGTAATGCTTTAATCTACATCGAAAATATCCGCAAAGCCCTGGTAAAATACGATCCAAGCAATGCAGAAAAATATAATGCCAATGCCAAAGCCTACGGCGAAAAAATTCTTGCCCTTGACGAGCCTTTGCGTCAGCGCCTTGCCAACGTGCCGGAAGCACAACGTTGGTTAGTCACCAGTGAAGGGGCATTCAGCTACCTTGCCCGTGATTACGGCTTTAAAGAGCTTTACCTATGGGCGATTAACCAAGACGAACAAGGCACGCCGAAGCAGATCCGCAAAGTAATTGATGCGGTGCGTAAACACCAAATTCCGGTCGTATTCAGTGAAAGCACCATTTCCGATAAACCGGCAAAACAAGTGGCGAAAGAAACCAACGCCCACTACGGCGGTGTGTTATATGTCGATTCCCTTTCCACCCAAGACGGTCCGGTACCAACCTACATTGATCTACTCAAAGTTACCGTTGGTACAATTGTGGAAGGATTTAGACAATAATGACACACTATTCAAACGCTTTAGCGGTAAAAGCTGTTACCGTCCGCTACAATAACGGACATACCGCCATTTATGATGTTTCCTTTGAACTGGGCAGCGGCACGATCTGTGCGTTGCTTGGGGTAAATGGAAGCGGCAAATCCACACTGTTCAAATCAATTATGGGGCTGGTTCAGCCCCAACAAGGCAGTATTCAACTCTGTAACCTCCCCGTTAATCAAGCGCTCAAACAAAATTTGGTAGCCTATGTGCCGCAAAGTGAAGAGGTGGACTGGCAATTCCCCGTTTCCGTATATGATGTGGTAATGATGGGACGTTACGGCTATATGAACCTGCTGCGTATGCCGAAAGCGGTGGACAAACAAAAAGTGCAAGAGGCAATGGAAAGAGTAAACATCAGCCACTTGCAACACCGCCAAATCGGTGAATTATCCGGCGGTCAGAAAAAACGGGTTTTCTTGGCCCGTTCTCTCGCCCAAGAAAGCCGCATTATTCTGCTGGACGAACCGTTCACCGGCGTGGACGTAACCACCGAAAATGCGATCATCGATCTGCTCAAACAACTCCGGGCGGAGGGACACCTGATCCTCGTATCTACCCACAATCTCGGTACAGTCCCCAGCTTCTGCGATCAAGCGGTGATGATTAACCGCACCGTCTTGTCCGCCGGCTCTATCGAACAAACGTTTACCGAAGACAATCTGGAGCGGGTATTCGGCGGAGTGCTACGTTATAAACAATTTCTCGGCTCTGAGTCCGCTCAGTAGGGGGAAATATGTTAGACGTCTTACTTGAGCCTTTCGCCTATGATTATATGACGAAAGCGATTGTCGTTAGTGGCTTAATCGGCGCAGTTTGTGCATTCCTTTCCGCATACTTGATGCTAAAAGGTTGGTCGCTGATCGGCGATGCCCTTTCTCACGCCGTTGTACCGGGCGTGGCGATTGCCTACGCTTTATCGCTTCCTTATGCTATCGGCGCATTTTTCTCCGGATTTTTGGCAACTATTGCGATCTTGGCGATCAAATCCGTTACTAAATTGCGGGAAGATGCGGTAATCGGCTTTATTTTTACCACCTTTTTCGCCCTCGGTTTACTGATCATTTCAGTTAATCCGACTTCAGTGAACGTGCAAACCATCATTCTCGGCAATATTCTCGGCATTGCCGATGATGATGTTGTGCAGGTGTACATTATCTTAGCGGTCTCTTTCTTCTTTTTAGTGATTTACTGGAAAGATTTGCTACTGGTGTTTTTTGACGAAATTCAGGCAAAATCGGTCGGCATTTCGCCGCTGAAACTGAAAATCCTGTTCTTTTCACTGTTGAGTGCCTGCATTGTTACAGCATTACAAAGTGTCGGTGCAATCTTAGTCATCGCAATGGTCGTTACTCCAGGGGCAACCGCTTACCTACTGACTGATCGCTTCGGCAAATTGTTAATTATTTCGATTGCCATCGGCGGTATCACTAGCCTATTGGGTGCTTACTTGAGCTACTTTGCAGACGGTGCGACAGGCGGCTTTATCGTAACCTTACAAACCCTCGTCTTTTTGGTGGCTTTCTTCTGTGCGCCAAAATACGGGGTGCTTGCACGCAAATTTGCGAAAAATCGGCATCATCCGACCGCTTGTCAAGAAGGAGGTGAATAATGGAGGCGATTTACCAATGGTTTGCCGAACCGTTAAGCTACCCCTTTATGCAATATGCGCTTGCAATTGCGTTGGTGGTCGGCACGGTCTGCGCCATTTTATCTTGCTATTTGGTCCTGAAAAGCTGGTCGCTAATGGGCGATGCCATTTCCCACGCCGTCCTGCCAGGGATTGTGATTGCCTATTTATTGGCAATTCCTCTTGCGATAGGTGCTTTTGTATCGGGCATTTTCTGTGCGGTGGCGGTCGGCTATCTTAAAGAAAACAGTCGCATTAAAGAAGATACCGTAATGGGCATCGTCTTTTCGGGAATGTTTGCAATCGGCTTAGTGATGTTCGCCAAAGTCGAAACGGATCAACACTTAATGCACGTGTTATTTGGTAATTTACTCGGCATTACCCTTGATGAATTTTACCAAACCCTTGGCATAGCGTTAGTCGCACTGGTGTTTATCCTGATCAAACGGCGGGATTTCCTGCTCTTTTGCTTTGATGCCAGCCACGCTCGTACGGTCGGGCTAAACATTAAAGTACTGCATTACAGTTTGCTGATTTTACTGGCGTTAGTCATTATCAGTGCAATGCAGGTTGTCGGGGTGATTTTGGTGGTGGCAATGTTGATTACACCGGGGATTACCGGCTATATTTTGGCGAAACGCTTTGAGTATATGATGATGATTGCCGTCATTACCGCCTTATTCAGTGCGTTTTGGGGCGTATTCCTCAGCTTCCACTTTAACGTGGCAACCGGCCCTTGTATTGTGGTATTGCAAGCGGTCTGTTTCTTGCTTGCCTTTGCAATCAATTACCTGAAAACACATAAGTAAAACATACCGTTATTCATCAGGCTACGGCGTTATCCGTAGCCTATTTTATCGATCTCTGTCAGAATTTTAACCGACCTATTTTCACCATATTCTTGTAACATTTTTTTACATAAAATTTTTTCCCTTTAAAATCAATCAATCGCAACGAACCAATCACAAGCCCCTGTTTGTCAAGGTCTTGCCCGTAAAAAAAATATGGCTAGAATAGCCCTCACTCCTAACCAAACGACCTTGGAGAATTATGTCTCGCAATATTTTTGAAAAGCGCATTCACATCAAGCCGTATGAATACCCTGAACTGCTTGAGTTTAAAGATGCGATCCGCCACTCTTATTGGCTACATACCGAATTTAATTTTACCGGCGATATTCAAGATTACCGCACGAATATTAACGATCACGAACGCCACGTGCTAACCCGTGCGATGTTGGCAATTTCCCAAGTGGAAGTGAACGTGAAACGTTTTTGGGGCGAGCTTTACCGCTATTTCCCGAAACCGGAAATGGACGATGTGGGCGGCACATTTGCCGAAAGCGAAGTGCGTCATAAAGACGCCTACTCATTCCTGCTGGAAAAACTCGGCTTAAACGAAATGTTCAGCCAAATCACCGACATTGAACCGCTAATGAACCGCATTCGTTATATGGAAGACTTTATGCGGGAAAAAGACACGGGCAAAGGGCAATTTGTGCTTTCTCTGGTGTTATTCTCGCTGTTTGTCGAACATATCTCGTTATTCGGGCAGTTTTTGATTATGATGTCTTTCAACAAATATAAAAACTTGTTCAAAGGTATTTCCAATGCGGTGGAAGCAACCTCAAAAGAAGAAGAAATTCACGGTCGCTTCGGCATCGCGCTCTATGAAATCCTGCGTGACGAACACAACGAATTATTCACCCCTGAATTTTTTGACGAGCTAAAAACCCTCTCTGCCCAAGCGTTTGAGGCGGAAAGAGGCATTTTAGATTGGATTTTCGAGGAAGGCGATTTGAGCTTTATCAGCCGCAAAACCGTTGAAAATTACATTATGAACCGTTACAACAATTCATTGATGATTTTAGGCTTAGAACCGCCTTATAACGTTGATCCTGCGTTATTAAAGGAAACAGAATGGTTTGATATTGAAATTCTCTCCACTAAAGAGACCGATTTCTTTAACAAACGTAGTACCGATTACAGCAAAAAGATGAAACAAATTACCGCCGATGACTTATTCTAACCCTAACCGCCCCGATTTTGCGTGGCTTAACGAAGACAGCCGTTTATTCTTACAACGTGGTTATCTGCTGGAAGGCACAACGGCATTAGATCGCATTCGCTTTATCGCCGAACACGCCGAGCGTAAACTCGGTATTGAAGGCTATGCGGATAAATTTTATCACTATATGGCACGAGGCTATTTCTCGTTATCCTCACCGATTTGGTCAAACTTCGGGCTTGATCGTGGCTTGCCGATCTCCTGCTTTGGCAGCTATATCGGCGATTCTATCCACGAAATTATGGTAACCACCGCCGAAGTGGGAATGATGAGCAAAATCGGCGGCGGCACGTCCGCCTATTTTGGCGATATCCGCCCGCGTGGCAGTGCGATCAAAAATAACGGCAAATCGGACGGCTCGTTTAACTTCAGCAAATTATTCGATACCGTAATTGATGTCATCTCCCAAGGCACCTCACGCAAAGGGCAATTTGCCGGCTATATCGACATTGAACACGGCGACATTGATGAATGGCTGGATATTCACACCGAAGGCAACCCGATTCAGCTAATGTACTACGGCGTGTGTGTCGGACACGACTGGCTGGAATCAATGAAAGCGGGCGACCCTTACAAGCGGCAGCTTTGGGCGAAACTTTTGCAACGCAAAACCGAAACGGGTATTCCGTATTTATTCTTCAAAGATAACGCCAACGCCGGTCGTCCGGACGTATATAAAGACAAAAATATGACGGTACACGCCTCTAACCTCTGTACCGAAATTATGTTGCCGTCCAGCAATGACGAAAGTTTCGTCTGTTGTTTATCCTCAATGAATTTACTCTATTTCGATGAATGGAAAGAGACCGATGCGCCGGAAGTGCTGACCTACTTCTTAGACGTGGTAATGAGTGAATTTATCGAGAAAAGCGCAGATATGCCGTTTTTAGATCGGGCAAACCGCTTTGCCAAACGCCACCGTGCTTTAGGTTTGGGTGTTTTGGGCTGGCACAGTTATTTGCAAGCGAACAACATCGCCTTTGACAGCTTTGAAGCGATGCAAAAAAACCGCTTAATTTTCCAGACCTTGCAACAAAAAACCCTAAAAGCGTCTAAAGAGTTGGCACAACGCTTCGGCGAGCCGGATATTCTCAAAGGCTACGGTCGCCGTAACACCACCTTAATGAGCATTGCCCCGACCAAATCAAGCAGCTTTATTTTGGGCAGTGTCTCGCCGTCTGTCGAACCGTTTAAATCCAACTACTATGTGAAAGATTTAGCCAAAATCAAAACGGTCTATAAAAATCCGTTTTTGGAAAAACTGTTACAAGAAAAAGGGTTGGATAAAGACGAGATTTGGGACAGCATTTTGCTCAATGACGGTTCAGTGCAGCATTTAGACGCCCTATCGGATCACGAAAAAGAGGTGTTTAAAACCTTCTCAGAGATCAGCCAATTAAGCGTGATTCAACAAGCGGCACAGCGTCAGCAGTACATTGACCAAGGGCAGAGTATCAACATTATGGTGCACCCCGCCACACCGGCACGGGATCTCAACCAGCTCTACCTCACCGCAGAAGAATTGGGATTAAAATCTATTTATTACCAATACTCAATGAGTGCCGCCCAAGTTTTTAACCGCAATCTCTTAAGCTGCTCAAGCTGCGAAGGTTAAACCGAAACAAACCGCTTGCCTGCCAAGCGGTTTTTAACATCTAAGCCCGCTACGGCGGGTTTTGACTTTTGAATCAATAACGTATAAATTGAGCGTTTTTACGCCGATATTTTGGAGAAGATAATGCCTTTATTAGACAGTTTTAAAGTGGATCACACAAAAATGACCGCCCCTGCCGTGCGGGTCGCCAAAACAATGACTACCCCGAAAGGCGATACCATTACCGTATTCGATCTACGTTTCTGCCGCCCGAATATTGAAATCTTACCGCCGCGCGGCATTCACACAATGGAGCATCTATTTGCCGGTTTTATGCGGGATCACCTCAACAGCGACAGCGTTGAAATTATTGATATTTCACCAATGGGCTGCCGCACTGGGTTTTATATGTCGTTAATCGGTACACCGAGCGAACAAGCGGTCGCATCCGCGTGGAAAAAGGCAATGGAAGATGCCCTCAACAAAGTACCGGACGAAGCGAGCATTCCGGAATTAAACGTCTTTCAATGCGGCTCATACAAGGAACATTCCTTAGCCGAAGCCCACGACATTGCCCGCAATGTGTTAAAACAGCCGATCGGTATTAACCGCAACGAAGATCTCGCGTTAGACGAGGCATTACTCAACCCTTAAAATCAGTGTGTAAGCGGTCAGATCCGGCAGTTTTTTTGCAAAAAATACGCGGGTTCTGACCGCTTGTTTTTATATTCGGAAAAAGCAAATGTTAAAATTTTTATTTGAATGGTTTGAAAACCGCATCAATCCTTATCCGAACGAAGCCCCCCGTACGCCGAAAGCCGGCGTTGTGCCGTTTATTGTCGATGCGACCCAAGGAATGCGCTGGTATCTCTTTTTACTGGTTGTGATGGTTACTGGGATTGGGATTGTCGAAGCGGTGATGTTTCAGTTTATCGGCGAGCTGGTCGATTGGGTCAATCGCTTTTCGCCGGCAGAATTGTGGCAACAAAAAAGCACACACCTATTGCTAATGTTGGGTGTGGCACTGTTGGGCGGCGTGTTTGTCTATCTCGGCTGCATTATCCGTTTCCAAAGTTTGCAGGGCGTATTCCCGATGCGGCTACGTTGGAACTTCCACCGTCTGATGCTTGGGCAAAGTATGAGCTTCTACCAAGACGAATTTGCTGGACGGGTCTCAGCAAAGGTAATGCAAACGGCACTGGCGGTGCGTGATGTGGTGATGACCTGTGCCGATATGCTGGTCTATGTGCTGGTTTATTTGATAACGTCCAGTGTGATTTTATTCCAATTTGACGGCTGGCTGTTTGCCCCCTTTATTGTATGGGCGCTACTGTTTGGGGTAATGATCCGCTTGTTCGTGCCAAAACTGGCGCAAGCCTCCCAAGAACAGTCCGATGCCCGCAGCTTGATGACCGGACGCATCACCGATGCCTATTCCAATATCGCCACCGTTAAGCTGTTTTCGCACGGCAATCGGGAATCCGGCTATGCCAAAGAGTCAATGCAAGAGTTTATGGGTACGGTGCATAAGCAGATGCGTTTGGTTACGCTGATTGAAACTTGCACCAATTTAAACAGTATTTTGTTGATTGTCAGCACGGCGGGGATCGGGCTGTGGTTATGGTCAAACGAGTTAGTTACTGCCGGTGCGATTGCCACCTCAATGGCGCTGACGCTGCGTATTAAAGGGCTATCCCAATGGATTATGTGGGAATTTGCCAGCCTGTTTGAGAATTTAGGCACGGTGCAAGACGGAATGGTTACGCTCTCCAAACCGCATACGGTGCTGGATAAAGCGGACGCCAAGCCTCTCGCCGTCAGCCAAGGCGAAATCCGCTTTCATAACGTGGATTTTGCTTATGACGAGAAAAAACCGTTGCTCAAACGGTTTAATTTAACCATTAAAGCGGGCGAAAAAGTCGGCTTGGTCGGTCGCAGCGGGGCGGGCAAATCCACTCTCACCAACCTGCTGCTACGTTTTTATGATGTGCAGAACGGACAAATCGAAATTGACGGGCAGAACGTGCGGGACATCACCCAAGAGAGCTTACGCGCGCAAATCGGCTTAGTTACACAGGATACCTCATTATTACACCGTTCCGTGCGTGAGAATTTACTCTACGGTCGCCCAACGGCAACCGAGCAAGAAATGCGTAATGCGGTCGAGCGTGCGGCGGCGGCAGAGTTTATTCCAAACCTGCGAGATGCTAAAGGTCGCACCGGCTTTGATGCGCACGTTGGCGAGCGGGGTGTCAAACTCTCCGGCGGGCAACGTCAGCGGATCGCCATTGCACGGGTAATGCTCAAAGATGCGCCGATTTTACTCCTTGATGAAGCCACCAGTGCATTGGATTCCGAAGTGGAAACGGCAATTCAAGAAAATCTCACCGAGTTGATGAACGGTAAAACAGTGCTGGCAATCGCTCACCGCCTTTCCACCATTATGGCAATGGATCGCCTGATTGTGTTAGATCAAGGTGAAATTGTCGAACAAGGCACGCACGATGAGCTGCTCGCCCGAAACGGTGTGTACGCCAAATTGTGGGCACACCAAAGCGGTGGCTTTCTAGCGGAATAACCTTCAACAAGCGGTCGGTTTCCGTCATTTTTACGACATTATGCCGTAAACGCCTAAAATCGTGAGGCTGAGACTGCCGCTCAATCGCATTTTTTCGCGCAAATCACCGGTATTATGTAGCAAATGCACAAAAATAGACATTTTAACAGAATGTAGGGACACACTGCGTGTGTCCTTTATAAAAATCAAATGATTTCAATAG
>NZ_JWIZ01000054.1 GCF_001038205.1 Muribacter muris | reverse complement strand
CAGTTTGTTTTGCTTGTACTGACTTAAACGACTTCTTCTCATAGGGATTATTCTAACCTGAAATTAGATTTCCCTAGTTATCTAGTACAGCCCCTTTATTTTTTTAACTGTGCTAAGGACTGTAAGCAATCCGGCATAAGCTCATTAGCATCTTGAAATGTCATTTCAGAATTTTGGTGAACCGGGTTTTTCTCCATCATCCCAATATGCTTACCATCCAACCATATTCCCTCGGCGTTCATTAAAATAGTCGATTGCCCGAAGCGTAATAGGATTTTCTCATTATCCAGCGTGATAGAGGTCTGCTCACCGACTTCTAACTCAATATGGTCTTTGCCATACTGGAAAATCTCTTTCGCCACAGTACTTTTGAGCAGGCTGACCGTCTCTAAGTTACTGCCGGCTAAGACGGATTTGACATCATTTCCGGTGGTGATTTGGGCGGTTCTGCCCCGACCGATAGTGGTCGTTTGTGTGTTATCGACAGTTAAATGGCGGTCGTGCCGAATATGATTGCGTTGGTCGTGTTTGACTAAGGTTGCCATATCCCGCTCGGCGTGCATCTCAAACAGTTCATTGTGGGGGGCATCGTCAAACATCATACTGTTATAGCCTTTTCCCTTGTAGGTTTTGGATTTAATGTACATTTGGGTGCGGCTTTGTGGGAGATGTCCTGGCGGCAGATGTGTGCCGTTGTAAACACGCCCGATGATTATTGGTTGGTCGGGGTCGCCTTCTTGAAAACTGACAAGGACTTCCTGTCCGATACGGGGAAGGGAAAGCATTCCCCAGCCTTCGCCTGCCCAATGGCTGGCGACTCGTATCCAGCAGGAACTACGGTCATTGTGTTGCCCCTCTCTGTCCCAATGAAATTGTACCTTAACTCGCCCGTAATTATCGGTAAAAATCTCTTCACCGGGTGGCCCGACAACGGTCGCGGTTTGTGTGCCGTGAATTTGAGGCTTTTGTGGTAGATTGATACGCCAGCTTTGGGCTCGGGGGATAACGTGAAAGTGGTTGGTCAGGTAACACCCTTGGGAGGTATCCGTCTGCTGATGTCCCTCTTCCAGACTTTGAGGTTGCTCGCCATGATGACGGACGGCAGTGATTTGCCACAGTTGGTTAAAGTCGGCTTTAGGGTGGTCGGTCAGTTTTAAAAAACGCCCCGGACTAAGTATTGCTGCGTTGCTGGCACCTTCACCGCAATGAACATCTCGCCGTAAACTGTCGATACGGTATCGGGTAAAGGCTTGCCCCCATTCACTGGTTTTAAAACGCCCGGGATAATCATAGTGTTCGTGGCGTATATTGCCTGCTTCGTTATCAAAGGGCTGATATGCGCGCTCTTTATGCTGATGTAAATAAGGCCAATGGGCTTTTAAAGTTAAAATCGTTGAGGCTGGCCATATAGGGGCGAAGGTTACCGCCGAAACGGAAAGTGCTGACACTAGACTCGGTATTCCCTTGTTGAGGCACACGGTAAGGCAGGCAGATTTGGGCGGCTTTTGTGGCATTGAGATAGGCAACATCGTCGTAAAATACTACGCTATTCCGACCGCTTGCAGTTTGCTCAAATGTGAATAGGATACCCTCTTCGGCAGTTAAACGCTGTAAGAAGTCAAAGTCGGTTTCACGGTATTGGACGCAATATTCTCTTACCGGGTGGTCGAAACGGAAAGCAAACTGGTAATCGACAATACGGTGTTCGTCCAGTAGCTGTGCTAAGATATGACGTAGGTCTTTTTTCTGAAAAATCCGGCAATTATGGCGTAGGGTCAACTGATAGAGTTGAGGCGAGAGGGTAAGGTGGTAGAAAGTATGATGAAATCCGCTATCACCGGTATCAAAATGGCAGATAAGCCCGGTGATTTCTCGCAGAAGTACGCCGGCTTGGTATAGACGTAAGGTGCCGTTTTTACCCAGCAGGGTGGAAAAATCTAAGGTTTGATAGCGGCTGACGGCTTGTATGTCTAATGTGAAGAGTTGGCTGTAAGCCTCATCTAATGTGAAGGAGACGACCTCCAGTCTGATGTTGTTGTCAATTGGCAGGGTTAATTCAAAATAGAGTCCGGTGGTGCGGGTGTTTTGAATCATAGTCGTTCCTCACTTTGTTTGGGCTTTAATGTAAGAGATTGCCAATTTGTTTTAAGATTGCTTGCGTTTGGTAATGTAACTTAAACGCATAAACGCTATATATCCCGCTTAAGATTATCAGACCTAAACAGGCATAGTGTTTAATCCCCCATTTTTTGAGAAGCAGATAGCGGGATTTTTTTAGGTTGGGGGTATGATGCAGCACGATTTGACCCGGCTCGGGCGTGAGTTCTCGAATATAGCGGTAGAGATTCTGATAAATCTCATTAAATTCTACTGAGGATTGCTGCACTTTATAACGACCACGAAATCCCAAACTAAAACAGAGGAAAAGAAACTCTAGGAGTTCTTTATAACGCTTCGGTTCGGTCAGTAATTTATCCAGTAAAAGATACACTTTCTCACCCCCCCAAGTTTCATTATGGAAATGGGTGAGAAGGGATTGTTTATACCAATCGCTTTGGCGATCCCACCCGTGCCCGAGTGCAATTTCATCAATAAAGGTGCAAAGAATATAACGAAAAGAGACCACGACAGCCGGTTCATAATGCTGTGCCTGAAGGGTATGTTCAATGGCGGTGATATCCCGCACGACTTGCTGATATAATCCTTTTGGAATATCACGATCTGCCAATTCTTTTAAGCGTAATACCATTCCCAGTAGCGGCGTAGCCGCGTCAATCATCGGGTTGATATTATGCCCTCTTAATGCGAGGTGATAGTGATAAGCTAAATCAAGTTCGTCTGATGAAAGGTGATAGTCTAATTCAGCCATAGATTATCCTCGAATTGCCCACAGTTGCATATCCAATGCCGGAAAGTGTCCGGATACATGGAAAGCCAGTGCGTGATGTGTCTTAATTTGCTGCCATTCTTGACCGAGTGTATCCAACTTAAAGTAGGTGTAACCGGAATGATACGGGAGTTGGCGTGGTACGGCACTTAACGGTGTGAGTAATACCCCCGGTAACTGTATACTCACTAAGTGGCGTAGGTTATCCGGTGAGGTGATTTTCGTTTGTTGCACAAATTGGCGGCGTAGCTGTTCATCAGGGATTTGTGCTGTTACGGCTAATATAAATTCGGCCCGTTCTAAGAGATCCCGATCGTTGATTGAAGCGATCTTAATACCGTGCTCACGATCAATCAGTTGAATAGAGACGGCTCTAGGCATTAATACGGTACTCAGTGCAATCCGAATACCCCGTAATACGTCATTAAAGGTACCGGTTAAATCGTCGTGATCGTATTCTGGGTAAATGTGTGCAATGCGGGAGGCGTCGGTAAAGGTCATCAATTCACCGGCAAAACTGATTAAGTGCCGATATAAAAACTCTGGGTGAATAGTCGGCTGGGCTTGTAAATGTGTATAAAACGGAAACTGCCTGTTTAAAAGTTGTAGCATTAAAAACTCGGTAACATCGGCAATCCCTTGTTGGCTCGGTGAACCGATACGAGAAGAGAGCGTGCCGGTGCGCTGATCGAGTGTGCCGGCAATTTCAGTCAAGAAATCCCGTAGAATGGTTGAGGCTTTGACGGATAAACAGGTTGGGATAAATTGCTGGTCCAACTCAATTCTACCGTCTTGTTCAATATGACGAATACGGGCAATCAAAATACAGGTATAGGCACTGCGATCTTCAGACCCTTGCATTAAACGGGGCGCAAGGCGGGCAACGAATACCTGAGCATTATTCCCTTGTGGTGTATGCACATCTCGAACCTCTTGCACATCTTCTCTATAACGAACCGTACGAGCATCCGATGTGTGATAGGCGGATTGAATATCGTTAACGGAAGGGTTTGTTGTGGGTAAGGCTAAATAAATATCTTGGCTTTCGCGGGTACTAATATCTTTGATATCAATCGTATCCGGTAAAAAATCTTCGGACGGCATAGAAAAAGGAGTGCCGTCATTAAATATGCCGGAGGCTGAAAGCAATCCGAACTTCCCTAAATTTAACAGTTCCCGGTTAATCTCAAGGGCACTTATGCCATAGTGATAGTGAGACAGTGTGGTAAGCTGACTATGCAGTAAATAATCAATATGGCGTTGCTGTTGCTGAAAATGTTGTGGCTTGATGAAGAGCCCTTCTTGCCAAATAATACGATTTTGACTCGACATATTTATTCCTTTTCCACTTTAATAATAAGATGTTGTTTTTTAACTTGTGCTAAGACGTGATAACGATGACCGCCTGTACCGTTTAATTTAATGACCTGCTTCCATTCCGATATTTCGGGATTGGAATAATAGGCAATCAGTCCAAGATACTGGTTTTTCTCGTCTAACGTTATCTCGGGTAAAGGTTTGTATTGTGCAGGGACTAGGGTGTAATCTTGATGATCTAAATAGTTTTTACCGAGAATATCTTTAAGTTCCGTCTCTTGTAATTGGTCATAGTAAGTCGCCTGTAACATTGAATCTTCCGTGAGATAAATTACTTGCAGATTGATAGGCGAAGGCTGATTAGCACTGTTAGGGTTAATATTCGGTTCGGCTAATAGGGTTAATCGTAGCGTTGAAGGCTGATCCGTATCCTTACCGACCTGAATAGACGGATCCATAATGACTTGCCCGATCTTTTTTGCCGCATCAATGGCGCTGCTACAACCACTTGTTGCCCACGCCACCAGACACATTAACGTAAAGTGTAGTAATTTCACGTGATTATCCTTAATTTTTATGGGCGTCCCTTAATGCCTTATCGTAGGCTTGTGAATAGACTTCCCAAAACAATTTTTCAAACCCAAATTGACGAGCAGAGGTGAGCTCTTGATAATAATTGTTGTACATTTCCCACGCCCAAGCATCGGTTGTCGCTTGGCGCTCATTGCTACGGCGATAGTTTTCAAACCGATTTAATAGGGTATTGGGGGAGAATGCGGCTAAAATCGCATTTAATGCGGCGGTAATCGCAATCGTATTTGCTTTATTGTGTAACAATACATTATGTAAGCTTTCCGAAACGGCCGCCGGTGCGGATAAATGTACCGGACTTTTTTTCGCACCAAAGAGAATATCAATAGTGGTGCTGTAATCTAAATTTAATCGCAACGGATTATCTTCAATCGGTCTTAAATGTTTATCGGATAAGTTATTCTTTTCTTTTTGCAGTGCAAGTAAACCCATAATTGCTGCGTGTAAAGTTTTACCGATTTCTTCAAGAAAATCATTAGCCGTTTGCGTATCTTCAATCGGAAGAGTTGTGTGTAATTCTCGTATTAAAGGGGTTAAGGCAACATGATGCGCATTTAATGTTTCTGAATGTTGTCCTGTAACCGTATCAGGCAAATCCAGAAAAGTCTGATCGAACTCACGTTCTTTGAAAGTGGAAGTTTGTGGCTTATTTGCAAGAGGCGATTCATCAGCAATCGGCATTTGAGCCTGTGTGTCTGCTATTGTTTCATTTAATGCAACTAAAGGGTCGTCAAATTTTTTCATTGTCGGTGTCTCAGAAGTGGATAGCGGTGAGCGTAAGCGGGAAATAGAAGTGTGTCCGGACAGCATAGTATGTAACGAGGCTGTCTCAGATTGAACTATTTCCTCAATGGTTTGGGGGATATTTGTATCTGCATTCTTCTCCAAATTCACTCGAATCACCAAATCGCCTACTGAAATAATATCGCCCTGTTTTAAGCGAATAAAACCGGATTTTGGGGTAAATTCAGCGTGATTCAGTAAAAGCGATTGATGGAGAACTAATAAACAGAAATGATGATCACGCCATTCAATCCGAAATTGATTGGCGGGGATATTTTTATGCAAATCTTGGATAACCCAATGATTGTTTTCCCCACTCCCGACTTGCCCGCCTTCAGGACTAAAATGAGAGGAAACCATTTTACCGCTTTCGAGGTGGGTACTATTGGTAATTGTCATTGAGAGTCGGTTTTTCGGTGTTTGTGACATAATAAAATTCGAGTGTATTGGAGAGGATGTTGAAAAAAGTCTAACAAATTTTAGGCAGGGACTCTACTAAAATTATTAAAGAGCGTTATATATGATTGTAGAAGATGTTCTTACAGCATTTTTACCTAAGCACTTCATAAAAAAGTAAGAGACGCATTCTTCGGATAAACAAAAATGAGAACTAGATCATAAATTTCACAAATTTTTCGTTCCTTTTGCGTAAAAGTTGTTACAATCGACGGGTGTTTAACATTTGATTAACAATAAGGACGTATTATGTCTGCTTTATCTCAGCAACTTATCTCTCAAACCGAACAGTATGGCGCACGCAATTATCTTCCTTTGCCGATTGTGATTAGCAAGGCGAAGGGGATTTGGGTCGAAGATCCGGAGGGCAAACGTTATTTGGATATGCTCAGTGCGTATTCGGCGGTCAATCAAGGGCATTGCCACCCGAAAATCGTGCAGGCGTTAAAAGATCAGGCGGACAAAGTTACCCTCACTTCTCGGGCGTTTTATAATGATCAACTTGGTATTTGGTATGAAAAAATCTGCCAATTAACCAAAAAATCAATGGCTTTGCCGATGAATACGGGGGCGGAAGCGGTTGAAACGGCGATCAAGGCGGCACGCCGTTGGGGCTATGATGTCAAGGGTATTGCAGAAAATCGGGCGGAAATTATCGCTTGCGTAGGCAATTTCCACGGGCGGACAATGGCGGCGGTGTCGCTCTCTTCCGATCCGGACTACCAACGGGGCTTCGGGCCGTTATTGCCGGGGATTAAGCTAGTTCCGTACGGTGATTTGGAGGCATTAAAGCAGGCGATTACCCCTAACACCGCCGCTTTCTTAGTCGAACCGATTCAAGGCGAAGCCGGCATCATTATCCCACCAAAAGATTTCCTCAAACAAGCCTACCAACTCTGTCAGCAAAATAATGTCCTCTTTATCGCCGATGAAATCCAAGCGGGGCTTGGGCGTACCGGTAAATTGTTTGCCTGCGAGTGGGAAGGGTTTGAGCCGGATATGTATATTCTCGGTAAAGCGTTAGGTGGCGGGGTCTTCCCGATTTCCTGTGTGGTGGCGGACAAAGCTATTTTAGGGGTGTTTAACCCCGGCTCGCACGGCTCGACTTTCGGGGGAAATCCGTTAGCTTGTGCCGTATCAATCGCTTCGCTTGATGTACTGATTGAAGAGAATCTCGCCGAGCGTTCACGGGAATTGGGCGACTATTTCTTAGCGGAATTGAAAAAAATCCAGCACCCTTCCATTAAAGAGGTGCGGGGGCGTGGCTTGTTCATCGGTTTGGAATTACACGAAGCCGCTCGCCCGTACTGCGAAGCCTTAAAAGAAAAAGGTTTGTTATGTAAAGAAACGCACGATACGGTGATTCGCTTTGCCCCACCACTCGTGATTGAAAAAGCGGATCTCGACTGGGCGTTGGCACGCATTCGTGAAGTATTAAGTTAAGCAGACTGCTTGCAAAAAACAGAGAAAAAATAACCGCTTGTAAGCAGGAGGAACTATGCAAACACAACAAGATATTCGTATTCCCTTTATTTATTCCGTACTACCGATTGTCGTGATGGTCAGCGTAATGGCGGTGGCAATTATTAAATTTGAAGCCTCGCCACACGTGCCGTTGTTGATTGGGGCGGTTACCGCCAGTTGTATCGCACTCTATTTTGGTTATAGCTGGGATACGATTGAAAAAGGGATTTATCGTGGCATTAAAATGGCGTTACCTGCGATAGTCATCATCATTATGATTGGGCTGACTATTGGGGCGTGGCTGGGCGGCGGCATTGTCGCCACGATGATTTACTATGGCTTGAAGCTGATTTCACCCTCGCTGTTTTTGTTTACCATTTGTATTATCTGTGCCATTGTAACCTTGGCAATCGGTAGTTCGTGGTCAACAATGGGGACAATCGGCGTAGCGGCAATGGGTATCGGGTTGAGTATCGGCATTCCGGCACCGATGGTGGCTGGTGCGGTGATCTCCGGTGCGTACTTCGGCGATAAAATGTCGCCGCTCTCGGATACTACCAATCTTGCTGCGGGTATTACCGGCACACCGCTGTTTGACCATATTCGCCATATGTTTATTACCTCCGTACCGGCGTTTATTATTGCACTTGGCGTCTATCTTTATATGGGCTTTCAGTTTGCTAACGATAATGTAGATTTAAGTAAAATCACCGATATTATGCAGGCAATGGAGCGGAATTTCGTGATTTCGCCGTGGTTATTAGCGGTGCCGGTATTGGTAGTGGTATTAGTTGCGAAGAAAGTGCCGGCATTGCCTGCATTGACCGCGGGGATTTTAATGGGCTGGCTCTGCCATATTTTTGTACAAGGCGGCGAGGTAGCGGTTGCAGTGAAAACCTTGCACGACGGCTATAAAATTGAGAGCGGGCACGAAATGATCGACACGCTGTTTAATCGGGGCGGGATTGAGTCAATGATGTACACCATTTCATTGACGATTGTGGCAATGACTTTTGGCGGTATTGCCGAGCAAACGGGAATGCTACGTTCTGTGGTGGAAACGATTTTAAACTTCGCCAAAAAAGCCTCCAGCCTGATTATTGCCACCATTTTTTCGGCAATTGTAACCAACATTACCACCTCCGAGCAATATATCTCCATTTTATTACCGGGCAGAATGTATGTAACCGCCTATCAAAATAAAGGGCTAAGTTCAAAAAATCTTTCCCGTGCATTGGAAGACGGCGGCACGGTAACTTCCGTACTTGTGCCGTGGAACACCTGTGGGGTATTTGCCTTCTCAATGTTGCAGGTCAGTGCGTTTGAATATGCCCCTTATGCAGTGATGAATTACACCATTCCGGTGATTGCGATCATTCTCGCTAGCCTTAATATTCGCATTGAGTATCTGCCGAAAGACGATCAAACCTAGCAAACAGCAAACACAACACAATAAAAAAACACTCCATTGAGTACCTCTACAAGCGGTGAGATTAGCACGATTTTTTGCAAATCCCACCGCTTTCTTTTTGACGGGCTGCCGAATGCGCCTGATTTCTATGCTATACTTCACCCCTTTTATACCTTTATTATCTTAGGTCGGTACAATCAACATTGCCAAAAAATCGGCAAAACCGACCGCTTGTAATGAGAAGAACATATAATATGGCACAGAATTTAGTTGATTTTTTAGTTGAAACCCTGTCAGGTTTAAAAGCACAAGAGATTCAAGCAATTGATGTCAAAGGAAAATCCAGCATTACCGATACAATGATCCTCTGCACCGGCACTTCGAGTCGCCACGTGGCATCTACTGCCGATAATCTGATTGAAGAGAGTAAAAAAGCCGGCGTTGAGGTATTTGCTCACGAAGGCAAAGCCGTTGCCGACTGGATTGTGATCGACTTCGGGCAGGCAATTGTGCATATTCTGCAACGGGAAAGCCGCGAATTGTATCAACTCGAAAAATTGTGGATCTAATGAAAATTCAGTTAATTGCGGTGGGAACTAAAATGCCCGATTGGGTAACAAAAGGATTTGAAGAATATCAGCGCCGCTTTCCCAAAGATATGCCGTTTGAGCTGGTGGAAATTCCGGCGGGTAAACGGGGTAAAAATGCTGATATTAAACGTATTTTGGAACAGGAAGGACGGTTGATGCTCAACGCTTGCGGGCGGGGGCGGATTGTCAGCTTAGATATTCCCGGTAAACCTTGGACGACCCCGCAACTTGCCGAGCAGTTGGAAAGTTGGAAAAATGACGGGCGGGATGTGTGCCTGCTCATCGGCGGGCCGGAGGGGCTTTCTCCCGAATGTAAAGCGGCGGCGGAGCAAAGTTGGTCGCTTTCCCCGCTGACCCTACCGCACCCACTCGTGCGAGTGGTGGTCGCGGAAAGTTTGTATCGGGCGTGGTCTTTAACCACCAATCACCCTTATCACCGAGAATAACGTGCAATGTTTGGCAAACTGGGCAAATTAACGAAACCCAAACACTACGAAAAAGTCCGCAACGGGCAGGCAGAGTTAAATCTGTTTATCCGTCGGGCGTTGATTGCTTTTCTCGGCGTATTAGGGCTGACGGGCATTTTGCTGACGAATCTATATCATTTGCAAATTACCGACTATGAATCCTACCAAACCCGTTCCAACGGCAATCGCATCAAGTTGTTGCCGGTTACGCCGACAAGAGGGCTGATTTACGATCGTAACGGTAAAGTATTGGCGGAAAACTTAACCTTTTTCGGCTTATATATTGTGCCGGAAAAGGTGGATAATTTAGAGCAAACGCTGGCGGAATTGCAGGCGTTGGTCGGTTTGAGCGAGGCGGATATTGATAATTTTCGTAAGGAAAAGAAACGTTCGTCTCGCTATACGCCGATTTTGCTTAAACCGGATTTGACCGAAGAGCAGATCGCCCGCTTTTCGGTCAATCAGCATCGTTTTCAGGGAATGGATATTCACCCCTATTTCAAACGGAATTACCCGTACGGCGAAATAATGACCCATATTCTCGGCTATGTCGCTAAAATTAACGATAAGGATAAAAAACGGCTGCAAGATGAGGGGAAATTCGGTAATTATGCTGGCTCGCACGATATTGGAAAACTGGGGATTGAGAAGTTTTATGAAGATCAGCTTCACGGCACAACCGGTTTTGAAGAAGTGGAAATCAATAACCGGGGCAAAGTGATCCGCAAACTGCGGGATCAAGCGGCGGTTGCCGGCGGCAGTATTCGCTTGACCATTGATGTCGAACTGCAACGCTATGTTGCCGATTTACTCGGTAATCATCGAGGCTCGGTGGTGGTGCTTGACCCTCGTGATAGTAGTATTTTAGCGATGGTAACGACACCGAGTTACGACAATAATCTGTTTGTGGACGGCATTTCAGGTAAGGATTATAAGCAAGTATTGGACGATCCTGACCGCCCTTTGTACAGTCGGGCAACGCAAGGGACTTACCCACCCGCCTCCACGATTAAACCGTTTATGGCAGTGGCGGGCTTGGCGGAAGGCAAAATTACGCCGACTAAAACCGTGTTTGACCCCGGCTACTGGCTCTTACCCGGTACAACCCAACGCTTTCGGGATTGGAAAAAAAGCGGACACGGCAGCACAGATGTGAATAAAGCAATCACCGAGTCGTCGGATACCTATTTTTATCAGCTCGCCTACGATATGGGGATCGATAAAATGTCCGATTGGATGAAAATGTTCGGTTTTGGGGTCAAAACCGGCATTGATTTGCACGAAGAATCCTCAGGGATTATGCCAAGCCGTGAGTGGAAACAGAAACGCTATAAAAAAGGCTGGATTCCGGGGGATACCATTTCTGTCGGCATTGGGCAGGGCTATTGGATTTCCACGCCGTTGCAATTAGCGAAGGCAACGGCGGTGCTTATCAATAACGGACGGGTGAATACCCCGCATTTAATGAAAGAGATTATGTCCACTGAAACGATCCCTTATCAAGATCCGCTGCTGTATGACGATATTAAAAACGTGCCGGCCCGTTACTGGCAGATTGCCAAGCTCGGTATGTACAATGTGATTAACGCCAGCAATGGGACGGGGCGAAAAGCCTTTGCCGGTGCGTCTTACCGTGCGGCAGGTAAAACGGGGACGGCGCAGGTGTTCAGCTTAAAAGGTGCGACCTATAACAAGCACGCAATCTCAAAGAAATTGCACGATCACGGCTGGTTTATCGGCTATGCACCTTACGACAATCCAACGGTGGTGGTGGCGGTGATTTTAGAAAATGCCGGCGGTGGTGGTAGCACGGCTGCGCCAATGGGACGTAAAGTGATGGATTATGCGTTGAACCAATCCGTAGCACGTCCGGATTTGCAAAAAAATGACGATAACGCACCGCCTGTCAATAATGGGGAACGCCGTGAATAAATTTTTAGCTCGTTTTTGGAAAGTGTTCGCATTGGATATTTTCCTGCTGACCGGTCTGCTGGCGGTTACCGGCTATGGTTTAATTGTATTGTATAGTGCCAGCGGCGGCAGTGAAAAAATGTTTATCAGCCGCCTATTCCAAGTCGGCTTAGGCTTGGGGCTAATGCTGGTGATGGCATTTTTCCCGCCACGCTTTTATGAAAAACTTGCCCCGTATCTGTATGTGGTGTGCATTATCCTACTCGTGTTGGTCGATGTGGCAGGGGAAACCAGTAAGGGCGCGCAGCGTTGGCTGAATTTGGGCTTTATTCGCTTTCAGCCGTCTGAAATTGCTAAACTTGCCGTGCCGCTAATGGTGGCGACTTATTTAGGCAAGCGTCCGCTACCACCGGATTTTCGGGATACCTTTATTGCTTTGGCGATGATTATTGTGCCAACCTTATTGGTGGCGTTACAGCCGGATTTAGGTACATCTATTTTGGTGTGTGCGGCGGGGATTTTTGTCTTATTCCTTGCCGGTTTGAGCTGGAAGCTGATCGGCGCGGGTGTTGTATTCTTAGCCGGTTTTATCCCGATAATGTGGTTCTATTTAATGCACGACTACCAGAAAACACGGGTAATGACGCTGATTGATCCGGAAAAAGATCCGCTCGGTTCGGGGTATCACATTATCCAATCGAAAATTGCGATTGGCTCGGGGGGGATTGAAGGCAAAGGCTGGATGGAAGGCACACAATCACAGTTGGAATTTTTGCCCGAACCCCATACGGATTTTATTTTTGCGGTATTGGGTGAAGAACACGGCTTGATCGGCGTGTTGATTTTATTGGCGATCTATCTGTTTATTATCGCTCGCGGGCTGACGATCGGCGCAAAAGCCGGCACGGCATTCGGGCGGATTTTATCCGGCGGCACGGCATTGCTGTTTTTTGTGTATGTGTTCGTTAATATTGGTATGGTAAGCGGGATTTTGCCTGTAGTGGGCGTGCCTTTACCTCTGTTTAGCTATGGGGGAACGTCCTATGTTACCCTGATGGCAGCTTTTGGGTTGATGATGTCCGCTTATGTTCACCGTGAACGTAAGGACAAAAATAATCCGTTTAATAAATTAAAATAACGCAATCGTCTGCATCGTGCAGGGGAATTTAAGGAGGATTGAATGAAATTCACAAAATTTGCCGCCGTATTGATGGCAATCTTAATGGCATTGTTGCCCACGCAGAGTTTTGGTGCAACTAAAGGTTCGATAAAAAAGTCATCACCAAAAAAGACAGTGGTGAAAAAAGCAACCAAGAAAACGGCGGTTACTCAAAAAAAGCCGTCAGCTATGGCAAATGAAACCAAAACCCTTTACGGCGTGAAAGGGGCAAAGTTGCAGCCGACTAAAGTCAGCACGAAGCGTTACAGTTACCGTGAAAAAGGTAAAACGCATACAACGATCAGCAAAGAGGCATCTCGTCTGTATAGTCAAACGGGCGTTGCCAGCTATTATGGCGGAATGTTCCACGGGCGAAAAACCGCAAGCGGTGAGATCTTCAATAAAAATGCCTATACGGCGGCGCATAAAACCTTAGCGTTAGGTTCTTATGCGTTAGTTACCAATTTACGCAATGGGCGTAAGGTGATTGTGAAAATCAACGATCGAGGTCCGTTCAGCAAAGCCCGTATTATTGATCTGTCGGTAGCGGCGGCTCGTGAAATCGGTATGTTTCATTCCGGTGTCGCAAAAGTGCGGGTGGAAGCGATGCAGGTGGATAGCCAAGGTTACATCATCGGCAAAGGCGCGGAGAGTTTACGCAAGCTGGCACAAAAAGAGGGGTTAGCCTTTAGGGTGAAAGGGTCAGGAAACAGCCTGGCGATTAAAGCGGAGATTTCGGCAAAAAAACCGGAAAAACAGACCGCTTCCAAAGCGACCAAACAGCCTTCGCCAAGTTTAACCGTGATAACCGATAACGAAAAAGAGGCGAAAAAAATCGCAAGAGCGGTAAAGCAAAAAGCCTATGTTGAAAAAGTCGGTAAGCAGTATCGGGTAGTGATCGCCGTTACCAATCTCAGCGAAAGCAAGAGCGTGAAAAAGCAGATTGTGAAATTGGCGCATTATCAATCTATTCATTATTCAGCAAAATAAACGGGACTTAATATGTTAAAGAAAAAATTACGCATTTCTGCCGGTGTGTGCGCATTGGCATTTTCCAGTATGCAATTTGCCCACGCCGATGAGATCGGGCACGGTATTCCTGCACCGCAACTGAACGCCCAAACCTTTATTTTAATGGATTACAACTCCGGGGCAGTGTTGGCGGCGTTAAATCCGGATCAGCGTCAGTACCCTGCTAGTTTAACCAAAATGATGACCAGCTATGTGATTGGCGATGCGTTAAAAAGCGGCAAAGTAAAAAACAGCGATATGATTACGGTAACGGAAAGCTCGTGGGGGCAAAAATTTCCCGGCTCGTCTAAAATGTTCCTCAACCTCAATCAGCAGGTTTCGCTGGAAGATCTGAACAAAGGGATTATTATTGTCTCCGGTAACGATGCCAGCGTAGCAGCAGCGGAGCATATTTCCGGCTCTCAGCAAGCCTTTATTGAAACGATGAATAAGTATGCCCATCAATTCGGCTTGAAAAATACCCATTTTACCACCGTACACGGCTTGGACGATGCAAACCAATATTCCTCTGCACGTGATATGGCGTTGCTCGGTATCCATATTATTCGTGATTTGCCGGACGAGTATAAAATCTACGCTGAAAAAGAGTTTACTTTCAATAAAATCAAGCAGCCTAACCGCAACGGCTTATTATGGGATAAAACCATTAATGTGGACGGAATGAAAACCGGTCATACCGATAAAGCCGGTTATAATCTGGTGGCTTCGGCGTATAACAGCAATACCCGCCTTGTGTCTGTGGTAATGGGCGTGCCGACCTACAAAGGCCGTGAAGTCGAAAGTAAAAAATTACTGCAATGGGGCTTTGCTAATTTTGAAACGGTCAAACCGCTTATTGCGGGGCAGAGCGTGTCCGAGCAGAGCGTCTATTACGGCGATTTGAACAAAGTGCAACTCGGCGTATTGCAAGACAGCTATATCACCGTGCCGAAAGGTAAAGCCGGCGAGTTGAAGGCTCGCTTCACACTAGATAAGAAAAATCTTGAAGCGCCGCTGGCGAAAGGTCAGGTAGTCGGGAAAATCGTGTATCAACTGAACGGGAAAGATCTGGCAACGATCAACCTACAAGTGATGCAAGCAGTGGAAGAAGCCGGTATTTTCGGCAAAGCGTGGGACTGGTTAGCATTAACCGTTAAAGGTTTGTTTGACTAGCCTTGATGAAACATTGAACAGTGGCACTCAATGGCGGATTTAGAATGGCATATTCAACAGCCGTATTTTTGCCGCAGTGAAAGCGTTTGGAGATCTGCTCAGCCAACCGCTTGAGGTGAATATTGTAAACCTGCTTTAAGTGAGCCTTTTGTAAATTTGACGGTGAATGTAACCGCTTGTTAAAAACCGCCCAATCTATTCAGGCGGTTTTTGTTTTTTGAGCGACTGTGTCTAAAACAATAGTTGCCGTTTATTAAAACATTCCACGCCCGCTGGCACTTTCTGTCGGCACGGCTTGGATCACGTCCCAATGCTCGATAATTTTGCCGTTTTCATCGAAACGGAAAATATCCACCACCGCCTCGCCTTTATCTTGATCGTCAAGTTGGCTGTGTACGTGCAATGCGACCAAATCGCCGTCTGCCAAAACACGTTTGATTGTGGCTTTAGATTTCGGGTTTGCTTTTAAGAAAGGCTCGAAGGCATCAACGAAGTCTTTGCCGCCGTCCGCCACAGTCGGATTGTGCTGACGATATTCCGCTCCCACATATTTATCAACCGCCTCTTGCACTTTATGCTGATTGAACGCTAATTCGTAAAAGGCGAGTACCGCTGCTTTGTTTTGTTCCGGTGTGGTGTGTGCCAATGCCGTTGTTGCAGCCGCAAGTGCGGCTAAAAAGGTGAGTGATTTTTTCATTATGTGTTCCTCTAAATGATGAAGTGTGTTTTGAATGGCAGGCATTATACTGAAATAAACTCTCGGAAAAAGTACGTTTTTTGCATATAATTGTTTCAATATAAGAAATAAATGGGAGGGTAAAATGGACAGATTAACCGCTATTCACGTCTTTCTCAGTGTTGCAGAAACGGGTAATTTTACGGTAACGGCAGAGCGATTGGGGTTATCCAAACCGATGGTTAGCCGTTATGTTGCGTTAATGGAAGAGTGGCTAAGCGCGAGATTGCTACAACGTACAACCCGTAAAGTTTCGCTGACGGATGCCGGTGAGCAAGCGGTCGTTTTCTGTCGGAAAATGGCAAATTTAAGCGAAGAAATGCAGCAGGAAATGGCGGCAATGCAGGGCGAGTTGCGAGGCGTGGTGCGTTTGTCTTGTAATGCGGCGTTCGGTGCGAACCATTTATTGCAAGCGGTGAACGATTTTCTTGCCCTACACCCGAAACTGAATATTCAGCTTCAACTGACCGATACCTTGGTCGATTTAATCGCCGAGCGGATTGATTTAGCCGTCCGCTTTACCCATAGCCCCGATCCGCATTTGGTCGCACGTAAATTGGCGGAGTGCCATTCCGTACTGGTTGCCACCCCTGAGTATTTGGCGCAATTTGGTACGCCGAGCCAATTAGAGCAACTAAGCTGCCACAGCTTTTTATCGCATATCAACGTCAATCAAAAGGTATTAACTTTTCAAAAAGCACAACAAACGGTCAGTTTAACCCTCAGCAGCCGATTTGCGACCAACGATACGAACGTATTGCTTCACAGTGTGTTGGCTCACAAGGGCATTGCAATGTTACCGACTTACTTGGTGGCGGATTTGGTGCAAAACGGCACGCTGCAAACGGTGCTGAATGAGTGGCAGCTCCCGACCTTTAATGTCTATTTACTTTACCCTAGCCGCCACCGTCTGCCCCTTGCAGTACGGACATTGATTGATTTTCTCGTTACCCGTTTTGAACAGATTGTCTGGTAAGTAAGCGGTCGGGTGCGGGCGATTTTTTGCAAATTTCATCACGAAACCGACCGCTTATTCTTTCTTTTTTAGAAATTATCTTTCAATAAAAGGCTTATTTATCTACTTGTTTTGATTATCTATAATACGTCCATCAACAAACGACAGCGTTTGAGTAATAAATAAGTGAGGATAAAATGAAAAAAGTCGCAAATGTTTGGCAAGCGCCGGAAAAACACTGGGTCGGTAACGGTTTCCACGTTCAATCAATGTTTAACTATAACGATCGTGATAAACACCTTGATCCGTTTTTATTGATGGATTATAACCCGCCGAAATATTTCCAAGGTGGTCGCCGTGATAACTCGGCATTTGATTTGCGAGGTGTGGAAGAGCACCCGCACCGTGGTTTTGAAACCGTTACCATTGCTTACCAAGGCGAAGTGGCTCATCGGGATTCACACGGTGGCGGCGGTACTATCGGCACGGGTGATGTGCAATGGATGACCGCAGGCTCAGGCATTATGCACGAAGAGATGCACTCCGAAAAATTCGCTAAAGAGGGCGGCTTATTTGAAATGGTGCAACTTTGGGTCAATTTACCGGCAAAAGATAAGATGACCGCACCAAAATATCAAGCGATTAACTCGGCGGAGATTCCGGTGGTGGCATTGCCGAACGCGGCAGGTACAGTGCGTGTGATTGCCGGTGAATTACTCCATATCCACGGGGCAGCCAGCACTTTTAGCCCAATCAATATGTGGGATACGGTGATGAATGCGGGCAAAAGCCACCTTTTCAGCGTACCGGCAGCGCATAATGTGGTGATTTTGGTGTTGGACGGCACGGTGCAAATCGGTGGTGATCACATTGCCCGCCGAGGTGAATTGGCTACCTTTGAACGTGGCGGTGCAGATGTGCTGGTTGAAGCCAATAATGATGCAAAATTGCTGATTTTAACCGGACAGCCGTTGAACGAGCCTGTTGTCGGTTACGGCCCGTTTGTAATGAACAGCCGTGAAGAAATTGTACAGGCATTTGATGATGTGAAAAACGGACGATTTGGCCGTATTGATCATTAACCCTAAAAAGCGAACTTCGGTTCGCTTTTTTATTTGCAAGCGGTCGGTCGGCGTGATTTTTTTGCAAAATTTCAATGGAAAGCGACCGCTTACCGTAAAAATTTGCTTGATATGTTGAGCATAATTATGATATATTCCGCCAGCTATTTGCATAGGGCAAGTAGATTCGTCCCGAAAGGGTGTTTTTTATTTTAACGGAGCACTAATATGATCCAAGAACAGACTATGCTGGATGTTGCTGATAACTCAGGGGCTCGTAGCGTAATGTGTATCAAGGTTCTAGGTGGATCGCACCGTCGTTACGCTGCTATTGGCGATATCATCAAAGTTACTGTAAAAGAAGCAATTCCACGCGGTAAAGTGAAAAAAGGTGATGTGTTAAAAGCAGTTGTTGTGCGCACCAAGAAGGGTGTTCGTCGCCCAGATGGCGCAGTTATTCGTTTCGATGGCAATGCTTGTGTAATCTTAAACAATAACACAGAGCAACCAATCGGTACTCGTATTTTTGGACCTGTGACGCGTGAACTTCGTTCTGAGAAGTTTATGAAGATCATCTCTTTAGCTCCAGAAGTACTATAAGGAGAATGTAATGGCTGCAAAAATCCGTCAAAACGATGAAGTAATCGTACTTACCGGTAAAGATAAAGGTAAGCGTGGTAAGGTAACTAAAGTGTTACCAAACGGTAAAGTGTTTGTTGAGGGTATCAACATTATCACTAAGCACGAAAAACCGGTGCCGGCATTAGGCAAAGCGGGTGGTTTAGTGAAAAAAGAAGCAGCGATTGATGCGTCAAATGTTGCAATCTTTAACCCTGAAACAAATAAAGCTGACCGTGTAGGATTTAGATTTGAAGACGGTAAGAAAGTACGTTTCTTCAAGTCTAACGATAAAACAATTTAATTAACTGGAGTAATGCGATGGCGAAACTGCATGATTACTACAGAGATACAGTAGTTAATGAATTAAAAGCAAAATTCAACTACTCATCTGTCATGCAAGTCCCACGAATCGAAAAGATAACCCTAAATATGGGTGTGGGTGAAGCATTGACCGACAAAAAACTATTAGATAACGCCGTGGCGGATCTAACAGCAATCAGCGGTCAAAAACCTTTAATTACAAAAGCACGCAAATCTGTTGCAGGCTTTAAAATCCGTCAAGGCTACCCTATCGGCTGCAAAGTAACCCTTCGTGGCGAACGTATGTGGGAATTCTTTGAAAGATTGATTACTATTGCTGTTCCACGTATCCGTGACTTCCGTGGTTTAAATGCGAAGTCTTTCGATGGTCGTGGTAATTACAGCATGGGTGTGCGTGAGCAAATCATTTTCCCTGAGATCGACTATGATAAAGTAGATCGTGTGCGTGGTTTGGATATTACTATCACAACAACAGCGAAAAGTGATGAAGAAGGTCAAGCTCTTTTAGCTGCTTTCAATTTCCCATTCCGTAAATAAGGTAGGTTATCGTGGCAAAACAATCAATGATTGCACGTGATGTAAAACGTGCGAAATTAGCTGATAAATTCTACGCTAAACGTCAAGAATTAAAGAAAATCATCTCTGATGTAAATTCTTCTGACGAAGATCGTTGGGCAGCAGTGTTAAAATTACAAACACTTCCTCGCGATTCTAGCCCTAGCCGTCAGCGTAATCGTTGCCGCCAAACTGGTCGTCCTCACGGCGTACTGAGCAAGTTTGGTTTAAGCCGTATTAAGGTGCGTGAAGCCGCTATGCGTGGCGAAATTCCGGGCCTTAAAAAAGCAAGCTGGTAATAACCTCTTTTAATTTGGAATCATGGGAGTAAATACATGAGTATGCAAGATCCAATCGCAGATATGCTGACCCGTATTCGTAACGGTCAAGCTGCGAACAAAGTTGCAATCAGTATGCCTTCATCTAAGTTAAAAGTTGCGATTGCAAGCGTTTTAGCTGAAGAAGGTTACGTTGAGAGCTTTAAAGTTGTTGAAGGTGTTAAACCTGAACTGGAAATTACGTTAAAATATTTCCAAAACAAACCGGTTGTAGAAAGTATCCAGCGCGTGAGCCGTCCTGGTCTTCGTATTTATAAACGTAAAGACGAGTTACCAAAAGTAATGGGCGGATTAGGTATCGCAGTAGTTTCTACATCTAAAGGTGTAATGACCGACCGTGCAGCGCGTCAAGCGGGTCTCGGCGGTGAAATTATCTGTTACGTAGCATAATAGTGAGGTAGGAAAAATGTCTCGTGTTGCAAAAGCACCTGTTAATGTTCCTGCCGGAGTTGATGTAAAACTCGATGGTCAGCTATTAACAGTTAAAGGTAAAAACGGCGAGTTATCTCGTGAAATTCATAATGCGGTTGAAGTAAAATACGAAGCTAATGTATTAACATTCGCCCCTAAAGCAGGGATTGTCAATGCGGATGCGCAAGCAGGTACTGCTCGTGCATTAGTTAATGCAATGGTTATCGGTGTTACCGAAGGCTTTACTAAGAAATTACAATTAGTTGGTGTTGGTTATAGAGCACAAATGAAAGGCAACACAGTTGCGTTAAGTTTAGGCTTCTCACACCCGATTGAACATGTATTGCCTGCTGGCGTAACTGGTGAATGTCCGTCTCAAACAGAAATCGTTCTTAAGAGTGC
Source organism: Muribacter muris (assembly GCF_001038205.1). Lineage (GTDB taxonomy): Bacteria > Pseudomonadota > Gammaproteobacteria > Enterobacterales > Pasteurellaceae > Muribacter > Muribacter muris. The sequence goes on along the minus strand of NZ_JWIZ01000054.1, from coordinate 24,574 downwards.
AGACAAACAGTTAATCGGTCAAGTAGCAGCAGATATTCGTGCATATCGCCGTCCAGAGCCTTATAAAGGTAAAGGTGTACGTTACGCTGATGAAATCGTACGTACAAAAGAGGCTAAGAAAAAGTAAAGTAAGGTAACACTATGGATAAGAAAGTAGCTCGTATCCGTCGTGCAAGCCGTGCACGTCATTTAATGAGAGAGCAAGGTGCAACGCGTTTAGTTGTACATCGCACACCTCGTCATATTTATGCGCAGGTAATTGCACCAAATGGCTCAGAAGTTTTAGCAGCAGCTTCAACTGTTGAAAAAGTAATTAAAGAGCAAGTTAAATATACCGGTAATAAAGATGCGGCGGCAGTAGTAGGTAAACTTATTGCAGAGCGTGCTTTAGAAAAAGGTATTCAAGCGGTTGCATTTGATCGTTCTGGTTTTAAATATCACGGTCGTGTGCAAGTTTTAGCAGATGCTGCTCGTGAAGCTGGTCTTCAGTTCTAATAGAGGAATTTGAGATGTCAAACATCGAAAAACAAGCTGGTGAACTGCAGGAAAAGCTAATTGCGGTTAATCGTGTATCAAAAACCGTTAAAGGTGGTCGTATTATGAGCTTTACTGCTTTAACAGTAGTAGGCGATGGTAACGGTCGTGTAGGTTTTGGTTACGGTAAAGCTCGTGAAGTTCCGGCAGCAATCCAAAAAGCGATGGAGAAAGCTCGTCGCAATATGGTTAATGTAGCGTTAAACGAAGGTACATTACAACACCCTGTTAAAGGTTCTCACACAGGTTCACGTGTATTTATGCAACCGGCAAGCGAAGGTACGGGTATCATCGCAGGCGGTGCAATGCGTGCGGTGTTAGAAGTTGCAGGTGTGCATAACGTTCTTTCTAAAGCGTACGGTTCAACTAACCCTATTAACGTTGTTCGTGCAACAATTGATGCACTTGCAAATATGAAATCACCGGAAATGGTTGCTGCTAAACGTGGTAAAACCGTTGAAGAAATTTTGGGGTAATTGAATATGGCAAAAATTAAAGTAACTCAAACCCGTAGCTCGATTGCTCGTTTACCGAAGCATAAAGCGACGTTAAAAGGCTTAGGTCTACGTCATATTCGTCATACTGTTGAGTTGGAAGATACACCTGCTGTACGCGGTATGATCAATCAAGTTTCATATATGGTTAAAGTGGAGGAGTAATCAAATGCGTTTAAATACTCTTTCTCCAGCTGAAGGTGCTAAGCACAGTGCAAAACGTTTAGGCCGTGGTATTGGTTCCGGTTTAGGTAAAACAGGTGGTCGTGGTCATAAAGGTCAAAAATCTCGTACCGGTGGCAGTGTTCGCCGTGGTTTCGAGGGTGGTCAAATGCCTTTATACCGTCGTTTACCAAAATTTGGTTTTACTTCTCTTAAATCATTGCATACAGCTGAAGTACGTTTAAATGAGTTAGCAAAAGTAGAAGGTAACACAGTTACTTTAGAGGCTTTAAAAGCAGCTAACGTAATCACAAAAGATATTTTATCTGCTAAAGTTATTCTTTCAGGTAAAATTGAAAAAGCAGTAGTGGTTAAAGGCTTAAGCGTAACTAAAGGTGCAAAAGCTGCTATTGAAGCTGCTGGTGGTTCTATCGAGGAATAATAAATGGCTAAACAACCAGGATATCAAGGTAATACTCAGAAGGGGACTAGTGAATTAAAATCAAGATTATTGTTCGTTTTAGGTGCTTTAATCGTTTTTCGTATCGGTTCTTTTATTCCTGTTCCTGGTATTGATGCTTCTGTATTATCCGAGCTAGTTCGACAACAGCAAGGCACCATCATTGATATGTTCAATATGTTCTCTGGTGGTGCTTTAAGTAGAGCTTCTATATTTGCATTAGGGATTATGCCCTATATTTCTGCGTCAATTATTCTTCAATTATTGACAGCAGTTCACCCTGCCCTAGCTGAATTGAAAAAAGAAGGCGAAGCGGGCAGACGCAAAATCAGCAAATATACACGTTATGCGACATTGTTATTAGCACTCATTCAGTCTATCGGTATCTCAGTCGGACTTCCGAATATGCTGCACGGATTAGTGCCTAATCCAAGTATGCTATTCTATATTACCTCTGTAATCAGCTTAGTAACCGGAACAATGTTCCTGATGTGGCTAGGCGAACAAATTACGGAGCGGGGTATTGGTAATGGTATTTCACTTATTATCTTTGCAGGGATTGTCGCAGATTTGCCATCGGCAATCGGTCAGACAATTGAACAATCTCGTCAAGGTGAGATCTCGTTACTTGTCCTACTGTTGATAGCGGTCATTGCGTTTGCAGTAACATATTTTGTCGTTTTTGTTGAGCGTGGACAAAGAAGAATCGTTGTAAACTATGCAAGTCGCCAGCAAGGAAGAATGATGGCACCTGCAAGATCATCTCATTTACCATTAAAAGTTAATATGGCAGGCGTTATTCCTGCAATTTTCGCCTCAAGTATTATCTTATTTCCGGCAACGATAGCACAATGGTTCGGTTCTGCCGAAGGATTTGAATGGTTATTTGATTTATCACAGTTATTACAACCGGGTCAGCCGTTATATGTCGTATTATTTACGATGGCTGTCATATTCTTTGCATTCTTTTATACAGGAATGCAGTATAATCCTCGTGATACAGCGGATAATTTAAAAAAATCAGGTGCGTTTGTACCAGGTTATCGACCAGGCGAGCAAACATCTCGTTATATTGATAAAGTGATGACACGTTTAACCTTAATTGGTGCGTTATATATCACCTTTGTTTGTTTGGTTCCTTATATCATAACATCTCTATGGAAAGTTTCTTTCCAATTAGGCGGAACTTCATTATTGATTGTTGTGGTTGTTATTATGGATTTCATCGCACAGGTACAAAGTCATTTAATGTCTTTGCAGTATGATTCTGTGTTGAAGAAAGCCAATCTAAAAGGCTTAGGGCAGTAGCCCTTTGATATCAAAGGATAAGCAATGAAAGTTCGTGCTTCAGTAAAAAGAATGTGTCGTAACTGTAAAGTTGTTAAGCGTGAAGGTGTCGTACGCGTTATTTGTAGCGATCCTAAACACAAACAACGTCAAGGTTAATTGACAAATTTCTTGCAAAGAACCTGCTGGGCAGTTATACTGCTCAGCTCATTTTGTCCTGATATGCTGTTTGAGTATCCTGAAACGGGCTTTTCAAGATCAGTATATCAATAACTTTAAAAATAGGAGTGCATAGTGGCCCGTATTGCAGGCATTAACATTCCTGATCAAAAACATACCGTAATTGCACTGACTGCTATTTATGGCATCGGTAAAACTCGTGCAAAAGCAATTTGCGCTGCAACGGGTATTGCTGAAGATGTGAAGATCAGAGAATTGTCTGAAGAGCAGATTGAAAAACTGCGTGAAGAAGTTGGTAAATTTACTGTCGAAGGTGATTTACGTCGTGAAGTAACTTTAAGCATCAAACGTCTTTTAGACCTAGGTTGCTATCGTGGTTTACGTCATCGTCGTAGTTTACCGGTACGTGGTCAACGTACTAAGACTAATGCGCGTACCCGTAAAGGTCCACGCAAACCGATCAAAAAATAATCGGAGTAGATAGATAAAATGGCTAAAACACCAGTTCGTGCACGTAAACGTGTAAAAAAACAGATCGCAGATGGCGTAGCTCATATCCATGCGTCTTTCAATAATACAATCGTAACCATTACTGACCGTCAAGGTAATGCTCTTGCTTGGGCAACTGCGGGTGGCTCAGGTTTCCGTGGTTCTCGTAAATCAACACCATTCGCCGCACAGGTTGCTGCTGAGCGTTGTGCTGAAATGGTTAAAGAGTTTGGTTTAAAGAATTTAGAAGTTATGGTTAAAGGTCCGGGTCCAGGTCGTGAATCCACTATTCGTGCATTAAATGCAGCGGGTTTCCGTATTACGAATATTACTGACGTGACTCCGATTCCTCATAACGGTTGTCGTCCACCGAAAAAACGTCGTGTGTAATTGACGTAGGATAATTGGAGAAAGAAAATGGCAAGATATTTGGGTCCAAAACTCAAGCTAAGCCGTCGTGAAGGTACCGATTTATTCCTTAAATCAGGTGTTCGCGCGATCGAGTCAAAATGTAAAATTGATACAGCGCCAGGTCAACACGGTGCTCGTAAACCTCGCTTATCTGACTATGGTAGTCAGCTTCGTGAAAAACAAAAAGTTCGCCGTATGTATGGTATTTTGGAACGTCAATTCCGTAACTACTATAAAGAAGCTAACCGCTTAAAAGGCAATACCGGTGAAAACTTATTAGTGTTATTAGAAGGTCGTTTAGATAATGTTGTTTACCGTATGGGCTTTGCAGCAACACGTGCGGAAGCACGTCAGCTTGTAAGCCACAAATCTATCGTGGTAAACGGTCGTGTTGTCAACATTCCTTCATTCCAAGTTTCTGTTGATGATGTGATCGCTGTACGTGAGAAATCTAAAAAACAAGCACGTATTAAAGCATCATTAGAGTTAGCAACCCAACGTGAAAAACCAACTTGGTTAGACGTGGATGCAACTAAAATGGAAGGTGTATTTAAACGTACGCCTGAACGTTCTGATCTATCAGCAGATATTAATGAACATCTGATCGTTGAGCTCTATTCTAAATAATCGTTAGCAATAGTAGCTTGAAAGCAAAGAGAGGATAAAATGCAGGGTTCTGTAACAGAATTTTTAAAACCCCACTTAGTGAATATTGAACAAATCAGTTCAACTCACGCAAAAGTGACATTAGAACCGTTAGAGCGTGGCTTCGGGCACACTTTAGGTAACGCACTTCGTCGCATTTTACTTTCGTCTATGCCTGGTTGCGCAGTTACAGAAGTAGAAATTGATGGTGTATTACACGAATACAGCAGCAAAGAAGGTGTTCAAGAAGATATTCTTGAAGTCTTGTTAAACCTAAAAGGTCTAGCGGTAAAAGTGCAAAATAAAGATGATATTATTTTGACACTGACTAAATCTGGGATTGGCCCTGTAACTGCAGCCGACATTACACTTGATAGTGATGTTGAAATTGTGAATCCTGAACACGTTATTTGTCACTTAACGGATAAAAACGCCTCTATCAATATGCGTATCCGTGTGCAACGTGGTCGGGGTTATGTACCGGCATCTGCTCGTGTACATACGCAAGAAGATGATCGTCCTATCGGCCGCTTATTAGTGGATGCACGTTTTAGTCCGGTTGACCGTATCGCCTACAATGTAGAAGCGGCACGTGTGGAACAACGTACAGACTTAGATAAGCTGGTTATTGAGATGGAAACTAACGGCACGCTTGATCCGGAAGAAGCCATCCGCCGTGCTGCAACGATTTTAGCAGAACAGCTAGCTGCATTCGTTGATTTGCGTGATGTTCGTCAGCCAGAAGTGAAAGAAGAAAAACCGGAGTTTGATCCAATTCTTCTACGTCCAGTAGATGACTTAGAGCTGACAGTTCGTTCTGCTAACTGTTTGAAGGCAGAGACAATTCACTATATCGGTGATTTAGTCCAACGTACAGAAGTTGAGTTATTAAAAACACCTAACCTTGGTAAGAAATCACTTACCGAGATTAAGGATGTGCTTGCTTCTCGTGGTTTATCACTGGGTATGCGCCTTGAAAATTGGCCTCCGGCAAGTATTGCTGAAGACTAATTCAGATATTAGATTTTCTAAGAAGGAATAGGTTATGCGCCATCGTAAGAGTGGACGTCAATTAAACCGTAACAGCAGTCATCGCCAAGCGATGTTCCGCAATATGGCAAGTTCATTAATTAGTCATGAAATTATCAAGACTACATTGCCAAAAGCGAAAGAGTTACGTCGTGTAGTTGAGCCGTTAATTACTTTAGCAAAAGTTGATAGCGTAGCGAATCGTCGCTTAGCTTTTGCCCGTACTCGCAACATCGAAACCGTTGCTAAATTATTCAATGAATTAGGTCCACGTTTTGCACAACGTGCGGGTGGTTATACCCGTATCTTAAAATGTGGTTTCCGTGCAGGTGATAATGCGCCAATGGCTTACATTGAGTTAGTAGATCGCCCGGAAGTTTCTGCAGAAACTGTAACTGAATAATCTATTTGATTGATGCTAAAAGCCCGATTTATTCGGGCTTTTTGTTTTTCTGTGAACTTTTGCAAGCGGTGAGATCGCCGAGAAAATTTGCGGTATTGCATTTATAACAGTAGATATTCAATAATTGATTAGCATTTTACATTGTGTGCCAAGTGGTATATTGAATAGCACTCTTGAATTGCAAACGTGGGCATTGCACTATGATGATGTGTGAAAATATCAGTTTATGCAATGGCAATATAATAGTGAAGTTAGATAAATTGCCACTTACGATTATTTAGTATGAGTAAATACTCTTTTCATTTTTAGAGGGTTTATTTCTAGTTAAAATAACGTAAACTAGCAATAGATTTGATGGTGTTTCTTATCGCCGTTGTTGATATATTGAGGTTAATGATGAAAAATGTATTAGTATTAAAATCCAGTATTTTGGCTGACCATTCCCAATCTAATTTATTAAGTGATTATTTCACGGCGCAGTTAAACGCCAATATAACTACCCGTGATCTTGCGGCAGAGCCGTTGCCTTATTTTAACGGTGAAGCAGCGGTTGCAACTCGTGGTGCGCCGCAGACAGAGGCACAAAAATCACTACTGGCTCTTTCGGATGAGTTGGTTGCCGAGTTACAAAAGACGGATGTACTGGTTATCAATGCGCCAATGTATAATTTCAGTGTTCCGGCACAGCTTAAAAGCTATTTTGATTATGTTGCCCGCGCAGGTGTAACGTTCCGCTATACTTCAGAAGGACCGGAAGGGTTGGTGAAGGGCAAAAAAGCTGTGGTTATTTTAACGACCGGCGGTTTACATAAAGACAGTCCGACAGATTTAGTGAAACAATATGTAAAAACTTTCCTTGCTTTTATTGGGATTACCGATGTCGAATTTGTCTATGCGGAAGGGATTGGAATGGGCGAACAAGCGGTTGAAAAAGCGCGACAATCTGCAAAAGCCGAGTTGGATCGCATTGCTCAATCATTATAATCAGTTGAACACCGCATAATGCGGTGTTTTTCTTATCTGGATTCTTTTTCTCTTTCCTTATATCATTGGCTGATTGAATGGATTTGGAGGCACAATGATTGTTGTTACCGCCGGCCACGTTGACCATGGCAAAACCTCACTCTTGCAAGCATTAACCGGCACGCACACCGCCCATCTTCCCGAAGAGAAAAAACGGGGATTGACGATTGATTTAGGCTACGCCTATTTGCCTGTTGAAAATGATACGCTCGGTTTTATTGATGTGCCGGGGCATCAAAAATTTCTCTCCAATATGCTGGCGGGGTTGGGCAGTCTTCAGCACGCATTGTTGGTTGTGTCGGCGGAGGAAGGGATTAAACCGCAAACTGATGAACACCTTCGCATTCTCACTTTGTTAGCATTTCAACATATTATGGTGGTGCTGACGAAAGCCGATCGTGCCGAACCGGATCACATTCAGCAACTTATCGTTGAACTCAAACAGCGTTACGCTTGTTTAGCCACCGCCCCTTTTTTTATTACATCAGCCCATTCCGGGCAGGGCATTGATGACTTAAAGCAGCACTTAATTCGTTTAAAAAGCGAGAATGCGCCGATCACCAAACCATTTCGTTATGCGATTGATCGGGTGTTTACGGTGAAAGGCGCGGGCGTGGTTGTAACCGGCACAGCTGTGGCAGGTCGGGTAAAGGTTGGCGATGAACTGTCATTTTCCGGTGGTGCAATGGTGCGGGTAAAACAAATCCACGCCCAAAATCAGCCGAGTGAGCAAGGCTGTGCGGGGCAGCGGCTGGCGTTAAATTTGGCAAATGCGGATAAGGCGACAATAAAACGGGGGGATTGGCTTACCGAGCTGCCCCTTGATAATGCCACTCTGCGCATAACCGTTGAACTTACCCCGCTTTTATCGCTAAAGCCAAGTACGGTGGTGCATCTTTACCACTATGCGAGCCACATTACCGCAAAAATGAACTTACTTAATACCGAGCAAGCGGTCGGAAACGGGCAATTTTTTGCAGAAATTATCCTTGATGAACCGTTGCATATTGCCTTTGGGGATAAGCTCATTCTGCGTAGTGGTGATGATAGTCAAACGCTCGCTGGTGCGAGGGTGCTGGAAATTTACGCACCCAAACGACACAAACGCACACCACAGCGGCTAGAGTATTTGGCACGACTGGCGTGTGCTGCCGACTATCCGCAGCGTCTTGCGCTTTATACGCAGCAGAATGCGGTTGAAAGAGAAAAATTGGCTTGGCTTGAGCAAATGTTTAGTGCCGATTTAGACGGTTCGGATACGCTCACCTATGGTAAATGGTTATATACTGATGTTTTTCAGCAGCAGCTCCAGCAACAAATCGTGGCTAAATTGGCAGATTATCACGCACAGCATAACGATCAAATCGGAGTAACTAAGGCGCGCTTATATCGGATTGCCGCTTTGCATCAGTCCGAACCGTTGGTCTATCACATTATTGATCAGTTATTGGCAGACAAGCGTCTTAACCAAACACGAGGTTGGTTGCATCTGCCTGATCATCGGATTGAATTTAATCAAGATGAATGGCAAAAATGGGCTATGATCCAACCGCTTTTTGCGGCAACTCACCACGCATTGTGGGTAAGAGAGATTGCCGAGGCGTTATCGGCAGATGAAACGGCGATCCGCCATCTGCTCTATAAAGCGGGCAAATTGGGCTATCTCGTGCCGATTGTCAAGGATCGCTTTTTACTGCACGAACATATTGTTGACTTTGCGCAACGCATTAAAGGGATCATCGCGGAACAGGGCGATATTTCCGTTAATCAACTGCGTGATGAATTGCAATACGGGCGTAAATTGACGGTGCAACTGATTGAATACTTTGATCGCAGCGGCTTTTTACGGCGTAAGGGAAACGTGCATTTATTGCGGGATCAAGACATTTACTAGGGGGAAATATGCAACTGACTATTCAGCAAGGGGTATTCCAGCTCGGCAAACACAGATTAGGGATTGAACAGTTAACGATCTGCCGTTCGGATTTTTGGGTCGTTGTCGGCGGCAACGGCAGTGGAAAAAGTGTTTTTGCCCGCACGCTGCGGGGCGATTTCCCGCTGACAAGCGGTCGGTTTGACAGCGATTTTTGCAAAATCGGCTTATCGTCGTTTGAGCAGCAACAGCAACTGATCGAGGCGATTTTTCACGCTCGTAATAATGATACCGTTGAACCCGATGATTTCGGTCTTACCGCCCGCCAAGTGATCTTAGCAGAAGGCGGTGAGGCGAACCGGTGTGAGGATTACGCCGAGCAGCTAGGCATTCTTGCTTTGTTGGATCGCCCGTTTATTCAGCTCTCCACCGGCGAAAGCCGCAAAGTGCTATTGTGTCAATTATTGGTGAGTGAGCCGGATTTGCTGATTTTAGACGAGCCTTTTGAGGGGTTGGATCAGCTATCCGTTCAACATTGGCTTAGCTTGTTGCAGCGGTTACGGCAGCGAATGGCGGTGGTGCTTATCGTGAATCGGTTTAACGACATTCCCCCGCAAGCCACGCATATTGCTTTGCTCGACCAACTGAATTTGGTTTGGCAGGGGAGTCAGACGGAGGCGGCACAAAATGCGTTATTTCAGCAACTTATCTATGCGGAAACCGCTATCACAGTCCCGCTTCCGACCAGCCCGCAACCGCCCGTTCGCCTTCCGCCTGATGTTGTCCCCTTTGAATTGAAGAATGTAACCGTGCAATATGGCGAAAAGCAAATTTTAGCGGATCTCTCGTGGACGGTGAAACTGCAGCAGCATTGGTGGATTAAAGGGCCGAACGGAGCGGGCAAATCTACGCTTCTTTCGCTCATCACGGGCGATCACCCGCAAGCCTATGCCAACCACGTTGTACTGTTTGGCAAGCAGCGGGGATCGGGTGAAACCATTTGGGAGATCAAGCAACGTATCGGCTATGTGAGCAGCCAGTTGCATATGGATTATCGGGTAAATTGCAGTGTGTGCGATGTGATTGTGTCGGGCTTTTTTGATTCGATCGGCGTTTATCAACGGATTCCCGATACCTTAAAACATAAGGCGCAAGAGTGGCTGGCTCGTTTAAATCTATTACATTTGGCAAATGCCCCGTTTCGCTCGCTCTCGTGGGGGCAACAACGGCTACTGCTCATTGCACGGGCAATGGTAAAGCACCCACCGATTTTGATTTTAGATGAACCGCTACAAGGGTTGGACGGCTTAAATCGCAAGCTGGTGAAGCATTTTATCGACCAACTGGTTCAAAACAGCCAAACCCAACTCTTATTTGTTTCCCACCAAGAGAGCGATGCACCCGACTGCATTAGCCACATTTTTGAATTTGTCTCGCACGAAACGGGGTATCAGTACGTTATTCGAGAAATAATATCTTAAAAAATAAATAAAGGGATATATTACGATATCCCTTTAATGCCATTATTTCTTAATCACTTGCTTCACTTCAATCTCGGTTTTACCCCAGTCTTTATCCACTTTGCCTCGGATTTCAACGGTATCTTGCGGGGTAATGGTTTGCCCGTTCCACGCTTTACGGCTGACCTCAATTTCCATTTCGCCGGTGGCATCTTGGAAAATAAAATCATCTTTGCCGACTTGTTTAACAATTTTCCCCTCGATAATTACAAGGCTGTTATCGGCGGCGTTTAAGGCGTCTTTTACGCTTTTAGCGGCATTTCTGTCATCGTAAAAACCGTGTTGGGTATGCGGTTTACCGTGATAAGTGTTGTTGTCGTCTTTAAAACCTTGAGCAACGGCAATGGAAGATAAGCCGACTAAAGCGGCGAGTGCGATCACTTTTTTCATTCGGTGTCCTCTACTAAATTTATTATGTTTCATTTAAGCAGCGCATTGCGCTTAAATCTATTAAAGCAAATAAATCTTAAGAAAAACTTAACGCGACTGTTTTGCAAGAAATGACCGAAAACCGACCGCTTGTCGTAGCTATGCCCGAAAGTTTTTACCGAGGGTTTCGCTCAATCCGTGATAATGGCGGAAATTGTAGATGAGCGGTTGCCATTTTTCCGGATTGATTTTGTCGTTGTCGAAGATTAAATCCGGGTGGGCGTGTACCACAACGATTTTCAGCTCAATAATCGCATAGCCCTCCCGTAAGTTGATCTGCGCCACTTGGGTTTCTGCTTGAATCGGACATTCTAAGATTCGGGCAGGCTGAATCTGTGTAGCGGCTTGGGCAGTAAAATTGCCTCGTTCAAATTTAGTGTCGCAGAATTGGTAGTGATCTTGTTTAAAATCAGGTATCGGGCTTTTGGCGGTGAGAGAGGCAATACTTTCAACCTGTTGCCATAGGGATTGGTCGGCAAGATTTAGCACCGCTTCCCCACATTGCTGTAAATTTTCAAAGGCTTTGCCCTGTGTGCTTAAACCGATGACGACATTATCGCCTAAGCACCAACTGGACGAAATCGGGGTGATATTGGTTTTACCCTGTTGATCGCAGGTGGTGAGTAAAATTACCGGAAAACCGTAATAAAACATTTTCGGGTGAATGGTGTTGTGGTGCATTGTTTATCTCCTTTTGCAAAAAAGCGGTCATTATTGACCGATTGTTGTTTAGGCTAAATTAAGCGCTTGGCGTTGAGCGCTAATCAGCTGTTGAATGCCTTGCTTTGCTAAATCCAGCAGAGTCAGCAATTCAGTGTGGCTGAACGGTTCGCCTTCGGCAGTGCCTTGCACCTCGACCAAACGTCCGTCCTCCAACATTACCACATTCATATCCGTTTCGGCGTTGGAGTCTTCCACATATTCCAAATCGCAAACCGCTTCGCCTGCGACAATGCCGACCGAAATCGCGGCAACCAAGGCTTTCATCGGATGCTGTTTTAATACGCCGTCAGCCACTAATTTGCTTAACGCATCGTGGAGTGCCACGCACGCACCGGTAATTGCAGCGGTACGGGTGCCACCGTCCGCTTGAATGACATCACAATCAAGGGTAATCGTACGTTCGCCTAAGGCGGTCAAATCAACCACCGCACGCAGCGAGCGGGCGATTAGTCGCTGAATTTCCATCGTGCGTCCGCTCTGTTTGCCTTTTGCCGCTTCCCGCTGACTGCGGCTATGGGTAGCACGGGGTAACATTCCGTATTCGGCAGTAATCCAACCTTGTTGCTGACCTTTCAGAAAGCGTGGCACGCTTTCTTCAACCGTGGCATTACACAGCACTTTGGTTTCGCCAAATTCAACCAGAACTGACCCTTCGGCATAGCGGGTGTAATGGCGGGTGATGTTAATCGGGCGGGTTTGGTGGGCAGGGCGGTTATTTGGACGCATATTTCTTCCTTTTTAATAAAATTTTGCCTATTTTAGCAGAATAACCAGTACAATATGCCAAATTTTATCAAGAGAGAAGCACAAAATGATTTACAGTATGACCGCGTTTGCCCACTTGGAACTGAAAAAAGCGTGGGGCAATGCCGTATGGGAAATACGTTCCGTTAATCAACGTTTTTTGGAAACCTATTTTCGCTTGCCGGAAAGTTTTCGCCATTTAGAAATGGGCTTGCGTGAGCGGTTGCGCCAAGCGCTCACTCGGGGCAAAGTGGAATGTAGCCTGCGCATTGAGTTTAATCAGGCTGAAAATAAAGGGGTAGCTTTAAATGAGGGCTATGCCGTCCAAGTTATCGAGGCGTTAAAATGGCTACAAAATACCGCAGGGCAGGGTGAGATTAACCTTGTCGATATTCTGCGTGTGCCGGGGGTGGTTGATACGCAGCATCAAGATCTTGATGCGATGAGCCAAGACGTGTTGCAAGGCTTTGAGCAAATTTTGGCGGAGTTTATCGCAATGCGAGGACGGGAAGGGGCGAATTTACACGCCCTTATTCAACAACGTCTCGATAGCATTGCGGCAGAAACCGCCAAAGTGCAGGCGCAGATGCCTTGCATTTTACAGTGGCAAAAAGACCGCTTGCAGCAGCGTTTTGACGAGTTAAATCTGGCACTCGACCCGCAACGTTTAGAGCAAGAAATGGTACTATTGGCACAAAAAATCGATGTGGCGGAAGAGTTGGATCGCTTGCAACTTCACGTTAAAGAAACAACGGCAATCCTGAATAAAGGCGGAGCGGTCGGGCGTAAATTGGATTTTATGATGCAAGAGTTGAACCGAGAAGCGAATACGTTGGCATCAAAATCGATCAATGCTGACATTACCAATTCTGCGGTTGAGCTGAAGGTGTTAATCGAGCAGATGCGTGAGCAGATCCAAAATCTAGAGTAGTGCCTTCCCCTTTGACGTGGAGAAACCGAATGAAACAATTAACCGCTTTTCACACCTTTCACCTGCCTGTGCAAGCCAAAACGATCGTACCCTTTGATACGGTTGAACAGTTGCTGGCGGCTTGGCAGCAAGCAAAGCAAAATAATGAACCGACTTTGTTGCTGGGGCAGGGGTCTAACGTCCTATTTTTAGCGGATTTTGACGGCACGGTGCTAATTAACCGATTAAAAGGGATTGAACCGCGTGAGGACGAGCAGTTTTACTATTTACACGTTGGCGGCGGCGAAAATTGGCACGCTTTGGTGGAGTGGACGTTGGCTCACGGTATGGGCGGCTTGGAAAATCTGGCGTTAATTCCCGGCGTGGCGGGCTCTGCACCGATCCAAAATATCGGAGCGTACGGTGTAGAGTTTGAGCAGGTGTGCGATTATGTCGATCTGCTGAATTTAAACAACGGTGAAACGATCCGTTTAAGCCGAGAGGATTGCCGGTTCGGCTATCGGGACAGCATTTTCAAACGGCAGTACCGTGAAGGTTATGCGATTGTAGCGGTTGGGCTTAAACTGGCGAAAGCGTGGCAGCCGGTGCTGAATTATGGCTCGCTCACGCAGCTTGACCCGCAAACGGTTACCCCTAAGCAGATTTTTGACGAGGTGTGTGCCGTTCGCCGTGCTAAATTGCCTGATCCCGATGATGTGGGTAATGCGGGCAGTTTCTTTAAAAATCCGGTAGTGGATTTTGCAAATTTTGTGCGGATTCAGACCGCTTGCCCTACCATTCCTCACTATCCGCAAGCTGATGGTCGCGTTAAATTGCCGGCGGGCTGGCTGATCGATCAAGCCGCACTCAAAGGCTATCAAATTGGTGGAGCGGCGGTGCATACGCAACAAGCGTTGGTGCTGATCAATAAAGAGAATGCCACCGGGGCAGATGTGGTGGCATTAGCGCAAGCGGTTCGCCGTAAAGTACGGGAGCGGTTTGGGGTGGAATTGCACCCTGAAGTGCGTTTTATCGGCAAGCAAGGGGAAGTGGATAGCGAGGTAGCGACCCGATGAGCGATGATATTGATGCACAGCGGATCGCCCAAGCCTTAACGCAAGGGCAGGTATTGAGTTTTGCGCAGCTTAATTCGACCAATGAATATGTGTTGCAGCATTACCGAGATTTAGCCAACGGATCGCTGTGCGTAGCACAAACACAAACGGCGGGGCGGGGCAGACGGGGGCGGCAGTGGTTTTCGCCCCAAAGCCGTAATCTCTATTTTTCAATGCTATGGCATTATGAAACGGCGGAGATCCCGCAACTATCGGCGTTGAGCTTGGTGGTATCGGTGGTGATTGCGGAAACCTTTGAGGCATTGGACATTCCCGCGATTCAGATTAAATGGCCTAACGATATTTACTATCAAGGCAGAAAAATGGGCGGGATCTTAATTGAAAGCCGTGTCGATCGACAGGGGATTTATTTGGTGATCGGGATCGGGCTGAATTTGGGAATGGATCAGGTTGATCTCTCACTCGTAACTCAGCAATGGAGTGATTTATCCGCCTATGAGTTGGATCGTACCGCTTTGGTAATTGAACTTGGTCAGCGATTACAAACCGCATTACAACACTACCGACAACAAGGTTTTGCGCCGTATGCCCAGCGTTGGCAACGTTTTGATCTCTTTTATCACCGCTCGGTGAAATTGATCACTGAAAAGGAGGAAATACAAGGAATTTCGCTGGGGATTAATGATCAAGGCGAGCTGATTTTGCAGCAGGGGGAAATTATTCGAGCGTTTACGATAGGGGAGATCTCTTTAAGAGCCGGAAACGAAAAAAGCTAAGCATAGGGCTTAGCTTTAGAGATCACTATGCGAAATAGCGGGCTAAATCATCGCTACCGCCGATCAATTTTCCGCCGATAAAAATCTGCGGTGCGGTGGATTTCCCGGTAATCGCCCGTAATGAAGTGGTGCTGGCATCACGCCCTAAGACGATTTCTTCATAGCTCAACCCTTTCTCTGCAAGTAACGCTTTGGCTTGTTGGCAGAAGGTGCAGCCCGGCTTAGTGAAAATCGCCACAGACGGTTTTGCCTGCCAGTCCGGTTTGAGATATTTGATCATTGTATCGGCATCAGACACTTTAAACGGATCGCCCGGCTCTTGCGGCTCGACAAACATTTTCTCAACGATACCGTTTTTCACCAACATTGAATAACGCCAAGAACGTTTGCCAAAGCCTAAATCTTCTTTGCCGACTAACATTCCCATTCCGGCGGTAAATTCGCCGTTACCGTCTGGAATAACGGTGATGTTGTCTGATTCTTGATCGGCTTTCCACGCGTTCATTACAAAGGTATCGTTTACCGACATACAAATGATTTCATCGACACCTAAAGCGTAAAACTCCGGTGCTAATTCATTGTAGCGGGGTAAGTGGGTCGATGAACAAGTCGGTGTGAAGGCACCCGGCAGTGAAAAGACGATGACGGTTTTGTTATTAAACAGCTCATCGGTAGTAACATCTACCCAAGCATCATCTTGGCGGGTTTTGAACGTAACGTGCGGGACTTTTTGCCCGGTCATATCTTTAAAAGACATCTTAATTTTCTCCTAATATTTCGTTGTGTGAAAAATCACAGGCATTATACACATAAATATGCCATAATTCGCCATCTTCAATTTAGCAAGGAAACAGTATGAATATCCGTGACTTAGAATATCTCATTGCGCTCGCTGATTTTAAGCATTTTCGTAAAGCGGCCGATGCGTGTAATGTGAGCCAGCCGACATTAAGCGGGCAAATTCGTAAATTAGAAGATGAATTAGGCACGGTATTGCTGGAAAGAACGAGCCGTAAAGTGCTATTTACGCAAGCGGGGCTTGGTCTGGTCGAGCAGGCAAAAGTCGTGCTGAGAGAGGTAAAAATTCTGCGTGAAATGGCGAGTAGCCAAGGTAAAGAGATGTCCGGCCCGATGCATATCGGGATTATTCCGACCTTAGCACCTTATATTTCCCCTCTTATTCTGCCGCAGTTAAAGTCTCAATTCCCCGAACTTGAAATTTACCTCTACGAATTGCCAACCAATACGGTGATTGAGCAGTTAGAGTCGGGGCAACTAGACTGTGCGATTTTATCGCTTGCCAAGGAAACAGAGTCCTTTATCGAAGTGCCGATTTTTAATGAAAATATGTTGTTAGCGGTGTCGGACGATCACCCTTGGGCAAAACAAGAGAAAATCGATTTGGATCAATTATCCGATCAAGAAATTTTGGTGTTAGATAACGGTCATTGCTTACGCACTAAAATAATGGACTACTGTAATACTATTGGTGCAAAAGAGAATGAGCGGATTAAAGTAGGCAGTTTGGAAACCTTGCGTAATATGGTCGCCACGGGTGCAGGGATTACCTTAATGCCGGAGTTAGCGGCAGGTTCCGATCAAAATGAGCATAGTGTCTATCTCGGCTTCAACGAACCAAAACCCTTCAGAACAATCGGTTTGGTATATCGCCCCGGTTCACCGCTTAGACTTCGCTATGAACGCTTAGCGAAAACGATTAAAACAATGATGGATGACGTCAAATGAGTACGGTCGGTATTCGGGCGATTCAAAAAGAGAAAACCCGCCGCGCCTTAGTGGACGCCGCATTTAACCAATTGACCGCCGAAAAAAGTTTTTCCAATCTCAGCTTAAGAGAAGTTGCCAGAGAAGCCGGCATCGCCGCCACCTCGTTTTATCGGCATTTCAAAGATATGGATGAATTAGGACTGGCAATGGTGGACGAGTCGGGCTTAATTCTTCGCCAGCTAATGCGGCAAGCTCGCAAGCGGTTGGAAAAGGGCGGTAGTGTGATCGTCATCTCAGTGGAAACCTTTTTTGAGTTTATTGAAGAACGACCGAATATGTTCCGCCTGCTATTACGGGAAAGTTCCGGCACATCGCAAGCCTTTCGAACTGCGGCATCTCGGGAAATCCAACATTTTGTGGCGGAATTGGCGGATTACATTCAGATTAAAAACCATAGCATCGGGCGAGAATTGGCTTATATTGAATCGGAAGGACTGGTTACGTTAGTATTTACCGCCGGTTCTCACGCGCTTGATATGAATACACAAGAGCGGGAAAAACTCAAACAAAGGGTGGTAATGCAACTTAGAATGCTCGCCAGAGGTGCAAATTATTTAGCAATGGGGCAAGAACACAAATGAAAAAGCCGTCTCTTATTGTCCGTTTTACGAAAAACCTACTCCTGTTCGGCAGCTTGTTCATTATCTTGAGCATCGTGGTAGATTGGTATCGAAAGCCCACTGCGCCGGCTCAATTTGCAGATCAGGTGCTTTATGATGTTGCCCAACAGCCGAAAATCATTGCACAGTTGAGCCATAATCAACCAATGTTACTCTACTTCTGGGGCAGTTGGTGTCATTTTTGTGAATATACCTCTCCCGCCGTCCAAAAATTTGCCGAGCAAGGTTCGCCGGTATTAAGCGTTGCCCTAAAATCCGGCTCGGCGGCAGAGGTACAAGGCTATTTAGCGGATAATCGCTACACATTCAGCGTTATTAACGATCCTAACGGGCAACTTTCAAAACAATGGGGAATCCAAGCAACCCCCACCATTTTAATAATCAAAAACGGACAGATTATCAACCACACAACCGGCTTAACCAGCTACTGGGGCTTAAAAATCCGCCTCTGGCTTGCGGGTTTTGTTTAAATATTCAGAAGAATTAATGACGGATTCATATTAGGGGAATACGATAAATAGTAAAGAGTGAGATGGTTCGTTGATAGCTATATTTCCCCAAGTCTTGAGCCGGTTATTTTTCTCTGGCTTGTATGGCTATTGTCGATTGGAATAGAAATGAGTTTATTCTTTAGTGGATAATCTTTCTACCCCACATCAAAAGAAACGTAGGTTGTCTTGCTCAAATAACTCTGAAGTGTGAGTTTTTCGGATAATTCTGCTAAGTTTTGTTATGATCGCTGATATTCCTTATTTAAAAAATAGAAAGGGCAGTGGTGATTTATCATATTCTTGGGGCGGATATTCCCCACCATAACCGCACGTTGTTAGCCTTTTTTCAAGAAATGCGTTTGGCGGAATGGGGAGAGCAGTCGCTATTTTATGTGGTGAGTCAAGATGATTTAGCGGTGGCATTTCCGGCATTATCGATCCGCCGTTTTGCAGGCAAAATGCAGTTAGCTAAGGCGGTGATTGAAGCGGCAAAGTCGCAGCCGCAGGCAAAATTTGTGTTGCACGGGCAGTTTAATTTTCCGCTTTGGCTGGCGATTTTGTGTGGGCGATTGCCCGGTGAGCGTTGTGCGTGGCACGTTTGGGGCGCAGATTTGTACGAGCATTCAACGGCTTGGCGGTTTAGATTAGCGTATCCGATCCGCCGTGCTGCACAACGTAAAATAGCTCAAATATGGGCGACCCGCGGTGATTTGCAGTTTTCCCACTCTTTGTTAAAGCGCAAGGGCGATCAGGATCAATTATTGTATTTTCCGTCTAAAATGCCGCCTGCATTGCCTCAACAATCAGAAGAACGGTCGAAACTGACTATTTTATTGGGCAATTCCGGTGATAGTGCTAATCGCCATTTGCAAGGCTTGGACGATATTCATCGGCAATTTGGCTCGCAGGTGAGGGTGATTATCCCGATGGGCTATCCAGTGCAAAATCACGCTTATGTTGAGGCGGTTGCAGCCCATAGCAAGCGGTTATTTCCTGCTGAAAATGTGCAAATTCTCACGCAAAAACTGGCTTTTGAGGCGTATTTGGCGATCTTGGCGCAGTGTGATGTCGGGCTGTTTTTGTTTAAGCGGCAGCAGGGCATTGGCACGATTTGTGCATTGTTGGCGATGAATATTCCGGTGGTTTTGGCGAAGGAAAATCCGTTTTGTGTAGATATGCAGGCGGAGCAGATTCCGTTTTTATTCAGCGGGTGCGTGAACCGAGCGGCTATTCAGGCGACCAACCAGCAATTAGCGGCGTTGGATAAAGGGCATATCCGTTTTTTCCCACCGAATTATCTGCCGTTATGGCGGCATTGCTTGGCGAATTGGGCGAACGCTGCCTGACAAGCGGTCGGTTTTGGCGATATTTTTGCAAAGAGGCACAATGGCATACGGAATCTTAATCAGCCTGTTTTTTGTAGCAGTTGTACTGATTGGCTCGGTAATTTGGCAGGGCCTACGGCAGCAGGGGCAGACGTTCCATCTTTTGTTTAGTCTGATTTATGGGGTAACCTGCTTTTTGGGCGTGCCGTTTTCAGTGCTGCTGGCGTGGCAGTTCGGGCAGCCATTGC
Organism: Muribacter muris; assembly: GCF_001038205.1. GTDB lineage: Bacteria > Pseudomonadota > Gammaproteobacteria > Enterobacterales > Pasteurellaceae > Muribacter > Muribacter muris. The sequence goes on along the minus strand of NZ_JWIZ01000054.1, from coordinate 4,934 downwards.
CGGATACGGCGGCCTCCATCTCTGCACTGGGGGCGGCGTTAGGCGGCTACGGGCTGTATTGGCTAGGCTACCAAGGGGCGAACCGGATAGGCGGAAAAGCCGCTTATCGTTCTACTGCGCTTGCAACAAAAGAGGTGCAACTGACCGCTTGTCTATTGATGTTGATTAGCACGGTCGCATTGGCTCTGTTTATCGGCTTAAATGAAGGATTGCTACTGTTTAAATTGGAAAAATACAGCCAGATTTTTTCGGCAAGGGTGAAGGGCGTGCCGTTAAAGCGGTTTTTCTACTTTTTCATTCCGGCATTACTGATTTTTTTCTGGCTCAAGCCCAGCCTAAAACGCTGGTGGTGGGGGCTGATACTTGGTCTCGGGTTCGGCATTTTAAGCTATTTGGCGGTTGGTGGGACAAGGGCAAATATCGCCTTGGTGGTGGCACTTTTTCTGCTATTAGGCTGGCGTTTCGGCTATGTTGCAAAAAAATGGCTGATTTCGAGCGCTTGTTTGGCGGTCATCGCAATGTTCTGGTTGGCGTTATGGCGGTACGATTTGGCGGTGAGCGGGCGAGAAGCGTGGTTTACTTTTCTTTATTTGACACGGGATACCTTTTCGCCGTGGCAAAATTTTGCCCTTATTCTTGCCAGTGAGATTGACTATCAAGGTCTGATGCCGATTGTGCGGGATTTTTATGTCTATATTCCGCAGGCGTGGTGGGCGGATCGCCCGGATATTGTGTGGAACAGTGCGAATTATTTCACCAAAATTGTGTTGGGCAATCAGTCCGGCTTGGCGATGTCGCCGACGTTGTTGGGTTCATTCTATATTATGGGCGGTTATCCGTTGATGGCGTGCGGAATGCTGGCGGTCGGGGCGATAATCCGTGCCTTTGACGTCGTGTTTGAGCGTGTCGAAGTTTTAGGTAAAGCCTATTGCTTGGCAAACCTGTTCAATTTGGTTGTGCTAGTGAGGGAGGGGGCAGATGCGTTTGTGTCCCGCTGGGTCTTTTTTAGTATTGTGTTTGTGCTTGCGTGGCAGCTGGCAAAATGGCTTGGCTATCTGGCAAGGAAAGGTGGCAAATGATCGGGAGCGTAACAATTAGAGGGATTGAGCTGTTAGCCGTGCCAAATCAAATGCAATTTGTGGATTTTTTGCTAAACCACGGCGATATTCGCACAGGAAAATTGGTCGCCATTAACGCCGAGAAGGTTATCATCAGCGAACAAAACCCGCAACTTCTCCACCTTTTACACAATACCGAGTATAAGTATGCCGATGGTATCAGTATTGTGTGTGCAATTAAGCGGAAATATCCGCAGCATCGGCAGGTAGAAAGAATTGCCGGCGTAGAATTATGGGAAGCGTTGTTTATGGCGGGGATTGCCTATGACCTCCCTGTTTTTTTAGTGGGGGGAAAGCCTGATGTGCTGGCAGCAACGGCAGAAAAATTACGCCGTTTAGGTGTGCGTATAGTCGGCTTGCAAGATGGTTATTTTGCTGCGGAAGATCAGGATAGTGTGATCGAGCGAATCCGTCAAAGCGGCGCAAAATTTGTGAGCGTGGCGATGGGGTCTCCAAAACAGGAAATGTTTATTGCTAATGCACAGCAGATTTACCCTGATACGCTCTATATGGGAGTCGGCGGCAGTTATGATGTATTTGTGGGAAAAGTGAAACGAGCCCCCCAAATTTGGCGGCAATTAGGGTTAGAATGGCTTTTTCGATTATGGCAGCAACCGACGCGCTGGCAGCGGCAGCTAAGATTGATGAAATATGCCTACTATTATTTGACAAAACAGCTATAAAATCAGCAGCTTTGATAATAAATAAACGTTTTGAGCAAATTAAAAGCAAGTAAGCATATTTTTGAAAAAAGTGCTAGACAAGCGAGGGTGAAATCACTAATATACGCCTCCGTTGCGACGCAATACTGAAACAAAGCGTTCGTAGCTCAGTTGGATAGAGCGTTGGCCTCCGGAGCCAAAGGTCGCAGGTTCGAATCCTGTCGAGCGCGCCAGAGGTAATGCAAGTTCAACATAGCGTTGGTGGCTATAGCTCAGTTGGTAGAGCCCTGGATTGTGATTCCAGTTGTCGTGGGTTCAAGTCCCATTAGCCACCCCATTCAATATACTCTTTATGAGTAACTATCGGCGAGTAGCGCAGCTTGGTAGCGCAACTGGTTTGGGACCAGTGGGTCGTAGGTTCAAATCCTATCTCGCCGACCATCCTCATTCCTTATATTCAATCTGATTACTATCATTATATCTTTCCACTTAATTAGAATTTTCTTGTATATCTCAACTAAGTCTATATTAGTTTTCGATTCTTTTCCCCCAATATACTTCAAACCGAATCTGATATTTTTTCTTAACCAAATCGTTAGACAAATCTTTATTTTCATTTTTTCTTTTGTTCTTTAATTAGAAAATCTCTCAAGTAGTATAAATAATTGCGCAAAAAAAAAACAATATATAATTAAAAAACCACCATTTATCGAGATGTATGTGAATCGTATTTATTGGTGATATTTAAACCTTTTGATTTTATTGACAGGAGCTCTTTATGGTTGAACAAGCCAAAAAACACGATTTAAGTGCTTTAGAACAAAATATCGACAATGCGGTTACACAGGGCAATATACCTGAAGCAGAAGTTCAGACGCACAGTAATTTACCGTCCTCATATACAGAGGAGCGAGGTATGTTGTCCGAAATATCTTCTTCAGAACCTGTTGTTGCTGAAGAGGTAGAACAAAGAGAGAGCTCCCATTCACAAAGCGACTATTTAAAATGGTATTTGTTCGGTGGATTGGTATTGGGCGGAGGTGCATTCGCATTGTCCGGTGGAGGGCGTAAAGGTGATGGAAGTAATGTGGCAACACATTCTCATCAAACTAAAGATAATGTTCAATCTCCTGCATCTCAGATAGATAAAGGACAGACTCAGCCGACTAAGGATAATGTTCAATCTTCGGCATCTAAAATAGACAAAGTTCAGATGGGGCAGTCTCAGTCCGATAAACTGCAAGTAGATAAGCCGGCTGATTCCGCAGAAAAAGAAGTATTGGAGAAGCCTGAAGTTGAGCAGAAACCAATACTGATAAAATCCTATCAATATGATGATAGTATGTTTAAAAACGATACGGATAAAGACGGTTTATTTGATGCACTCGATCCTAATCCTACTATGTGGAATGTATCCGAACGGGATCTACGCACTTTTACAACCTTGTCTTATAAAGATGAAAAAGAACTTAACGCTATTTTTACCAATAAAAACCTAAAAGCGTGGCAAGAAATCAATCTCGATAAGAAGAGCGGGCTAAATAATACCTTTAGCGAAAAAGAGAGCGAAGATTTTATTCAGAATTGGGCGTTAATTGAATTTAAGAATACAAGTGATTTTTTAGGTAGTGGTTTAGACTATTCCGTATTTGGGAATGGTAAAAAGCCTGATGGTAGTTATCAACAAATTGTACTTGCTTTTCGGGGATCGAAGGGAAGTTATACTAATTTGCAAGATTGGTATGCTGATTTGAAAGTATTACGAGGCGATTTACCAACACAGGCAAAAGAGTTGGTTGGGAAGACGAAAGCGATTGTGGATAAGTATAGCCCTGATACTGTTTATGCTACCGGACATTCCTTAGGTGGGTATTTAACACAATATTTCACTGCCTATGCGATGCAAGAAAGTGCGGCATTTCAAGCAAAAATGAAACATAGTGCGATTTTTAATCCACTCCTGTTATTAACGGATAAAGGCTCTAATCTTAGTCTTATTAAGGCTAGAGAAAATACGGATAGATTTGTTAAAGAAGCAATTAGTAACGATGATGTAATGAGCGGTAATTTTCTTTACAAAACCAATTCTTATATAATAAATGGTGAGTTTCTTGCTGATGGAGGAGTTCCGCGAGATAAGGCAAAGGAGGCTGGTATTATCGGTGGAGGCGTAGCTGGTACTATAGTAGGTGGTCTTTTGGCTTTGGTTACTGGGGGAGCTAGTCTTGCAGCTGGTGCATTGCTAGGTGGTTCTTTAGGTGCTTTAAAAGGTAATTCCCTTGCTAATGAAGTACTGGAAAAATTAGAAAAAGAAGGACTAGGTACTTATGACAATACGGTACGTTTTGAACCGTTGAAAAAAGATTGGATTGAATCTCATTCAATGATCCGTTTTTATGAAAAAACCGACGATTTGGTAAAACATTTTTCTTTCGGTGGTCGCCACGATAAATGGGAAGAGGGTGAAAATGCTTATATGAAAGATAGCGATAAAGACGGTATTGCAGATATTGTTGAATTACATTTCCATTCTGATCCAAATGATGCAAATAGTCGGTTGGCACAATCCAAATTATTGATTAATGGGCGTGAGACACAAGAAGTTATGCCGGTTGTTGTTTATCATTTAGCGGATAAACAAGACTTTAGTAGCACGTCTCAAGCTAAAATAGAACATATATACGGTAATGATGGCGATAATCGCCTAGATGGTGGGAGTGGCACAAATGTGCTTTTTGGTGGTAAAGGGAAGGATATTTTTGTGTTGGGAAATAATGATTTTAAACATCAAGAACTCAATATTATCGGTGATTTTAATGCAGCAGAAGATAAATTGGACCTAAGCGTACTGGATCTGAAAGGAGATTTTGCCGGGTTATTTTCAAATGAACCGAATGGAAATACAGCGATTTCTTGGAGTAAAGACACCCAAACACTAAATTATCAGGTGAATAACCAAACTTTTGTCTTAGCTCAGTTTTTGAATAAAACTGAATTGAGTGTGGAGAATTTCATTGTCTAGAGAGAAAACAGCCGATAATTTAGACTAAAATGGTTGATTTTGATTCTATTTTCACCAAGCGGTAAGATTTTTCGATTATTTTGCACATTTTTCTCAAAAACCACTTGCATTGATTTTGGATTTCTCTATAAT
>NZ_JWIZ01000053.1 GCF_001038205.1 Muribacter muris | reverse complement strand
CCTAATACCACCCCGATTGCCCCCCATAGGTCGTATTGTTTCCCTTTGGTTCGTTCAAAATAGGCGGTGATTTGGCTTTCATCTACACCGTCTAGCGCGATTAACTCCCACGTCAAGCGGTCGGTTACATTGATTTTTTTGCAACGCACGCCGTTATCCCGTGGGCTTGCCGAGTAGCAGTCGTAGCTGATGATGGGATAGTGCTCGCCGCTTCGGAATTGCCGGCGTTCAATCGCGATTTCACAATGGCTGTATTTGCCTTTGGTGAACAGGCGAACGAGTCTATCGACCCAGTCGCCCTTGCCTTTGTAGAGGGCTAGATAGATTGCCATTGTTCAACCTCCTCATCAATTTTGGCGAGTTCGTCTAAGCTTGTGGCTTGCTCAATACGCACTTCAAAACCCTGTTTAATCGCAAAGGTCTTGCCCATAATAATCGCAAACAAGTCCGCTTTTTCGATAACTTTTTCTTTTAGTTGCTCGATGCTTGCTAGGTCGTTTCTGCCTTCAAATAATTCAGTGAGCAACATCAACGGTAGCTCGCCCCGTGCTTCCCGTTCTTGACGGTAAAAACTGTCGATTTCTGCTTGGGAATAGCCTTGCAAATATTGCGCTTTCAAGCGGTCGGTTTGGTCGGCAATGCGGATAAGCAACCGGTTTTTATACTGTGCTAATGTCGGGGGCTGTGCCTCAATATCCTGCGCTGTCGAGGACTCCGGTAGGTATTGAGGTTGCTCAATATAATGCCAAGCATCATCACGCCATTGGGCAAGGAAGCCGATTTTTTCTTCGGGTGGTGCGACATCAACGGTATTTGCCGGCATTAAATAGACGCCCTCATCGGCTTCCAAAGGGGATAAATCCGCTTGTGTTTCGCCGATAAAAAAGCCGTGTTCGTCCAGTTGGCAGATCGCTTTTTGTTGCGGGTAGGTCATTTTTCTTCTCCTTAGTATTTAATACAGGCTAATAAGGCAATATTGCGAGGGCGGTTTTCATTTGCGGTCGGCACGGCGCGCGAGGCATCAAATGTCATTAACGACAGATTTTGCTCACCGGCTCTTTTCAAATTCACCGGTAGCCATTTTTCTGTGCTGGGTTGCTGACGAAAGACACTATTACCCCCAATCAAAACCGGTGATTGACTGTCATCACCAGCCGGTCTGACGGAAAAATTCCCCGTTATATTGCGAATCGCATCACCTTGGAATGACCCAAAGGCACGTCCGTTATCCACATTTCGACCGTCTCTAAACCCTCGGATAAACTCCCCCCGCAAGTCCGGCAAGTTAAACGTAGTTCTGCCGTCTCCTTCACCAAAGGTCGTGCCAATCGCTGCAAAAAGTGCTGCATAAGTGGTACGGGACACCGCTGCTCCGTTGGCTTTTAACCAACCTTCCGGCGCACTTGCACGGGCAAAATAGGCAACCAACCCCGCAGGTTCAACGGCATTAAGCCTTTTACCGCTGCCGGTGCGAATATCGCCCGGTGCATAAAAATCTCCGCTATGCTCGAATAACCAGGCTTTGCTGTTTCTGCCGTTATCTTCAATTAAGTGAATAGCACCTTGTCCCCAACCGTCTTGCTCCCTTGCTCTTGTAACATAGCCAAACGAGAATGCCGCCCCGAAACTGCCGGCGCTTCGGACTTTACCTTTGACAATCGGGTGATAAGTATCTCGGTCTCGTGAGCCGGTCTCTTCCACAAAAATCGGCGCACCGCTGGTATATTGACCAGCATAGCTTCCGTGTCCTTTGTGAACGGTGCTGATTGCCTCCCCCTTAAGGGCTATCTCACCACTGCGTTCGGGGGCGGTAATCACATAATGATTTTCCCCGTTTTGGGTGTTTCGCCGGATAAGCGCAAATCGATTATCGTGGCTTTCTATCAACATTCGGTCATTGCGTGTCGGGCGGTCAATCATTATGCCGCCGTAGTTATTCGCTGTGGCTTTAAGGTAACTGTCGCCCCAATGATTAACTTTGTTCTCACCAACGTAAATATCTTTATTCGCATAGACCCTGTCAGAGAGTAGGGTGATACGCGTATTATGCATATAGCTGTGCAGCACAATGTCATTGCTTGTGCTGTTTGCCGTGCCGATAACCCAGTTTTTTGCGCCATTTCGTTTACCCCGCACGAAGCTCTCTGCCGCATCAATCTCTAATGCGCCGGTGAGCGTCCCACCCGTCAGTTTAAGGCAATTCACTCCATCAACCCGTCGCCATTCATTCCAGCCATCTTCACCACGTCCCCGGACATAAACTTGGTTACTTTGGGATGTCGTATAGGTTTGTTGCACCTCATAGGCGGACGGCTCAACACGCAGTGTACCGGCTTGATTAACAGGATAATTGTTAGCGGTGGTGGCATGACGATTAAGGGCTTGACGATAAAGCCCCACTTGCATCACATCGTTTAAATTCTCCTGCGCAAGCGCACCGACCTTGAGAATACTGTCGGTCAGCACTTCAAACGGCTCTGCCCACTCATTCATATTTTTGGCTTGCTGAACCA
>NZ_JWIZ01000052.1 GCF_001038205.1 Muribacter muris | reverse complement strand
GTGAGTTTCGGGGCGGAAATCTTCGGCAATAATGCACGCCATTCATCAGCCCCTAATCGATAGAGTTCAAACAGGGAAAGCCCTTTGAGTTGTGGCACTAACGCTTTGCGGATTGAGATCTCATTAAAGGTTTTTCCACCACGCACGATGCCGTTTTTGAGGGTAACAGTTTGAGTTTGTTTCATTGAATTTGTCCTTTTTGTTGCAAAAAATTAGTCGGAAATACCCCGCTTGTTACGAAATTTGGGGCTTATAGCCCCATTGCTTTGCGGTGTTTGCTCAGTAAATCTTTGCCGTCCACCTTAAACACATAGTTCAGCACGTCAATTTCAATAATATCCGCCCCATCTACGCTTAATTTATAGTAGCTTAACGCCATTTTGTAGCTAAACTCGGTATCATCACCGGCTTTGCTGTTACCGCCGTCAATCTCTTCAATCCGACCTTTCATCAGAATATCCACCGCCGACACTTCGTCCGTGTCATCTTGCTGATATGCACCGTTAAAGCGGAACATTGTGTCCTGAATCCCTTTGCCGTAGAGCTTGAGCAGACTGGTGGTTAAACCGCCGACCTTAAATTCCGCTTCCAGCAATTCGTGGCCGAGATTGACTTTCACCGGCGCGAACATTCCGCCGGAGCGGTACTCTTCCATTTTTTGCGTCAGTTTCGGTAGCGTAACTTCGGTGATCTCACCGTGATAACTGACCGAATCGACCGAACCGTTAAAATTTTTCAGTTTACGAGGCAATGCCATATTTTGTTATCCTTTTCACTCTCCTCTTAACAAAGAGGGGCAGGGGGAGATTTAAAAACTATGCCGAGGCGACTTTGCTGGCAAAATCGACCAAATATTCATCTTCAATATACTGGTACATATTCAGATTTTCCAAACTCGGCACCCACATATATTTGTATTTAATGAAGAATTTGCCGTCTTTGAGTTGGTCTTTACTGTTCAACTCAACGTCCAGCCACGCTTCGCCATCAACCAAATAACCGAGATTTTTCCAAAAGCGGAATTTGCTGTTGATCATCTCCAACATATCTTTGGCAAGGTTCGGCGTGAGCGGTTTATCGATCGCCCAATCAAACGCTTCGCCCAACGTATCTTTGATGATTTGTGCCGAACGGGTTGCCTGCATAAAGGCAAATTGGTTGTCGGCGGAAAGTGTGCGAGAACCCCACAGCTTAAAGCCGTTATTGTTCAAACAGACGGTGATATTTTTGCTGTTGAGGTAATTGACATCGGTGCTGTCGTCTTGAATATCAAAACTGAGTGGGTGGGTAATCCCCGTTACCCCTGCGATCTCCACATTCGACACGTTTTTATGCCAGCCGATATTTTTATCGATCCACGCCTGCAAGGCACAGGCTCGCACCGTGGCATAGTCCACCTCTGTGGCTGCAGTATCGGCATTAAACGAGAGAAAATCACCAAAAATCATCATCAATTCACGACTAGCAAAATTACGGGCATAACTGACCGCTTGTTCTTTAGTAGTCGCGCCATTCGATGAAATAAACCCGAAGCCGTTCAGCTTTTTGGCGATCACGCCAATTTCGCTGGCGACCGCTTGATTATCAAATTTCGGCACGGCAATTAAACGGGGTTTGACAAACACCACTGAATTTGCCACCGTTAAGGCTTTCAAGCCCGTATATTTACCTTCTTCGGTAACGGTTCCGACAATATTTGCTGTAAGCGTGTCGCTATCTTCAGAATCGGCAACACGCACGATCACCGTTGGTGTATTTACAATCGACCCGATGGCATTTAAGGCACGCTTTAACGTACCGGTACTGCCGGCATTCGCCATTGCAGCGGTATGGTTGGTAATTAAAACAGGGGTATTAAGGGGGAAGATATCAGCATCGGCATCATCGGCGGTACAAACCAACCCGATCACCGCCGTTGCCACCGTGCGAATGGTGCGTGTGCCGTCTGAGGCTTCAATCACCCGCACGCCGTGTAAGTAGGCATCTGACATTGGAAATCCTTGAGTGTGTGAACAAGTAATGCCCGATATTGTGAAAAGAAAACCGCTCATAGGCGAGCGGTTTGGAATGTGAGTTAGGGTTTGACAATCTCCGCCAACTGATTCGGGCTAAAACGCCAGCCTTGATCGCTATTGCGAATAGCGTTGAAGCACCATTCCGAACAGAAAAACTTATCCCGTTTTTGCTTGAACCCTAATACCACGCCGACTGCACCCCATAGGTCGTATTGTTTGCCTTTGGTTCGTTCAAAATAGGCTTTGATTTGGCTCTCGGTAATGCCCTCTAACTCAATTAACTCCCACGTCAAGCGGTCGGTTACATTGATTTTTTTGCAACGCACGCCGTTATCCCGTGGGCTTGCCGAGTAGCAGTCGTAGCTGATGACGGGGTAATGCTCGCCGCTTCGGAATTGGTGGCGTTCAATCGCAATTTCACAATGGCTATTTTTGCCTTTGGTGAAAAAGCGGACAAGCCTATCCACCCAATAGCCCTTGCCTTTGTAGAGGGC
>NZ_JWIZ01000051.1 GCF_001038205.1 Muribacter muris | reverse complement strand
GGTCTTGTACAGCTTAATAATACTCTCACTTCAACCAGTACCACGCAAGCCCTAACTGCCGCACAGGGTAAGGCGTTAAAAGATGAGCTGGACGCCCTGTCTGTCGGCGGGCGTAATTACCTGCGCAACGGGCGCTTTGAAAATGCGTTAGCTCACTGGCAAAACTGGGGAGACTGTACCCGCCGTGTTGAGACGGCACATAATAAAAAATGGGTACGGCTGACAACCGATAACCGTGAGCTTTATCGGGGGATTGCACAAACGGTTGCAACCTTTGAGCCGAATACAAGATATACCCTGTCGTTTAAAGCCTATTCATTGCGTGAGAATGCCAAGTTACAGCTTGCGGTGCATCAAATCCCAAATAACAACCCGCAGGTATGGTCAAGCCCGATTGCGATAACCACTACACCTCAAACCTATGTGTGGTCGTTTACCTCAGCGGATTTAGACAATAAAACCGGTTTTCATTTAATGATAGGCGGAGTGCGTGAGCAGCCGTTTGATATTTATCTGACCGACATTAAGTTTGAAAAAGGACACCGCCGCAGCGATTGGAGTGCTGCCCCCGAAGATGTGATGGACAGCGTCCAAGACTATGTCCGTATGCATTATGTGGCGAAAGCGGGCGATACAATGACAGGGGAATTAACGATTAATGCCGCACAACCGATGTTGAGAATGCAACGCCCTAGCGGCGGCGGATTTTATTTGGGATTTCCCTCTACGACGTCCAATACTGCGGTGTGGTATGCCCAAAACCACGGCACCGGGCTTTTTTTGTTAGGTAATCAGGTGATGGCGAATAAAGATTTCTATGTCAGCACCCATAAAGTTTACCACGAAGGCAACGTATTACCGGCACGGCAAGTTAATCTGCGCTCAAATATGACTGGCGGTCCGGTAAGTTATCAAGATGCACGCCCTTCAGAATTATCCGAAGAAAGTGTGATGGGGTTATCCACCAAGGCGCTACTTAACGGCAGTGGTAACGGCTGGATGATGATTAACAAAAGCTGGTCGGAGGCATCGGGGAGTTATGCGATTA
>NZ_JWIZ01000050.1 GCF_001038205.1 Muribacter muris | reverse complement strand
GCGCCAGGCTGATGCAGTAAGATCATCGAAAAGTGATCCACTGCATCTTTTGATAAACTCCTTGTTATTTAAACAGGGAATAACCTGGTATGCTTTGCATGGAAACTCTCTTAAAAATTCGCCGTCTTTATCATAAAGGCTGGCTTTCTCAGCGCCAAATCGCTGAAAAACTTCGTCTTAGTCGTTATACTGTCAAAAAGTATCTCAATACGATTGATATCCCCAAATACCAACGCCAACACACTCATTCGCCTAAATTGGGACCTTATAAGGCACTGTTAATTGAACGTCTTGAAGCCGATATGGCTACCACTTACTCAGCGGTTAACGGCAATACGCCATTTCGAGTACCTAAAAAGCCTTGGATTTGAAGAGCAATATCCTTGTGTTTCCCGTGTTATTCGACTTATTCACCCACCACGAAAACCGTCTTTATTCCTCAAAATGTCCTCTCGGCGAATCCTACCAATTTGATTGACGTTTTGAGAAAGTCGTGTTAAATGGGGTGGAAACCAAAATCAGTATTGCCCATTTTAGACTTTGCCATTCCTTATTAAATCCGTTACCTGTACACCTGCTTCCGGTTGGGAAAAGGCTAAATCGAACGGCAGGTTCAAACCTTACGCAAACGGCTTTTTCATCCGTTACTTGCCTTCTCTTCCCTAGGCGAGCTCAATGATTATTTAAGTCATTGGTGTGCAAGGCAGATTCGAACCCAACCTGGGATTGAAGATAAACAGCAGACTGTCGCTCCGTGTTTAGATAAAGAATGGGAAAAGCTGTCCCTATTCCACACTTATTTGGGCTACCGCACAGCTCGACTACTCGTCAATACCTCTGAGCTCATTTTATTTGATACTCACCGATATAGCGTACCTTGTCATTTGTGCGGGAAAGAGGTGATAGCCCAAATCAGGGCACTGGAGATTACCCTCATTTATCAGAACCAAATTGTTGCCCAACATCCTCGGCAATTTACGAAAGGTGGCACGAGCTATAATCCTCTTCATTACCTCTCTGTCTTAAAGCGAAAGCTGGGAGCATTATGACACGGTGAACCTTTTCAAGGTTTGGGCACTCCCTGAGGCGATTAAAACCCTCCAACACCATTTACTCAAACAACCTCGTAGAGATAAAGCCATGCTCTTTGTGGTTTAATTTTGGAAGATAATTGACAAAGCAATTGTCAACATTAGTTAATCTGTTTGATTACCCTTTAGGCAACAGAGCATTTAAAGACAATTTAAACAGCCTTAAACCACCGATAAATTTCTTAGTTTTAGTGGTTTTTAACAGCCAAATTCAACACGGTTTTCAAATTCATCCTGCCAATAGCAGATAGGAAAGATGCCATCAGTTAAAGCAGGGTAACCTAGGGCGATATCAGGTGCTGTTTGAGAGGTTAGAGACGCAAAAATTTTACGAAGCCCGGTGTCTCGGTTATATAATACAAGTGCTGACGATTCCCGAATCAGGGTATATTGCGGGTGGTCGGGGTTGAATGATTGCAGTGTCCCAACAGGCAACCCAAAACGCAAATAAGTGCCTTCTTGGGTCGCAATACGGATATGTTGCCCGTGTTGGGAAATTTCAGCATATTCAGAGAAATTATCAACCCAATACTGCCCGCATAAACCGTGTGTTCGGTCGCTCTCTTTGGTTCTCGCCCACGTTCTCACAAACGCCAGTTCAATCGTTTGCCCTAACGAAAAATCCGTCCGCTGCTCAACCACTTGACCGCTGAACACATCAATAGGGTCGCCTTTTACCCATTTTTTACCCGCTTGGATATAGCGGTTGATACCCTTTTTTTCAGGAAACCCATATTGAAAAAACATAGAAATATATTTTATGAATGCTGATAATGTACTAAATCATAAGGATAATAAGGAACATCTCTCAAAATACAGTCATCAAGCCCTAGTATTTTAACCAATGCTCCACTTTCAAAACTCCAATAACCACAATGTGTGCCATAAGGAGATTTGTGCGTTTCTTGAATTAAATCTTGGCGTTTGAGAGCAGAAAACCAATTTTTTTGTAAGTATGCCTTTAGCTTAAGTACGGCTTTGGATTTATCTTTTGAGGCTAATATAATAACTTCTTTTAATAAAGAATAGGGCTTTGCTATCAGAAAATCAGGGTAAACCTCTCTATCAAGATTATTTTGTTTAAAAAGAAAATCTAATAGAAAATCATTGATTTGAAAATCATCTTTTTCATTATTCTGCTTAAATAGTTCAAATAGCTTATATTGTTCACTTTTTAAATCTAAAATAATAGCTATTGAAAGCATATTTAGAATAGACAAATACCCTCCCCGCTGCTCCCAAACTAATAGCATAATGTCTATAGTATTAGAATACTCTACTTTAAATTTATCTATTGAATAGCCTGCGGAATATGTAGATAAAAGGATTTCTGTTTGATATAAAAAAATTGTTTCATATATCTTCTTAATAGTTTCATTATTGCTTATTAGATATTTATCAGCTTTAAATTCCGTATTACTTGTTAAAGAATTTATATACTGAAATCTTTCTAAAATAGCATTTTTATTAAAATCGATCCCTTCATTATAGTTAAATATTGTATTTAGATTATCTCTAACTCTCATATACACCTCACTATTTACGGCCATTTTCCTATGTTTTTTCCTAAACTATTCAATTTGAATGTATTTACATTTCCGAATTGATCAACTTTACTCAAAACTCGATCTATTTCCTTTCTTTCGATAGCTTTCAATATATCATCCCGAGCCTTACGATCTAAATGATTTAGTCTATCCATAATCCAATTATCAGACATTTGTCTCGTACCATCTTTTAGCTTACTTAGCTTCGAAGAACCATATTTTGCTTCATCTATCACAAATTTAGGCGGTGGTGTAGTATTTCTGTAAATACCATCAATGCCCTTTCTTATTTTATCATCTAATGTTTTTGTGGGTGATTTCAACGTTCAGCAGGTCAATGTGCGTGTTGTCGGCAAACATCTCGTAAAGGTTGTCAACAATGTCTTTTGCATCTTTTGTATGAGCGAGACAATTAATGACCCGCTTTCAGAGGCGGTAATGTAATACCGTATTGGGTGAAAATGGTGAGAGCTTCATATAAATTCAGTATGCCACGGGCAAATTCCCAAACGGAGATCAATTCCGGCTTCATTGGATAAATGACTAAATTGGTGGCAAGTACAGTCATCAATGGTAATGCCACGAGTGTCCACTATAATTAAATCATAGCCCTGTATTTTCTTGATGAGTTCTCTGAATTTCAGCATACCGCCTAGCTATTGAATTCAGCGTTTAATTTGTCTTAGATTGAATAATACCTAAGTAGATAAACTCGTTAGCAGAAATAAGTTATTTGGGAACTGGTGCCAGTGGTCGGACTCGAACCGACACGCTTATTCAGCGGCGGATTTTGAATCCGCTACGTCTACCAATTTCGTCACACTGGCAAATTTGGAATGTCTTGAAAACGAGGTGAATTATAGAGAGCTTCGTTTTGGTATGCAAGCTAAAATCACTGAAAAATCGTTGTTTGCCGTTATTTTCAACGGTTTATAGATAGATTCCCGCCAATATAGCAAAGAAAATCCCCATTCCGATATAATGGTTATTTAGAAAGGCTTTGAAGCAGGCGTCTCTTTCTCGTTGTTTGGTTAATTTGCATTGATAGATAAATAGTGTCGCTGTGCAAGCTAGTACGATGAAGTAAGCGGTAGAAAATTGGCTGATTTTACCAAAAACGGTTAATAAAATGAGCGTAATAAGCTGTAATAAGGCGATGATTTTATTATCGTATTGCGCAAATAAGATGGCGGTAGATTTTACCCCAATGCGAAGATCGTCGTCCCGATCGACCATTGCGTATTGGGTATCGTAGGCTACCGTCCACGCGAGGTTGGCAAAAAAGAGTAGCCAGCATTCTAGGGGAAGTTGTTCGCTGACTGCACCAAATGCCATTGGTATCGACCAACCGAATGCCATTCCTAAGACAAACTGCGGCAGGTGGGTGTAGCGTTTCATAAAAGGGTAAACAGTTGCCAGCCCAACGGCGATAATTGACAGCCCGATCGTGTAGAAATTGAGCTGCAAGACTAATAAAAATGCGATAGCAATCAAGAGGATAAATAATACTTTCGCTTCATTTGGGCGAATGCGACCTGTTGCAAGCGGGCGTTGGGCGGTGCGTTTCACGCTACCGTCAATATGGCGATCGGCATAATCGTTGATTACACAACCGGCAGCACGCATTACGATAACGCCCAGTACGAAAATCAGTAAAATAGAGAAAGACGGTAGTCCGTTGCTGGCGCTAAATAATGCCCACAGTGTCGGCCAAAGCAATAAGAATGTGCCGATGGGTTTGTCTAAGCGCATTAGTTGGGCGTAAGCTCGCCATTTATCAGAGGGAAAAAACGTCATTACGGGCAACAAATATTAATATTCACATCGCTGTTTGCCAAAAGGTTGGCGATTTCGAACGGGAGCGTTTTATCGGTAAACAGGTAGTTGATTTCACGCAGATTACCTAAGCGGACGATCGCATTACGGTTAAATTTAGAGTGATCGATTACTAAAATAACGTGGCGGGCATTTCGCATCAATGCCCGTTTCACTTGTACCTCGTGGTAATCATAGTCCATCATTGAACCGTCCGGCTCAACGGCACTGATGCCGAGAATGCAGAAATCCAAACGAAATTGGTTGATAAAATTCACGGTCGCTTCGCCGATAATGCCACCGTCAAAGCGTAATCCGCCGCCGGCAATGGTGATTTGGAAATCCTCTTTTTGCATCAGAATATGGGCGGCATTGAGATTATTGGTAACAATGCGGAGATTTTGGTGCTCAAGTAGTGCACCGGCAACCGCTTCCGGCGTGGTGCCGATGTCGATAAACAGGGATGAACCGTTTGGAATCATTTTGGCGACATTCTGGGCGATAGTCTTTTTTTGCAAGGAAAAAAACTGTTTACGATCACTATAATCGCTGTTTTCACTGCTAGACGGCAGTGCTGCACCGCCGTGATGGCGGCGGATCATATTATTTTCCGCCAGTTCGTTTAGATCTCGGCGGATCGTTTGCGAGCTGACCCCCAGTTCATTGACAAGCAGTTCCGTGCTGACATAACCGAGCTGTGTAACCAGTTCAATAATCTTTTGATGCCGAATCGACTGTTTCATTCCGATGTTCCAATTCGATGATTTGCAAAATATTTCCTAAAACCAACCGCTTGCAAGCGGTCAGTTTTCAGCAAGATTTTACAGTTTGTCCACTAATTCAACCGCATAGCCGATATAGCTTGCCGGCGTCATCTGTTTTAAGCGTGTTTTTTCGTTTTCCGGTAAGGCTAAGTCGTCAATAAATTGACGCATCGCTTCGCCATCCACCCGTTTACCACGGGTTAATTCTTTCAGTTTTTCATACGGTTTTTCAATGCCGTAACGGCGCATTACAGTTTGGATCGGCTCGGCTAAGACTTCCCAGTTTTGATCCAATTCATCCAGCAAATGTTGCTCGTTCACTTCAAGTTTGCTGATGCCTTTGAGGGTTGCCGCATAGGCAATGAGTGCATAGCCTAAGCCAACGCCTAGATTGCGTAGCACCGTGGAGTCGGTTAAATCGCGTTGCCAGCGGGAGATCGGCAATTTCGCCCCTAAGTGTGCCATTACCGCGTTTGCTAAACCTAAATTGCCTTCGGAGTTTTCAAAGTCGATCGGATTAACTTTATGTGGCATTGTACTTGAGCCGATTTCGCCGGCAATCGTCCGTTGTTTGAAATGGTTAAGTGCGATATAGCCCCACATATCACGGTCGAAATCAATCAAAATGGTGTTGAAACGTGCCACGCAGTCAAAAAATTCGGCAATATAGTCGTGCGGTTCGATTTGCGTGGTGTACGGATTCCAGGTTACCCCTAACGATGTGATAAATTCTTGGCTGAAGGTGTGCCAGTCAATATCCGGATAGGCGGATAAATGGGCATTGTAGTTGCCGACCGCACCATTGATTTTGGCGAGAATATCAAGATTTTCCAGTTGTTTATATTGGCGTTTTAACCGGTAAGCAACGTTTGCCATCTCTTTACCGAGGGTAGTCGGGCTTGCCGGCTGACCGTGGGTTCGGGAAAGTAACGGCATTTGTTTATAGCGGTTTGCCAATTCCTCAATGGCGGCGATCAGTTTTTGCCATTCCGGTAATAGGACATCCTCACGGGCGGTTTTGAGCATTAGGGCGTGCGAGGTGTTGTTAATATCTTCAGAGGTGCAGGCAAAGTGGATAAATTCACTGATTTTGGCTAACTCAGGCAGCGTTTCACTTTTTTCTTTTAAAAAATACTCGACGGCTTTGACGTCGTGGTTGGTGGTACGCTCAATCGTTTTAATCCGTTCGGCATCTGCCATCGAAAAATTGGCAACGATTTGATCTAAGTAATCGTTTGCCTGTTGGGATAAATGCGGTACTTCCTGAATTTGTGCGTGTGCCGCCAATTTTTGTAGCCAACGCACTTCTACGGTAACACGGAATTTTAATAAGCCAAATTCGCTGAAAATCGGGCGTAAGGTAGCCGCTTTATCTTGGTAACGACCGTCAATCGGGGATAATGCAGTTAAAGCATTAAGTTGCATAGAAAAGTCTCCAGTTATAACGAGGAATATAAAGATTGAGTTGCAGTGAGAATTTTTTTACGGCAAAAGAGAAATTGCCAGCGGCTACCGCCGACTTGCTGCCATAAAATAGCGGCACGGATACCGGCGAGTAGGGCGGCTCGCACCCGATGTTGAATATCCGGACGGGAAAGATAATCCTGCGCACCGATAACGTGAATTTTTGAGCCGAGCGGGCTGATGATGTCGCTATAGGCAGCGGCGATATTGGCGATCATCTGTTCGTGCAGAATATCGCCGTCATAGAGAGCTAATTGCCGTTCTAATTGTTGTAAACGCTGCGCTAGCGCCGATTTTGCTGTGGCGTTTTTAGCCAGTTTCTGGCTTAACGCTAAGATACTGATCCAATACCGCCCGATTTCCGTGTCCAACTTGCCCTGTTTTGCGCCAAATTGAGATAACAGCGTTTCAAAACCGACTTTCAACGAGCTGATACCGCCGAATACGGCTTCGGTCGATTCCGGCTGTGTGATCAACAAACTCCGTAACGAATGCCCGAAGATCTCACGATCCGCCGTGCCTTTGTGGGCAAATTGTTGCACTAACGCAGCCGTTTGACAGATCCCCGCCAATGCAATGGAAATATCCTGATAATGTGCCATTTTCCAAATCAAGTCATTTTGCAAAAAATTGCGTGGGAATATAGCATAAAAAGGCAAGATTGAGAATGTCTAGCGGGCAATCCTACCAATTTGCAAATTTTAGCAATTTCGCTTGTATTTCCGAAATCCGCCCCCATAATGTGCTAATTCAATTTAGGAGAGCGATAAAATGGCAAGAAAAAAGAAACCAATTGAGCTACCGTTACTACCACTTAGAGATGTGGTGGTCTTTCCGTTTATGGTAATGCCACTGTTTGTCGGGCGGGATAAATCTATCCAAGCCTTGCGTGCCGCAATGGAATCCAATAAGCAATTATTGTTAGTCACGCAAAAAGACCCGAATAATGAAGATCCGACAACGGATGATTTATACCATACCGGTGTGATTGCCAACATTATCCAAATGCTCAACCTGCCGGACGGCACGGTCAAGGTGCTGGTGGAAGGGCAAACCCGTGCTAATATTGAACATATTCACGATGATGAAAACGGCTTTTGGGCGGGCGTTACGGCGTTAGTCTCCGACTATCAAGATGATAATGAAGAATTGAAAGCGATTGCGAAAGCGACACTGACCGAGTTTGAAAATTACATCAAAACCAATAAAAAAGTGCCGGCGGAAATTCTGCCTAAATTGCAAAAAATTCAATTTGAAGACCGCTTGGCAGACACAATGGCAGCAAATCTGGTGGTCTCCGTCAAACAAAAGCAAGCCTTGTTGGAAGAGATCAACCTGATCAAACGTTTTGAAGCCTTGTTAGTCGCAATGGCAACGGAGATGGATACCCTCGAAACCGAAAGCCGTATCCGCAACCGTGTCAAACAGCAGATGGAAAAAAATCAGCGGGATTATTACCTCAACGAGCAGATCAAAGCGATTCAAAAAGAGTTGGATAACGGTGAAGATGTTGAACAGAGTGAATTAGATAAGCTCAAAGAAAAAATTGCCGAAGCAAAACTGCCGCAAGAGGTGCAGGAGAAAATCGACAGCGAGTTTAAAAAGCTCAAAGCAATGCCGCAAAGCTCATCGGAAGCGACCGTAGTGCGGGGTTATATCGACTGGATTTTACAAATGCCGTGGCACAAGCGCTCGGTTGTGAAGAAAAATTTGCAAAAAGCGCAGGAAGTACTGGATAAAGACCATTACGGGCTTGAGCGTGTCAAAGAACGGATTTTGGAATACCTTGCGGTGCAAAGCCGTCTGAATAAGCTGAAAGGGCCGATCCTCTGTTTAGTCGGGCCACCGGGAGTGGGGAAAACCTCGCTCGGTCAATCCATTGCCAATGCTACGGGCAGAAAATATGTGCGAATGGCGTTGGGCGGTGTGCGTGATGAAGCGGAAATCCGCGGGCATCGCCGCACCTACATCGGCTCAATGCCGGGGCAACTAATGATGAAAATGGCGAAAGCCGGCGTGAAAAACCCGCTCTTTTTGCTTGATGAGATCGACAAAATGGCACAGGATATGCGGGGCGATCCGGCTTCAGCATTGTTGGAAGTGCTTGATCCGGAACAGAACAAAGCCTTTAACGACCATTATTTAGAGGTGGACTACGATCTCTCCGATGTGATGTTTGTGGCAACGTCCAATTCCATGAATATACCGCCGGCATTGCTAGATCGTATGGAAGTGATCCGTCTTTCCGGCTATACGGAAGATGAAAAAATGCACATCGCCAAAGAGCATCTAGTTGCCAAACAGCAAGAGAATAACGGCTTGAAAGCGGGTGAATTGACGATTGAAGATAGTGCGATTTTAGGCATTATCCGTTATTACACCCGTGAAGCGGGCGTGCGGAATTTAGAGCGCGAAATTGCTAAAATTTGTCGCAAAGCGGTGAAAGCGTTAGTGTTAGATAAAACCTGCAAAGCGATTACTGTTAATGAAACAAACCTTGCCGATTATCTGGGGGTGAGACGTTTTGACTACGGCAAAATGGATAACCAAAACCGTATCGGTGAAGTAACCGGTTTAGCGTGGACGGAAGTGGGCGGCGATCTGCTGACCATTGAAACCGCCTCGGTGATCGGCAAAGGCAAATTTGCTTATACCGGCTCGCTTGGTGATGTGATGAAAGAGTCGATCCAAGCAGCAATGGTTGTGGTACGTTCCCGTGCGGAAAAATTGGGCATTGCACCGGACTTCTATGAAAAACGGGATATTCACGTTCACGTACCGGAAGGGGCGACCCCGAAAGACGGCCCGAGCGCAGGGATTGCAATGTGTACCGCTTTAGTATCCAGTCTGACAGGCAATCCGGTGCGTGCCGATGTGGCAATGACCGGTGAAATTACCCTGCGTGGTAAAGTATTGGCAATCGGCGGCTTAAAAGAGAAGCTATTGGCGGCACACCGTGGTGGCATCAAGACCGTGATTATTCCGAAAGAAAATGAAAAAGACCTGGAGGAAATCCCTGAAAATGCGAAGCAGGCTTTAGCGATTTATCCGGTCGAAACTATTGACGAAGTATTGGCAATCGCCCTTGAAAATGCACCGCAGGGCATTGACATTGTACCGAACGCACAAAAAAGCACGATTAAGGTGAAAAAAACCAAATCGACTAGTGTGCAGTAAATTAAAAGGGACGTAAAAACGTCCCTTCTTTTTTGTAAAAAATAGGCAAAATCACACCGCTTGCAGCAAATTAGTCGTTAATTGCCTTCGCTATGATGGCGTAAATGCTCAAATTGGCTAGTTCAATCTATGCGCAGACCAATGAAAACCGAATGTCTTTAAGGACTGTCGATTTGGTATCCCTACTTATAAGTACAATTCAATTTTGTATCACTACATAATAGGCTGAATATCTTCATCAAATACCGTCTCATTTACCTCTTGAGGCGGGTTATCGCACAACCAATTTGCAAGGCGGGCATAGTCCGCCAAACTTAAATTTTCCGCCCGCGCATTCAGGTCGATATTGAGAGCGGTTAATTGTTCGGCAGTAAAGAGTGTCGAAAGTGCATTGCGCAGGGTTTTACGCCGCTGGTTAAAGGCTTGGGTCGTTACACGATTGAGCCAGTAGATATCTTTTACCGGATGCGGTAGGGTTGGGTAAGGCACTAAGCGTACTACGGCAGAATCCACTTTCGGCGCAGGTTTAAACGCAGTTGGCGGCACTTCCAACACCGGCATTACTTGGCAATAATATTGTGCCATAATCGTCAGCCTGCCGTATGCTTTACTGTTTGGCGCAGCGCACAGGCGTTTGACCACCTCTTTTTGCAACATAAAGTGCATATCCTCAATTAAATCGTGGAAAGTTAAAAGGTGAAACATCAATGGGGTGGAAATGTTATAGGGTAAGTTACCAAATACTCTTACCCGCTTGCCTTGCTCGGTCAGTTTAAGGCTGTTAAAATAATCACGGAAGTTAAAACGTAGCGCATCTTGCTCAATGACGGTGAGTTTTTGATGTAAAAAAGGGTGATGACGCAGGCGTTCGGCGAGATCTCGGTCGAGTTCTACCACCGTGAGATGATCGATTAAATCGGCAACCGGCTCGGTGAGCGCACCTAAGCCCGGCCCGATTTCCAGTAAAAATTGATCGCTTTTCGGGGCAATCGCCGCCACGATATTGTGAATCACATTTTGATCGTGGAGAAAGTTTTGCCCGAAGCGTTTACGGGCGGTATGCCCTAAATGTTTTTTTGAATTTGAACTCATTGTTTGTCCTGACAAGCGGTAGATTACCGCCGTTTTTTTGCAAATTGAATAACGCAAAGAACCCCGCAAGCGCGAGGTTCTTATTTTTAATGTTGTTTAGAAATATTTGATGGTCGCACGATCTCTAAGTGCTTTTACCCAATCTTTAGAAGCCGCTTCGGCTTGTTTATCGACTAATTGTTCGTAGGCTTTTTGCATATAGGCATCTTCGGTGCGATCGCTTTCACGGGTATCCGTTACTTTGAGAATATGCCAGCCAAATTGCGATTTGAACGGGGCGGAAATCACGCCTTTTTTACTGTTTTTCGCGGTTTTGGCAAATGCCGGATCATAAATATCCAAGAAATTCCAGCCTAAATCGCCCCCCTCGGCTGCAGAGGCATAATCGACAGAATTGGCGCTTGCCGCCTGTTCAAAGGTTTGTTTGCCGGCGTTAATGTCGGCGGCAATTTCCGTCAGTTTCTGCTTAGCTTGCTTATCATTTAAAATCGGGGTAGTTTTTAACAAAATATGGCTAATGCGGTGCTGTGTGCCGGTTACGGCTTTGATTTTGCCGTTCGCTTTTGCTTTTTCCATCATCTCTTTCGCAAGGGCTTGCACCTCTTGCGGTTCAACCTGAATCGTTTTGCCGATAGACTGGTGGCGGATTTGCTCCATTAACATTTGATGGGCAATTTGTTGGCGATACTGGTTGAGGGTAATGCGTTGTGAGTCAAGGTAATCCAATAATTGCCCGTAAGTGATCCCGTTTTGACGGGCAATATTTTCGATGACTTGATCGACATAAGCGTAATTCACTTTAATACCGGATTGTTGAATTTCACGTTGTACAATGAAATCGTTGATCAGATCGTCTAATGCCGCTTTGCGGTTGGCCTCCGTATTGGCTCGCTTGCCCAACGCTTTTTGTACTTCGCTTTGCATCAATGGATGACCGTCAACGGTTGCCACCACACGTTCTTCCGCTTTAAGTTGAGCCACGCTCAACAACGTACAAACGGCGACGAGAAGTGATTTTAGGTGAGTTAATTTCATTTGTTATTCCTAATTCAAGGTAAGTCGTCAAAATAGATGATTGTTAGAATCTCGTTCGCTGAAAAGGTTCACAGCGATTGGATTTTCTTAATCACGTTGGTGGTGGAGCAGCCGTTTTCAAAATTCAGCACCCGTACCTCGCCGCCGTTTGCCCATACCTCTTGGCTACCGGCAATCTCTTGCGGCTGATAATCGCCGCCTTTGACTAATAAATCCGGTAAAATGTCGCCGATTAAGCGTTGCGGGGTATCCTCGTCAAAGGGGACGACCCAATCGACAGAAGCTAATCCGGCTAACACCGCCATTCGAGCGTCCAAATCGTTAATCGGGCGGCTCTCGCCTTTAAGGCGTTTGACCGACTCATCGGTATTGACCGCCACGATCAAACGATCGCCTAATTTCCGTGCATTTTCGAGGTAGGAAACGTGTCCAGGGTGTAGAATATCAAAACAGCCGTTGGTCATCACGATTTTTTCGCCACGGGCTTTCGCCTGTGCTACGATAGCTTTTAAGCTCGGTTCACTTACCACACCAAAGCCTGTTTCGGTACGTTGGTGGATTGCCGTTTCCAGTTCTGATACGCTGACTGTCGAAGTGCCGAGCTTACCGACCACTACCCCTGCCGCCGCATTGGCAAGATAGCAGGCTTCCTCAAGGGAACGCCCGTCCGCAATCGCTGTTGCCAACACGCTGATTACCGTATCGCCTGCGCCTGTTACATCATACACTTCTTTCGCTTGGGTCGGTAAATGGAACGGCGGTTGGTTTGGACGAAGTAGCGTCATTCCCTTTTCCGAGCGGGTAACTAAGAGAGCGGATAAGTCAAAATCGGCGATCATTTTTAGCCCTTTTGCCACAATTTCGTCATCGTTCGCACAATGACCGACCACCGCCTCAAATTCTGCCATATTCGGGGTGAGTAATGTTGCCCCCCGATAGCGTTCAAAATCCGTGCCTTTCGGGTCGATTAACACCGGCACATTGGCTTGACGGGCAATTTGGATCATTTGTTGCACGCAAGCGAGCGTACCTTTGCCGTAATCGGACAGAATCAAAGCTCCGCAAGCGGTAATATCCGCCTCTAATTTTACAAGCAACGGCTGGCTGTCCACCGCGTGAAAGCCTTCTTCAAAATCCAAACGCAGTAATTGTTGGTGGCGGGAGAGAATACGCAATTTGGTGATTGTCGGGTGAGTGGCGAGAGCGACACAGTGGTTTTGAATGTGGTGGGATTGTAATAGCGTATCTAGTGCCCGCCCCGCATCATCTTGCCCGATTAAGCCGTGTAAGATCACCGGTACGTTCAGGCTGGCGATATTCATTGCCACGTTAGCAGCCCCGCCCGCCCGCTCTTCCAACTCTTGCACTTTTACCACCGGCACGGGCGCTTCCGGCGAAATGCGGTGGGTTGCGCCGAACCAGTAGCGGTCTAACATTACATCACCCAGCACTAATACCTTTGCTGCGGTGAATTGAGGAGAATATTGCATCATCATTTTTATCTCATCAGTTAGAGTAAACAACGCAAGCGGTCTGATGACAAGATTTTTTTGCAAAAAATCGGTGTTATCCGACCGCTTGTTTTCGGTTATTTTCGGTTATTTTCGGTTTTTCTTGATAAATTTCATCAAACGTTTCCGTTTGCGTAGCTGACTTGGGGTCAGCTTGTTGCGTCTGCCGGCAAACGGGTTATTACCTTCTTGGAATAGCACCCGAATCGGCGAGCCGATAATTTTCAAACTTTTACGGAAATAGTTGGACAGATAACGTTTGTAGGAATCCGGTAGCCGATCAATTTGATTGCCGTGAATGACGATAATCGGTGGGTTGTAGCCGCCCGGATGCGCATATTTCAATTTTACTCGGCGGCCATTGACTAACGGCGGCTGATGCTCGTCCGTTGCCATTTGCAAAATACGGGTGAGCATTGAGGTCGTCATTTTCTGTGTGGCGCATTGATACGCTTCTTGGATTGAGTCAAACAAATTGCCCACACCACTGCCGTGTAAAGCGGAGATAAAATGCACACGGGCGAAATCAATAAAATCCAACCGGCGATCGAGTTCCGATTTCACGTTATCTTTAATATCCTGCGATAAGCCGTCCCACTTATTCACCACAATCACAAGGGATTTGCCAGCATTTAAAATAAAGCCGAGTAGCGACAAGTCTTGATCGGAAATATTATCACGGGCATCAATGGTGAGGAGTACCACATTGGCATCTTGGATCGCTTGCAGGGTTTTAATCACCGAGAATTTTTCCACTGCCAAATGCACCTTGCCCCGTTTACGCACTCCCGCCGTGTCAATAATGGTGTAATGCTGACCGTCCCGCTCCATTGGGATATAAATGGAATCACGGGTTGTGCCCGGCATATCGTACACCACTACCCTATCTTCGCCTAAAATACGGTTGGTGAGGGTAGATTTCCCCACGTTCGGGCGACCGACAATCGCGATTTTGATGTTCTTATCGTCCGCCGCATTGTCGTTTTCTTCCTCTAACGCATCGTCTAAGAGGGCGGTATCGGCTTCATTCTCGAAATCAAAGTCGTGATCCCACTCGTCTTGGGTGGTATCATCATTTGCAAAAGACGGCTCGGATTCGACCGCTTGTTCTACCTCAAGGGATTGGGTGAGCGGTGCAAGCACCTGTTCGATCAGTTGCGTTACGCCCCGCCCTTGCGCTGCCGCAATTTGTTCGACTTCGCCTAAGCCAAGGGAATAAAACTCGGCGCAGTGGGAATCGGCATCAATGCCGTCCGTTTTATTGGCGACCAAGACGGTTTTTTTCTCGTGCTGGCGTAAATATTGTGCAATGCCGATATCCGCAGGCACTAAACCGGCTCGTGCGTCCACCAAAAACAGGACGACATCCGCTTCATCAATCGCCAACAGTGATTGCTCCGCCATTTTTTCTTCTACGCCTTCTTCCGTGCCGTCAATCCCGCCGGTATCAATGACAATAAAATTGTAACCGCCGACATTGGCTTGCCCGTATTTGCGATCTCGGGTAAGTCCCGGAAAATCTGCCACCAACGCATCACGGGTGCGGGTCAAGCGGTTAAATAATGTGGATTTTCCGACATTAGGTCTGCCCACTAGGGCAACAACAGGAGTCATAAACAACCTCTATTTAATCTGGTTTGCACAGTTTTGCAAAATGGCGACATTATAACGTAAATCTTGCAAAAGCTCTGCGGTTTTTCGTGTCGCACAGGAAAATCAATTCCCTGCTTTTATCAGCTAACCAATCGTTGTGCAGCCGTATTGCATCAGTTTTTGCTTGGTAAAATTGGCACGGAAGCCGGCACTTTGGTTATTCAGGCTGATCACTCCGATCATTCCGTTACGGCAGCGGTGTTTGTTGATGAACACCAAATTGTAGCCGGCTTCTTTGGTATAGCCGGTTTTGTTGAGCGCCGCATCAAAAATTTCGTTTCTGACAAGGGCATTGGTATTGTGCATATAAATATGTTTATTGCCGACTTTCACCAGTGTTGCCCGTGTATTTGACAGTTCCCGAATCATCGGTTTTTGCAAAGAATAACGGGAAAGTTTGACTAAATCCGCCACGCTGGACACATTTTCGCTGGATAATCCCGAGCTGTCTTTGAAGTGGGTCGAGTGCATTCCCAGTTGCTTGGCTTTTTGGTTCATTTTCTGAATAAACTGGGCACGGCTCATTCCGGAGGCACGGGACAGGGCGTGGGCGGCATAGTTGTCCGATTGCACTAACATTGCTTTGAGCAACTCGTGGCAGGCAATCGGTTTATTTTTCGGTAAATGGGTATAAGTGCCTTTGATGAAGTCCGTATCGGCTTGTGTAATTGCTGCCGTGCAGTGTTTATCTGTATTATTTTCTAAAAATACATTTGCCGTCATCAATTTGGTAACGGACGCTATCGGCTTAATTTGATTTGGCTGATGGCTTTCTAACACGCGATTGTGGCTAAAATCATACACGACATAGGATTGCCCGGTGTAAGCCGCAACGAAAGCGGGGAAAAGAGCAACGGTCAATAACAGTTTTTTTAACATAATTAAGTCAGTATCGAGTCAAAAAAAGGGCTATATTACAATGTTTTATGCCACACCGCTATGCTTTCGTCTGCCAGCAATGTTGGATAAAAGGCAAAATCTCCGTCAAAGCCTCTGAAATTGCAATCAGCGTGAGATTTTTTTCCGTCTTTTTCCCCAAAGGCGGCATAAAAGCGATGTGTTTATCTGCATCGTTAATCGGTCGCCACCGGCGAGGAAGTGCGGAACGGCGGCTAGGGTAAAAGCCGATCGTGGCAATATTGAGTGCACCGCAAATATGGAGCGGGCCGGTTGAACCGGCAATAAACAGATCGGCACAAGCAAGCGAATGGCAAAAATCGGTGAGCCCGTCATTTTTGTCGTACACTGCAACACTCGGATGAGCAATCAGTTGTTGCAGAGCGAGAGCCTTTTCACTTTCGTTTGGGCCGGCGGTTAAGATCACTTGGCAGTCAAATTGCGCTAAAATCCCTTGAATTAGCTTGGCGTATTGATGAAGAGAAAGATTGGTTGCCGAGCCGCCTGTACCAACGTGTACAAACAGCCATTTTTGATCCTGATCAAGCCCCAGTTGTGCCACCAACTTCGCTTTTTGTGCGGCAACAGTTGTTGGCGAAAAGGATAGAAACGGCGTGTCAGGTTCGATCACTGGCTGATTGTGATCCCGCAAAAAGCGACGCGCTAAGTCTAAATTATATGCCGATTCCGCTTTTTCCGAACGTGAGCGGCGTTGGGTTAAGCGGTGATTATAGAGAAGTTGAAACAGCTTGGTCGCAGGGGCTAATCGGTAAGCAATACTGCTTCGCCACGTGAGTTTTGCGTTATACCAATCGGACACAAAGCAAATCGTTGCATCAAATTGGGCGGAACGCACCGCTTGCAAGATACGTTGTTGTTCAGCCCTTGAATTTTTATCGGCAGTATCGACGATCACCTTATCGATAAACGGGCAAAGTTCGGCAAGCGGTGCGGTATAACTCGGTACAAGCGCTGTGATTTCAAGGTTCGGCATTGATTGTTTAAGCATAGCAAATGCCGGAAAGCAGAGCATAAAATCGCCGATTTTATCATTGCGAATAACAAGCAGTTTTTTCATCTTCATTGTCTGTTAGAGAATGGGAGTACTATCTTAGCATTTTTCCATTTATCCCCCTAGATGTCGGAGATTTTAGATGTAATTTTTCCGATTTTCGACTAGAATAAGGCACATAAACGCAACCGTTTGCGTTTTGTTCATTCATTTTACTCACGTTTCAATAGGAATTTGTATGTCTGCGACAATTTTAGAATCTTTACCCTTAGGTCAAAAAGTCGGTATTGCCTTTTCAGGCGGTTTAGATACGTCCGCCGCGTTACTTTGGATGCGACAAAAAGGGGCAGTGCCTTATGCTTACACGGCAAATCTTGGACAACCCGATGAAGATGACTACAATGCTATCCCGAAAAAAGCGATGGAATATGGCGCAGAAAATGCACGTTTAATTGATTGCCGTGCGCAGTTGGCTCACGAAGGCATTGCTGCAATTCAGTGCGGTGCATTCCACATCTCCACAGGCGGTGTACCTTATTTTAATACCACGCCCCTTGGTCGTGCCGTAACGGGTACAATGTTAGTGGCAGCGATGAAAGAAGATGATGTGAATATTTGGGGAGACGGCAGCACCTTCAAAGGCAATGATATTGAACGTTTTTACCGCTACGGCTTACTCACTAACCCGCAATTAAAAATCTACAAACCGTGGTTAGACCAAGCCTTTATTGATGAATTGGGCGGTCGGCACGAAATGTCGGAATTTTTAATTGCTAACGGTTTCCAATATAAAATGTCAGTAGAAAAAGCCTACTCTACGGATTCCAATATGCTCGGCGCTACCCACGAAGCGAAAGATCTAGAATTCTTAAACACGGGCATTAAAATTGTGAAGCCGATTATGGGCGTGGCATTTTGGGACGAAAGCGTTGAAATCAAACCGAAAACCGTATCCGTTACCTTTGAAGAAGGCGTACCGGTAGCCTTAAACGGTAAACGTATTGAAGACGCGGTAGAATTGATTTTAGAAGCTAACCGCATCGGTGGTCGCCACGGTTTAGGAATGTCCGACCAAATCGAAAATCGCATCATTGAAGCAAAAAGCCGCGGTATTTACGAAGCACCGGGAATGGCGTTACTGCACATTGCCTATGAGCGTTTAGTTACCGGTATTCACAACGAAGACACGATTGAACAATACCGGATCAACGGTTTACGCTTGGGTCGCCTGCTTTATCAAGGTCGCTGGTTCGATCCGCAAGCCTTAATGCTACGTGAAACCGCACAGCGTTGGGTTGCCAAAGCGATTACCGGCACAGTTACCCTTGAGTTACGCCGTGGTAACGATTACTCCATTCTTAACACCGAATCGCCAAACTTAACTTACGAAGCCGAACGCTTGAGTATGGAAAAAGTCGAAGACGCACCGTTCACCCCGGCAGATCGGATCGGTCAATTAACAATGCGTAATCTTGATATTGTCGATACACGGGAAAAATTAGGCATTTACACGAATACCGGCCTACTTTCCGTTCAAAATAATGTCTTGCCGCAGCTTGGGGATAAATAGTTAAAAAACGAAAATCTGCATGTGAGACTAATCTGCTCTAAAAGTCAGACTGATTTAATTTGGGGACCGAGCTCTGTATTCCACAGGGCTTGGTTCTTTTAACCTCACTTGAATACGTTCATTATTGTAGTAATGAATATACTTGTGAATAGTTTGCTCAAGCTCAGCAAATGTTTTAAATTGTCTGCCAAAAGAACATCTGGTTTTTAGCCGTCCGAAAAAGCTTTCCATTGCTCCGTTATCCAAACAATTTCATTTTCTCTACATACTTTGCACATTGTCATTTGTCTCTAATATCGCTCAATAGCCCGACATTTGATATTGCCAACCTTGATCGGAATGTAATATCGGATTCGACCTAGTAAGCCTTGCCGTTGCTTGTTTCAGCATGCTTGCGATTTGCTCAAAGTTCGGGCTTCTTGACCGGTCATCATAAAAGCCGTTTTATATCGGGAAGGGGAAAAGTTATAGCATTGAAAGTTTACACTAAAGTATAGTGTAAAGGTTAATTTTATGAGCAAAATAAAAATCAATGATCCTGAGTTTGGAGCTCGACTTCAATAAATACTTAAAGAAAAATTTAATGGTAATATCAGCGAATTTGCTATAAACATTGGAATTGCAATAATTTCGTTAAATCTTTGGTTAATAGGTGAAGCCGATCCATCATTCTAATCTTATAAAACTACTGAATCTTCAGGAGTAAACCTTGAATAGCTTGCAACAAGAAAAGAGTAGCCAACAGCAATGACAGAAAAGCTCCTTGAGAAAGTTAAAAGTTTATTAGAAGAATTGGTTACAATGGTTGACAGTTATAGCGGTATTAGCGTTTCAGCAGAATTTGACAGCTTTAACGAAAGCATAACTCATCCTGATAGAGAAGAATCCTATGCAGATATTCTATCTGCAAAGCCTAGGCTTTCCAAACAAATAGGCAGTATTTGGGCAAATGGTAATTCAATGCCCCCTCCTACTATTGACAGAGATGATCAGTTGTTTGTAGATTTAAGTAAAAATGAAATTGCTAGAAATAATATCTACTTGGTACAAAACTATGATAGCGTATGGGTCAAACGTTTAAAAATAAAATGGGATCAGGTAGAACTAATCAGCGACAATAAAGACGAGAACGAGCCTATAAATCCTTTCAACAGATGAAGTCAAAACTTTCTCAGGCAGGTAGTTCACGTGGGACATAGCCTCGTTTAAAAGTCATTTAAATGTATATTATTGAATTGTTTAATTTTCTTAATTATTCCGGTTGTTTTTGATATTTTACCACAAGTCGATCATTTTTTCTTAATTTTACTTTTCAGACAATGAAAAATGAGCTTACTAGCCCCTAATATTTATTGGTATTCAAATCTCCCCAACTATTTGTAAAGCAAATCAAGATTACTATCGAAGACCGTTAAATCGGCATAGAGTCTTAGAGAACCTGACACAGCATTATGCTCCGTTTGCTTTTAATTGTGCATAGCGATTTTTGAGGTTTTGTAACCCCAATCAGATAGCCATTGAGTCACCTTGATTTTCTTCTATGATTTTTTGATTAAATTCATAAAATAATATCTTCCGGTGCCTCTGATAAAAATGGAATTCGTCCCGTTATTGTTCCTAATATAAGATCCGCCAAATTTAGGAAACTTCAACCAAATCCCTATTTTCTTTTTGGGGCCGTAGTAGATTAGCAAGGATGCCATACTACAAAAATGAAGATAACTCACTGTAAATTAAAGAAAAAATTCAGCTAAGACTGCTCGATTTTTTTGCACAAGTGACAGCAAGAACAGCGGCTAATTTGTTTGACATTCAACCGAATACCGCGGTACTGTTTTACCACAAGATTAGACTCGTCATCGCAAAGGAAAACGAGGTCGGGGAGTAGCCGGAAAAGCCTCAGTTTTTGGCTTACTAAAACGTCAAGGAAAGGAGTTTA
>NZ_JWIZ01000005.1 GCF_001038205.1 Muribacter muris | reverse complement strand
GGCCGTCAGGGTGAATGACACTTGCACCAATATGCGCCGGCTTTCTGCCTTTCGGGGTAATATGCCAACGTAGTACGTTTTTTTGAACCATTTTTTCTCCTTTCATTACTCTAGAACACGTTTTTAAAAACCACTTAATATTGGCTAAAACATACCCTCTTTTATCACTAATCCTCAAAGTCTTAACTGAAAAAGTGTGAAGTAAATCACAAAAAATATCCAAACAATATATAATAAGTTATAAAAAAGTGTAGGTTAAAGAAAATAAAGGTAATAAAAAAGAGGAACAAATGTTCCTCAATCATTATAAATCGTTTAGCCATCACGCTGTTTTTGAGCAGCGAGAAACTGGCTATGTAAATTCTCAATCGGTGGTGGCATTTGCAAATAAAATCCGTTGGTTTCGATTTGCGCTTTTACTGTGGTGTTATCCGCATTTTTTAGCGTTTTTTCGCCGTTTAGGTTAAACAGCATTACAAATTGCGGTTTGCCGAAGGCTTGGCGTAGTGTTTCCGGCACGGCATCAAATTGATCCCGTTTTGCCACATAAAGATACATTCCGTCTTTCTTGAGGCTTTTATAAATAGCACACAACATTTTAATCTTCCTCCCGATAGGCATTGCCTGCATAGTTATCAAAGCGCGAATGCTGCCCGTGGAATGTCAGCGGCACTCGCCCAATCGGGCCGTTACGTTGTTTGCCGATGATGATTTCCGCCACGCCTTTTAATTCGGAATTATCGTGATAGACCTCGTCCCGATAGATAAACATAATCAAGTCTGCATCTTGCTCAATCGAGCCGGATTCACGCAAATCGGAATTGATCGGTCGTTTATCCGCCCGTTGTTCTAGGCTTCGGTTAAGCTGGGAGAGTGCGACTACCGGCACTTCCAGCTCTTTGGCAAGGGCTTTGAGCGAGCGGGAGATTTCGGCAATCTCAAGGGTGCGGTTATCGGCAAAGCCCGGCGCTCGCATCAACTGCAAGTAATCGACCATAATTAAGCTCAAGCCGCCGTTATCCCGATAAACCCGTCTGGCACGGGAACGCAATTCCGTTGGGGTTAAGCCGGAGCTGTCGTCAATATAGATATTATTGCGTTGCTGTAACATTGCCACCGTTGAGCCAATCCGAGCCATATCGTCATCATCAATTTGCCCTGTGCGGATACGGGTCTGATCGACCCGTGATAATGAGGCAAACATCCTCATCATAATTTGATCCGCAGGCATCTCAAGGCTGAAAATCAGCACCGGTTTATTCGGCACTCTGACCGTATTCCCCTGTTCATCGGTTTGCTCAATATCCAGTAACGAGGCATTTTCGCATAAATTCATTGCAAAGGTGGTTTTCCCCATTGACGGGCGGGCGGCGACAATAATCAAATCGGACGGCTGCAACCCGGCAGTCCGTTTGTCCAAATCGACAAAACCGGTCGATACGCCCGTAACCCCTCCGTTATTTTTGCTTTTAGAGAGCATATCAATGCGTTGAATGGTTTCAATCAGAATATCGTCCACCCGCTTCGGTCCTTCATCACTTGAGGTACGTTTTTCAGCAATATGGAAGACCGCCCGCTCGGCTTCGTCCAGCACGTCTTTCACCGACATTCCTTTCGGATTGTAGCTGATTTCGGCAATTTTATTGCCTGCGCTAATCAGCTCTCGGCGGATTGCCCGCTCACTGACAATATCGGCATAGGCTAAAATATTGGCAACGCTAGGGGTATTTTTCGATAATTCGGCAAGGTAGGCAAAACCGCCGACATCTTGCAAAATGCCACGGTTTTTCAAGGCTTGGTCGAGGGTAATAATATCGATCGGCTGCCCGGCACGCACCTGCTCGGTCATTTGCTCAAAAATCAGCCTATGGGCATTGGTATAAAAATCCGTTGCCTGCACCCGTTCGGCGACACTGTCCCAGTATTCATTATTCAGCATAATACCGCCCAGCACTGCTTGTTCCGCCTCTATCGAATGAGGGGCAATCGCAATTTGCTCAAGCTGCTTATCTTTGGTTTTGTCCGCCGTGTTTTTTGCTATTTCAGCCATTTTTCACCATTATTTGCCATAAATAAAAGGGGGTTAGTTTAGCGGATTTGGATAAAATTTTCAGTAGTGCAAGCGGTCGGTTGGGCGAGATTTTTTGCACACTCAAAACCGTTGCCAGATCGGTTTACAGCTCTCCGGTAAAGTTAAGCCTTTGCCTAATTCTATCCACCCCGCCGGATAATGAAAATCCGAGCCGCCGGACGCATACAGCTCAAACTCCGCCGCCCAACGTGCCAGTAATTGACGTTGATCAGGCGTTTGCGCACAGCCTGCTACTTCAATACCGTCTCCACCCGCTTGTTTGAAGTCCTCGATAAGCCGCCGTATCCACCTTGCCGTTAATTTATACCGCAGCGGGTGTGCAATGCAAATCACGCCACCGGCTTGGTGAGTGGCATCAATCGCCTGTTCGAGCGAGCACCATTTCGGTTTGACGTAAGCGGTTTTCCCCGCGCCTAAATAGCGTTTAAAGGCGTGTTCATCATTGCGGGCATAGTCCTGCGCCACTAAAAATCGTCCGTAATGAGCGCGGGTTACTTCACCGCTTGCTAAGGCTTTCGCCCCCTCATACGCGTTGGGAATTCCCGCTTTTGCCAATTTTTCGCCGATCTGCTCCGCCCGTTGTTGCCGCCACACTTTTTGCTGTGCGAGTAAACCAGTCATCGCCGAATGAGTTTCATCAATATTTAAGGCGGCTAAATGAATTGGTTTTTCCTGCCATAAAATTGAAATTTCCACCCCGGCAATAAAGCGAATGCCGTGTTGTCGCGCGGCTTGACGGGCTTCCGCAATGCCGGCAACCGTATCGTGATCGGTCAATGCCAACATTTCAATCTGACGTGATGCCGCTCTTTCGACCAATTCCGTGGGGGTGAGAACCCCGTCAGATGCACGGCTGTGGCTGTGTAAATCATAAATCATCGCCGTTTCCTTACAAAATGCCGGCTTGCTGGAAAAATTTCCGATACGCTTCGACCTTCTTCGCCAAGCTCAACGGGTAGGCACGGGAGGTGGAAGGCAGCCGATACAAAAACAACGGGCGATCCGCCAAATAGGGAAAGGCAATATATTGGTTAGTCTTCGGCATTTTGAGTTTTTCCGGTAATAAATCCAACAGGGTTTCGGTGGCTTTTTCACCGGTAGTAAATAACCAACGGCACGCAGGCAGTTTCGTCAGCACTGCGGTTAAATCGACAGGCTCGACAATTTTTAAAAATTTGTCGGACGCATTGCCTTTTTCGCGAATTGCCGTTTGAGCGGTTGAACACAAGCCAATGCCCCGCTCACGCAAAAAGGCTTCGATCTTGATCGGATCAAAACGCTTTTCGCCGTCAACTTGGAAATGCGCCGTATCGTCAAAGAACACTGCACCGTAAATGCGCCACATATCATTTTGGAAATTGGGGTAGTGAAAATCCATACACCGCTTTTCCAAGGTCGGCGGAAACGTCCCCATCATCATTACGGTTGCCTGTGGTGGTAAAATAGCGGGGAAAGGGTGTTTTTCAATCAGTTGCGTCATAGTCTAAAAAAGCGGACGCGTCCATTGCGTCCAATATTATCGTTAAAAAGCATTTAGTGAGCGGCAGCGTCCGTTTTCTTCTCACAGGATTTCACTGAAACCGACCACTCCGCGCCGGATTTCACCTTATATTTTTCCGAGAAATTATCCATATTTAAAGCGAAAGAGACATTTAACAAGCTGTTGAGATAAAGGAGCGGTCTGCCCTCTTCCACATCGCCGAAGCTGCTCTTATACGGCATTGCACCGCTATAACGCACTTTTTGTTCTTCGCCTTGGCGTTCGCTGATCTCGACACATACACGGCTGTCTTTAGCGATACCGGATTGTGCCAATAATTCATCGCTGATATTTGTCCAAATATTGCCGTATTGAATGTCCAACACCGGAATGTTGCCTTTGAGTACGCCGTTTTCTAAGCTCGGTTTTTGGTATTCAATCATTTCCACTTGCGGTGCTAAAGCCTGACCGACTTCTTCAAAGCTGATCTGACCGGCAGCCAATTTTGCCCCAGTGTATGCATAAACATCACGTCCGTGGAAAGTGTAAGATTTTTGCGAGCCTGCCAAACGGTTTTTGCTTTCGTCAATTTCACGCACCTCGTCAATACCAAAATGCTCGGCAACCAAGGTGAGCGTACCGTTATCCGGTGTAACAAAATAATGACCGCTTTTGGTTTTCAGCACCACCGATTTACGATCCGTACCGACACCAGGATCGACCACGCTCACAAACACCGTGCCTTTCGGCCAATAACTGGCGGTTTGATACAAGCGGTACGCCGCTTCCCAAATATTGTAAGGGGGAATTTCGTGGGTTAAATCAAACATTTTAAGGGCAGGATCAACCCCGAAGGCAACGCCCTGCATCGCAGACACCGCACCGTCTTTCAAGCTAAAATCCGTTTGTAATACCAGTGCGTTTTTTGCAAGCATTTGGCTGTTTTCGACCGCTTGCTGGGTGGCGAATGCCCCCAAAGAGAAAGTTGCAAGTGCAAGGGCTATCAATGTTTTTTTCATATTTTTCCTTAATGTTATCGGGCTGTTAATTTTGTCATAGTAATGGGTTGCCGAAATGTTGTCTAGAGCTGTTATCCGTTTATTTTTTGCCGAATAGCGCTTCAAGGGCTTTCAGCTTTTCCGCTCTATCCAAGGGCTGTTCGGCAAGCTGATTTAGCTCATTCACCCAAAGGGCTGATCGTTCATCATTTTGCGTATAGGTAACAGGTGGCGTTTCGCACAGTTGCTCGGCGTAAGCGGTCAGTTCCGTCAATAATTTTACCTTATCCGCATCATCGTGGTGCAAATTAAACAGATCATTTAATGATTGGTTAAAGCTCGCCATTTTGTTTGCCAACTGGGCTTGGCAATATTTTTGCCACTGCCCCTGCTCTGCTTTGCTTAACGTGTGAGGATAGTGGCGGGCTCGGTAATGAAACAATAATTTTTCCACTCTCGGATCACTAAATTTTAAGCCGTGATGGGCTAATTCTTCCGGTTTTAAGTTACGCAAAATTGCCATATTATTTTTATCGGCAGGTTCAAAGAAACCGCTATACAGCGTTGTTTCAACATTATCGCTTGCCTCAAAGACTTGCTCTTGGCTAAAAATATCCACTACTTTTTCACGCACCACGCTTTTTTGCGATTTTAACGCTTTCAAATTTGCCAAACAGTGTGGGCGATCAATCCCTAACCGCTCGGCATTCTCCGGCAATAAGACTTTCGCCGGTGCAAGAATCGGGCATTTATTGATATGCACCAATTTCAGTGGCACGGCTGCCAAGCCTTGTTCCTCCAAAAGCGTCTTCTTAGTGTAAAGACGATCCCGCAGCACCTCGGCACTTTCATTTAACAAACCGCTTATATCACCGGCCAAATCGCACACAATCACTGCATTTTGGTTGGTTGGATGCCACGCCAGCGGCACAACCCAAGCGGTATTGCCCCGATAATTGCCCAACATACCCGAAACGTGAACCAACGGGGTCATTTCGCCGGTATCAATCATTGCTTCAAGGGCTTTTTTGCCGCGATTTTCAAAGAAATAATCGAATAATTTGGGCTGCTTTTGCTTCAACAATTTTGCCATCGCAATCGTGGCGTAAACGTCCGCCATCGCATCGTGGGCATTCTCGTGAGCGATACCGTTCGCTTTGGTTAGCTTTTCCAGTTTAAAACTCGGCTGCCCTTCCTCATCAAACGCCCACTCAATCCCTTCCGGACGCAAGGCATAACACGCCCTTACCACATCTAACAAATCCCAACGGGAATTACCGTTCTTCCAACTGTATTCATAGGGATCAAAAAAGTTACGGAAAAAGGTATAGCGGGTCATTTCATCATCATACCGAATATTGTTATAGCCCATCACACAGGTATTCGGCTGACTAAATTCTGCGTGGATACGTGCCGCAAATTCCGGCTCGGACAAGCCGTGTTGATTACAATGCTGCGGCGTAATCCCCGTTACCATTACCGCCTCAGGACTCGGCAGATAATCCGGCGTTTGCCGACAGTAAAACATCACCGGCTCGCCAATAATGTTAAACTCGCTGTCCGTCCTAATCCCCGCAAACTGCGCCGGACGATCAATCGCCGGATTCACCCCGAAACTTTCATAGTCGTAAATAAAAAAGGTCTTTTTTTTCATTTTGGATGGGTTTTAGTCTCAATTTAGGCAGAGTATAACATACTACTGAAAGTCCTAATTCAAAAAAATCAGATTAACCGTTGTTAATATTGATTAGAAAAATAGTTAATTACTTATAAAAATTGTGTCATCAAATAAGAGAATTCAAGTTACAATGGGGAAAATATTTGTTTACATTTTATGAGGTATATAATGACGATTTATCAACTGCATATTATGCACGGCTCACATAAAGAAATTATTACACTAACAGAAGGGCAAACAGAGAAATATTGGCGGCAGATAACATTGTTGCCAGTGAAGTCGGGAATATCGTTGCTACCTCATTATTCTGGGGTTCAACTATGGTATTAGGTGCCTCTATTATAGGCAGCGGATTATATCTTAAAAACCGCAATAGCCACGATAATGATAACACCTCAAACAAGCCAGAGGATACTAAATCTTCTTTGACACCGGTCTCACCACAAACTAAAGAACAAACCAATGGAATAAATGACAAAATTCCGGAAAAAGATCTCTCCGAAACAATAACAGAATCTGAAAAACCTACTCCTCCTGAGCCAATTATTCCGGCTAAAGAAGAAAAAGAACACGTTAATACAGGCAGGCAAACCGAAATATTACCTGAAAAACCGCTTGCCCCAACCCTTAACCCAACCATCAACCCAATTGCGTTGGTCAATCAGGCAGAGGCGGCTAAAACCCTTACCCTCAGCGGCAGCGTCGGCAATGTCGAAGGCTTGAAAGACATTACTGCCAACCTGCAAATCAACGGCAAAGACTACCCGCTTGAGGTCGGTGATAACGGTCAATGGTCGGTACAAGTACCGGGCACTGAACTTGCTTTCGCTCAAGGCGAGCAGCAAGCCACCCTCACCGTCTCCGCAAAAGACAATGCAGGCAATCCGACCAGCCAAACGGCAACCCAAACCTACCAGGTCGACACCATTGCCCCTACACTCACCCCAACCATCAATCAAATTGCGTTGGTCAATCAGGCTGCAACCGAAACAATGCAGACCTTAAGCGGCAGCGTCGGCAATGTCGAAGGCTTGAAAGACATTACTGCCAACCTGCAAATCAACGGCAAAAACTACCCGCTTGAGGTCGGTGATAACGGTCAATGGTCGGTACAAGTACCGGGCACTGAACTTGCTTTCGCTCAAGGCGAACAGCAAGCCACCCTCACCGTCTCCGCAAAAGACAGTGCCGGCAATCCGACCAGCCAAACGGCAACCCAAACCTACCAGGTCGACACCGTTGCCCCAACCCTTAACCCAACCATCAACCCGATTGCATTGGTCAATCAGGCTGCAACTGAAAAAATGCAGACCTTAAGCGGCACGATTGGCAAGACTGAAGGCTTACAAAACATCAACGCCACGTTGCAAATCAACAGCAAAAACTACCCGCTTGAGGTCGGTGATAACGGTCAATGGTCGGTACAAGTACCGGGTACTGAACTTGCTTTCGCTCAAGGCGAGCAGCAAGCCACCCTCACCGTCTCCGCAAAAGACAATGCAGGCAATCCGACAACGCAATCGGTTAGCGAAACCTATCAGGTCGACACAACCGCCCCAACCCTTAACCCAACCATCAACCCGATTGCTCTGCTCAATCAGGCTGAGGCGGCCAAAACCCTTACCCTCAGCGGCAGCGTCGGCAATGTCGACGGCTTGAAAGAGATTACCGCCAACCTGCAAATCAACAGCAAAAACTACCCGCTTGAGGTCGGTGATAACGGTCAATGGTCGGTTCAAGTACCGGGTACTGAACTTGCTTTCGCACAAGGCGAGCAGCAAGCCACCCTCACCGTCTCCGCAAAAGACAACGCAGGCAATCCGGCGACCCAATCGGTTAGCGAAACCTATCGAGTCGATACAGAATTAGCGACCCCTAAAATCACAATCCACAATATAACTGAGGATAATTATTTGACTCTTGAAGAAAGCACTCAAACTATCCAGCTAAGTGGGACTGTGGATTACACTGACGATGTTGATCCTGCGACTGTAACGGTCGTATTAAATATCAATGGCGAAATGATTAACGCTAACGTTGATGGTAAAAATTGGACTGTGTCGGTAGCAGGCGAGAAGTTAAATGCTGAAACGGCTGAAAATCAAATTAGTGCAACTATTCGTGTACAGGATAACGCTAAGAATACGGCGGAAAATCAGGCTTCACATACTTATGAAATTGAACAACCGTTTGACGTAGAAATTCGGGCTATCGGTGAAAATAACGCCCTGATTGCCCCAACCAAGATGAGTAGAATTAGCGGAACGGTTGAGTTTGACGGGCTTTACGGGCAATTTTATAACTCTCATGCTGTCGGGCAGTTAAAAATTAATATTGGCGATAAGTCATATACCACTGGCTTTAGAAAAGGGGATAATTCATTCTTTATTGATATTCCGACCGATGAATTGGCGGCATTAAACGGTCAGTCGATTACATTGGATTTTTCAGAGGGTAATAAAAATGAATCTGTCTATTATTTAGACCAATCTAAAAGTAATAACCATGTTTATACGATGAGAAGCCTTCGTCCTCTAGATAGCGGACTCACCGCAGAACAAAAATCTAAGCTAATTCCGCAAATCAAAACAATGACACTCTCCGGTGAAAATGTCAAAGTACAAGGAAGCGGGTTTATCGTAGAAGCCGAAACGGAAATGACATCGATCAGCGGTATCGGGACAGGCAGTGCCAAAGCCGGCGATACGGTAACGATAGTGATTAGCGATAAAACCTATTCAACTCAGTTAAATGAAGAGAAGGCTTTTGATCTTAATATTCCGACATCCGAACTACGCACACAGAACGGCTATGCGATAAAAGCCGTTTTAACTAATCAGAAAGGCACAAGTACAGCTGATATTGCACATTATACGATAGCTGTGCCTGTTGGCGCTCAATTTGTTAATCCACATACTGCACTAGATCCTACAAATAAAAAAATGGATCATACGCAACCGGATTACAATATGCCTTATTTTATCTCTGCCAATAATGGTCTATCCCAACAAGGTTTCCTAACAGGAAATCAAATCGGAGCACAGAAACCGTTCGTATTAAGATACTATTTGCTTGATGAAAAGGATCCGATTCCATTAAAAGAGCGGGATCAGATTTTTTCTCTCGATGACTATCTGAAAGAAACAACTCAGTGGGCTTATGAACGTTATGCAGAAATCGCAAATATTGATCTGCGCAAAGTCGATTTTGATACGTTCAATGCCTATAACAGCCCGAATCTTGATAGAGGCGGCACTATGGTATTCAAAACATACTTATCACCTCGTGCAGCGGCTGTGGCAACGACCGGAAAACACTTAGAGTGGTCAATGAAAACGGGTAATATTAGTTATAATAAATTTGCTGCGGTACACGAGATAGGGCATACATTCGACTTAGCACATAGCCACTGGGGCGAGTTAAAAAACGAAAACTATAAAACGGAGAATACGACAGAATTTACTTCGATGTCTTATACCGTTGATGATTTTATCGTCAATCTTAGCAACATTTTACGACCTTATGATCTTGCAACAACCCATTACCTGTTCGGTGTTAATCAACAGGTTCGTTCCGGTAATGATGTTTACAGTTTCAAAGACTATAACCCCTATAGTGTAGGCGGCGAGCTCTATATTTGGGACGGTGGCGGCGTAGATACCTTTGATGCCTCAAATGAGAAAGAAGGCGTTAACGTTAATTTAACGCCCGGTTCGTGGATCTATCGTGGAGATACTTTAGAGAAGCACTTATTTGTTAAATCGATAAACGAAATCAGTAAGTTTGACTTTTTCGGTAAAGATCCGGCAACAGATACGCTTGCGAATAACTGGCAACAAACGGCCAAAGAAAAATACGCGATCAAAGAATATACGAAAGGTCAGGCATTTATCGGTTACGGTACGCAAATTGAAAATTTAGTCGGTTCTGCCTTTGACGATAAACTCACCGGCAATAATGCCGATAATAATATCTTAGGAGGAGAGGGTAACGATATTATCAAAGGCGGCTTAGGTAATGACTACCTTGACGGCGGCAAAGGGGCTGATGAAATGTATGGCGGTGAAGGCGATGACATTTATATCGTTGATGATGTTAATGACAAAGTCATCGAACTTGCCAATCAAGGTAATGATACCATCATTAGTACCATAGACTATACATTAGGCGAAAATGTCGAAAATCTTACCTTAATCGGTTTTACGGCGAAAAAAGCGACCGGCAATGAATTGGATAACCGTTTAATCGCTAATAATATCGGTAACCAATTAAACGGTGGCGACGGTAACGATATACTGATTGGCGGTAGCGGTGAAGATACCCTGATTGGTGGGGCGGGTAATGATATTTTTGTCTTTAATAGCCACTTAAACGGTAAGATTGACCATCTCCCTGATTTTAATCCGAGCGAAGACAAAATCCGTTTAAATAAAGAAATATTTACCTTGCTTGAATTAGATCGTAGCAACTTTGACGAACATATCCGCTACGATGCTTCAACAGGGAAATTAAGTTATCGTAAAGCTCCTGCTAATGATAAAACGGAGATTGTATTTGCTCAATTACCGACCGGTTTAACCTTGAATAAAGATGCCTTTATTGTCGCCTATCCGGAGATACCTACACCAAGTATCAATATGATGGAAGTCAATTATGACAATTTACTATCTAAACAGGAAATTGCCACTGATGTAGAACTTAACGGCTACCTCCGTTTTGCACCACACTTAGCCAATCATATCAAAGTTAATGTGAATATTAACGGCGTAGAGCATACGGCAACGGTTGATACGCAAAATCTTACTTGGAAACTCACCGTTCCCGGTGAAACCATTCGAGGCAGTAGTGATGGCGAAAAAACGATTACGGCTACGGTAATTGCGACAGACAACTACGGTAACACGGCAGAATCGTCAGCTACGCAAACTGTTCGGGTGGATACTGAATTCACCACCTCACCGGAAATCACAGTGAACGACTTATTTGCGGATAATACCCTGCACAATGCGGATCTCTCGAAGAAAGTATCGCTATCAGGCACATTATCCAATATAGAAGAGGCTGCCAGCGATTCACTACGCATACTGGTGGAAATCAATGACAATACGGCTTTCTATGCCAATAAGATCGATGTCGACAAGAAAGTATGGCAGCTCGATCTTCCGGGCTATTTATTTACAACTAATAATGCGCAAAACACCCTTAAAATTACGCTACGTGGCGAAGATGAAGCAGGTAATCCGTTTGCCGATAAAGTGATCACGCATACCTATCAATTAGATAGCACAGCACAAGCAAATCTCTTTACTGCCAAAGGGCAAGCTGCCACAATTAGCGGTACTGACGGTATGGATATTTTTGTGCTTAAACCGATGATAAATTACAATGCCGACTTTGCCGCTAATCGAGTTAACGAGAAAGCGGACAAAATTGAGAATTTCACTTTAGGTACCGATAAAGTTCTGCTACCAGATATCACGGGTACATCGGGTATGTTAGGTAAAACCTCTTTCTTTAACGGACTAAAAACGGATTTCAGTAATTTTGATCGCTTGGTGCATTATGATAAAGAGAGCGGTAGGTTATCGTACGGTGAAAACGGTAAAGCTGTTCACATCGCAACCTTCCAACCAGGGCTTAAAATTGATCAAAACCAATTCTTAATCGTTTAACACTCAATGAGGGATACAATAATTGTATCCCTCATTTTTCATCTCACCAGTTAAGGAATAAAATGCTAAGCCGTGAAATACTCAAATACTCTCTGACTGAATTTACACAACAACAAGCCACAGCTTTCCAAAATAGCCCCATTCTATCCCTACTCCAACAACGCAGTGATTTTTACGATCAGCTTTTGCTGCAATTATGGCAACAATTCGGTTTTGCTGATCGGCAGGATCTTGCGTTAATCGCTGTGGGCGGCTATGGGCGGCGGGAGATGTTTCCTCTTTCGGACTTGGATATTTTATTGCTGACAGATACTCCACTTGCCGAACCCGATCAGATGCAATTCAACCAATTATTGAATTTATTATGGGACAGTAAATTTCAGGTCGGTTCGTCAGTACGCACGCTAACGGAATGTTTAGACATCGGGCGGAATGAAATTTCGGTGGCGACCAATATGTTTGAGAGCCGTTTTCTGTGTGGAAAAAAAGCCTTATGGCAAGCGTTAATGTCATCTCTCTATCAACCGGATTTTTGGTCGATGCACGACTTTTTCCATGCCAAAATAGCGGAAAAAACCGAACGCTATGCCCGCTATCACAATACCAGTTACAACCTTGAGCCAGACTTAAAGCACAGCCCCGGCGGTTTGCGGGATCTGCATTTGATCGCTTGGATAATGCTCCGTCAATACGGCATTCACAGTCTCGAGGCAATGAGCCAAAAAGGCATTCTTTTTCCTGAAGAATATCAGGAACTTAGCCATGCACAGACGGTTTTATTCCGAATGCGGTTTGCCTTGCATTTGCAGCTCAAACGCTACGATAACCGCCTGCGTTTTGATCGGCAACTGCAACTTAGTGAACAGCTTGGTTACACTGGCGAGGGTAATCAGCCCGTTGAGGCGATGATGAAAGCCTTTTTCCGAGCAACCCAATCTATTTCACAGCTTAGCCGACTGGTACTGGCACATTTTGAACAGACTATTCTGTCGCCCTTGCAAAAAAAAGGCGACAAGTTACCGCTTGATGAATGCTATTTCCTGCGGGATAACCTTATTTTCTGCCATAACCAGCGCGATTTCAGCCTGCAGCCGCAACGGATTTTAGATCTCTTTTATCATCTGACCCAACAGCCAAATGCCAAAGTGAGTGCCACTACGCTACGACAACTGCGTCT
Source organism: Muribacter muris (assembly GCF_001038205.1). Lineage (GTDB taxonomy): Bacteria > Pseudomonadota > Gammaproteobacteria > Enterobacterales > Pasteurellaceae > Muribacter > Muribacter muris. Next base: position 11,676 of record NZ_JWIZ01000005.1, on the reverse strand, counting down.
TGCCCTGAAAAAACTCAACCAACCGCTCAGCGATTTACCCGAAGCCCGCCAATGCTTTCTTCGCCTCTTTAAGCAACCCCGTTTTGTCCAACGGGCGATTGTACCAATGCACCAGTTAGGCGTGTTATCCTCCTACCTCCCCCAATGGCGAGACATTGAAGGGCTAATGCAATTTGATATGTTCCACCTCTACACCGTGGACGAACATACCGTGCGAGTAATGCTCAAACTGGAAAGTTTTCTCGATCCTCAAAATGCCGAAAAGCACCCGCTTTGCTGCGAGTTGATGCCCCGCCTTGCCGAGCCGTCCCGTCTCTATTTGGCAGCACTCTTTCACGACATCGGCAAAGGGCGTGAAGGCGACCACGCAACCGTTGGCGCAGCGGATATGCGGCAATTTGCATTGCAGCATCAATTTAGCCCTGCAGAAGCCGATGAAATGGCGTGGCTGGTTGCCGAACATTTAACAATGTCGGTTACGGCGCAGCGGCGGGATATTCACGATGCCGAAGTGATCCGCCAATTTGCAAAAAAGGTGAAAAATCTGACCGCTTTATCTGCACTCACCTGCCTAACCGTGGCGGATATTTGCGCTACCAACAAAACCTTATGGAATGATTGGAAACGTTCGCTCTTTCTCAAATTATTCCAACTTACCCGCCAACAACTCGCACTTGGCGATCAGTCTCTTGACACTCAAACACTTGCCCGCCAACATCAGCAAACGGCTCTTAATCAGCTAACTGCCGAGTTGGGCGACACCGAAAATACAATACTACTTGGGTTTTGGCAGCACTGCCCATTGCACTATTTCACCCGCCACACCCCGACCCAACTGGTGTGGCACGCGATCAAATATGTGAAAAATCCGCAACTGCCGATGGTGTTAGTCAGCAATCAATATGCCCGTGGCGCAACGGAAATTTTCATTTATGCCGCCGACCAACCCCAACTGTTCGCCCGATTGGCGCAAACCCTAAGCCAGAAAAAAATAACCATTCACGATGCCCAAATCATCACCTCCGAAAACGGCTTGGTGCTAGACAGTTTTATTGTGAGTGAAATCAACGGGCAGCCACTGAATGATGATCGCAGTCGCCAAATTCATCGCGCCTTACACAATACCCTCAGCCAAACGGCAAACCAAACCTTTAAGCTGATTAAAAAACCGATTAAACATCAATCCTTTAGGCGAAAAACCAAGCTGCGTTTTTTAGCCGATTCTCACCCGAATCAAACCGCTTTTGAGCTTTTTACCCTCGACCGAGAAGGGCTACTCGCCCACATCGGTGATATTTTTAATCGGCTCTCGCTTAATTTACTCAATGCCAAGATCACCACCATTGGCGAACGGGCGGAGGATTTTTTTGTCGTCAGTAACAATCGGCAGCAAGCGCTATCCGAGGCAGAAAAGCAAGCCTTAACCGATGTGATCTTAGCCGAATTGACCCGTTAAAGTATTAAGATCTGATGATTTGGGCGGGGCGTTAATCCAACACCTCGCCTATTTGGGCTAACATAGCGTGATACTTTGCGACATAATATTGCAAAAAATTCAGCAAAACCGACCGCTTTCAGCTATACTTTTAACCCACCTTAATTGTTAGACTGACTATCCAATGAACGCATTTAAAACCCTACTTTTGTGTGCCGTGCCGTTAGCCTTGGCAGGCTGTTCCTCCATTTTGAACGAGCCGACCGAAGTGGCACTCCCGACCCAGCAGATCCCGCACGATGATGCACAATGGCAGCAACATTTAACCAAATTAAAGCAAATCACTGCTTTTTCTGCCAAAGGTCAATTTGGTTACATTTCGCCGGAAGAACGCTTTTCCTCCCATTTTGATTGGCAGTATAAAAATCCTACGACGTTCAGTTTTACGATGTCGTCCAATCTATCCAGTAAATCCTTGAAATTGCAGCGTAACCCACGGGGGCTGACGATTTCGGACAGCGAGGGCAACTCCCGCACCGAGCAAGATATGGACAGTTTAATGAAAGAGATCATCGGCGTCGCTTTTCCTATCGATCAATTTGCCTACTGGATCAAAGGGCTGCCGGAATTAGACAAACCGTATGTAGTGAACGAAAAACGTCAGCTCGCGCAATTCCGCTATCCCCTCAACGACAGCATTTGGACGGTGAATTATATTGAATATCACGAAGATCGTCAGCCAAACCTACCGAAATTGATTGTGTTGGAAAACGGCACGCAAACCTTAAAAATTCGCTTAACCGAGTGGAGTTATTGATGGCAGACACATTCCATTTTCCCAGCCCAGCGAAGCTCAATCTGTTCCTCTACATCACCGGCAAGCGGGCAGATGGCTACCACGAATTGCAAACCTTGTTTCAATTCTTGGATTTCGGCGATGAGTTAGCGATTACCCCCACTCAAGACGGCAAAATTACCTTGCTCAACCCGTTAGCCGATGTCCCGACCGAGCATAATTTAATCTATCGGGCAGCGACATTATTACAACAACAGACCGCTTGCAAGCAGGGAGCAAACATCGCCTTAACCAAACGATTACCAATGGGCGGTGGCGTGGGGGGCGGCTCGTCCAATGCGGCTACCGTGTTGGTTGCGCTCAATCAGCTATGGCAAACGGGGTTATCCCTTGAAAAACTGGCTGAAATAGGGCTAATACTGGGCGCTGATGTGCCAATCTTTGTACGAGGCTTCGCTGCCTTTGCCGAAGGCGTCGGCGAAAAATTATCCCTCTGCTCGCCACCTGAAAAATGGTATGTCGTGCTAAAACCCAATGTCGCCATTTCTACCGCCCGCATATTCAACCACCCCGACCTGCCCCGCAATACGCCGGTACGCTCGATGGCGGAATGTCTATCCCAACCGTGGGCAAACGATTGTGAAAAAATTGTGCGGGATCAATATTCAGAGGTTGAAGAATTGTTAGCTTGGTTGGTACAATATGCACCGTCTCGGCTCACCGGCACTGGTGCTTGTGTATTTGCCGAAGTTGAAAGTGAAGATGAAGCCCGCCGGCTGTTTGCCCAAAAGCCTCGCAATGTTGAGGGTTTTGTGGCGAAAGGGCAAAATATTTCACCTTTACATCAATCATTATTTCCTTAATAAATACCCAGAGGTTCCCCTAAAATGCCTGACATTAAACTCTTCGCAGGAAACGCTACTCCCGAACTAGCAAAACGAATTGCTGAACGTCTTTATATTTCCCTTGGCGATGCAACCGTAGGTCGTTTCAGTGACGGCGAAATCCAAGTACAAATCAATGAAAATGTACGTGGCGGAGATATTTTTATTGTGCAATCGACCTGTGCACCGACTAACGATAATTTGATGGAATTGATCGTAATGGTTGATGCCCTTCGCCGAGCCTCTGCCGGTCGTATCACGGCGGTTATCCCTTATTTTGGCTATGCCCGTCAAGATCGCCGTGTCCGCTCCGCCCGTGTGCCGATTACGGCGAAAGTGGTGGCAGATTTTCTCTCCAGTGTGGGCGTAGATCGTGTGCTTACGTGCGATTTACACGCAGAACAAATTCAAGGTTTTTTTGATGTGCCGGTCGATAACGTGTTTGGTTCACCGGTTTTAATTGACGATATTGTGAAGAAAACCGATTTAGTCAATCCGATTGTGGTTTCACCGGATATTGGTGGCGTGGTGCGTGCCAGAGCGATTGCAAAACTGCTCAACGATGCCGATATGGCGATTATCGACAAACGTCGCCCGAAAGCCAATGTTGCCCAAGTAATGCACATTATCGGTGATGTTGCCGATCGTGATTGTATCCTCGTTGATGATATGATCGACACCGGCGGCACACTGGTGAAAGCAGCAGAAGCCTTGAAAGAACGCGGCGCTCGCCGTGTATTTGCCTATGCAACCCACGCCGTTTTCTCCGGCACGGCAGCGAAAAACTTGGCTAACGAAGCATTAGATGAGGTTATCGTTACCGACACGATCCCGCTTTCAGCGGAAATCCGTGCGTTAAACAAAGTGCGTGTATTGACGCTATCCGGTATGCTTGCCGAAGCCATTCGTCGCATCAGCAACGAAGAATCGATCTCGGCGATGTTCAGCCACTAATTGAAAAAGCCCAACAATGCGTTGGGCTTTTTCATACTTCGCATCAATAACCTAGCGAGCAGCTATCGTTCGCTAATAGAAATCAAATTGGCCGTACTCTCTTTTACAAGCGGTCGGATCTCGGAAAAATATTACAAATGCTCTATCCTCTTATACGCAAAGCATTGTTTGCGATGGACGCAGAAAACGCCCATCAATTTTCATTACAAGCATTGAAATGGCTCGGCTATCTGCCCAATTTACAGCCGATCCTGCATAATCCCGTAACTGTTATGGGACTGAGCTTTCAAAACCCGATTGGGCTTGCCGCCGGTGCGGATAAAAACGGTGAAGCGATTGACGGTTTTGCCAAACTCGGTTTCGGTTTTATTGAGGTTGGGACAGTAACCCCCGTTGCTCAAGACGGTAATCCCCGCCCCCGCCAATTCCGCTTACTTGAGGCACAAGGCATTATTAACCGCAACGGTTTCAATAACTTAGGCGTTGATGTGTTGATTGAAAACGTCAAAAAATCCCATTATCAAGGCGTTCTCGGCATTAACATTGGCAAAAACGCCACTACGCCAATTGAACGAAGCTGGGACGATTACCAAATTTGCCTACGCAAAGTGTATCAACACGCAAGCTATATCACCGTCAATATTTCTTCGCCAAATACTAAAAACCTGCGCTCGCTCCAATATGGCGAAGCACTGGACGATTTATTGAAATCGTTAAAAGCCGAACAACGACAGCTCGCCGATCGACAAGGGGTTTACAAGCCGTTAGTTCTGAAAATTGCACCAGATTTATCCGCTGACGAGATTGCCTCTGTTGCCGATAGTCTGATCCGTCATCAGATTGATGGGGTGATTGCGGGCAACACCACGCTCTCCCGCGAAGGCGTTATCGGCTTGCCTCACGCCGAACAGCAAGGCGGCTTGAGCGGCAAACCGTTGAATACCCTTAGCACACACGTTATTCAGCAACTTGCTCAAGAGCTGAAAGGAAAAATTCCGATTATTGGCAGCGGCGGCATTCACTCTGTGCAGTCGGGACAAGCTAAAATTGATGCCGGTGCAAGCCTATTACAACTCTATTCGGCAATGGTCTATCAAGGTCCTCGTTTAATTCGATCGCTTGCCCAAAATATCCAAGTGTAATCCGATAATCAGGCATTCTCATTTGGTGATTGCCTGATTTCATCTAACTTATCGTTAACAGCCGATCTGTGTTCAAAAATAAATTATGCCCATTTGAAAAAATAAATGACTAGCCGTGTAATTTAAGGCCGACTTATCCGTCTAATAAAGGTTTATTTTTAGTAGTACATCTATGAGGTCAATATGAATCAACAAAACATATTTAAAACTGCATTTACTATTTTAGTTTCCCTTGGCGTTGTCGCGTGTTCATCTTCACACTCCGACACCTCAGCTAAACAGAGCGAAAAGCACTCGTTATCCCCCCAACAAAAAAAGAGTGATGATCAAGTGCAATCAGAAAATACCCCTTATCAACCACCAGTGGAAGAACAGCCTAAAGAGACACCGCATAAAACCAATAACCCAACACAGACGGAAGCTCAACCTCATCAACCACTCGCAGAGGAACAAGCTAAAGTAGCATCACCTAAAACAGATAAGCCGACACAGCTGGGAACTCAACCTAATCAATCATTAGATAAAGAGCAACCAAAAGCGACATCTAAAACAGACAACCCGACACAACCGGAAACTCTGCCTAATGAACCGGCAAAAAGCCAGCCAATCGCTGATAAACCACTATCAGATCCTATGCCTACGCCGCCAGTGATGCAGCCGGATATACCACCACAAAATCCGCCTCAAGAGAATAAACCTCAATTAGTGATGACACTCCACAACTCATCAGACGTAAATGATACAAAATTGGCTCTCAATGATCTTGGTCCATATCTCGATATTGATAACCGTGGAAAATTAATCCCACTCACCCAAAAGGACGATATTCATCACGCGCTATTATTCAATTTCAATCAAAATTCTCTATCTAATAACCATTATCAAGCATTTGGAACTTACCTAAAAAATGAGAATAGCCCTATGGCATTCAGCGTTGGTTATCACACCCCACAAAACGCTATCCCAACTAGCGGAAAGGTTGATTATTATGGCGCGGCTATCACCTATACTGCTGATAAACGTTATACACCGCACGCAGCCACTTTTACAGCAAAAGTCGATTTCGCCGAAAAAACCATTGATTTAAACGTAGAAAATACGGTGAATGCCGGCGTGCGTATCCCTGAACTTGATTTTAAAGCCACGGCGAAATTAGCTGCCGATAGAAACCATTTTGAAGGGACATTAGCACCGTCAACGGATAGTATGCTTACAGAAGGCACAATTAAAGGGGCATTCTATGGACCTAAGGCAGAAGAAATCGGCGGTACATTTGAAGCAAAAGGAAAAGCGTACGGCGCACTTGGCGGACGACGGGAACAGGAGTAAGCGAAACTTTAGCCTTAAATATGCATAGGCATTCGCTAACAAACCGCATTTTCATAACTTAAAGGCATATTTATAACAAATATGCCTTTAATATTATGTCGCCTTTGCACAAGCTATAGGTAGGGACGCCACGCTGGCGTCCGTTTAACTTCATTTCAATATTATGTAGCAGTTACCCAAAGTTGTTTTTTGTTCGCTTGTCGAGACACACTGCGTGTGTCCGGATTCTAACCTATTGAAATCATTTGATTTTTATAAAGGACACACGCAGTGTGTCCCTACAATTCTGTTAAAATTTCTATTTTTGTGCATTTGCTACATTACATAATACCGCTTCATTTTGAAAATATCCTATGCCCCTCTGTTAAATCACAGCCCTAATATCCCATCTGCTCTAAACAATTTTGCCAAAAATAGCGTTGAACCGACCGCTTACCCCTGTACTTCCCAGCTTAAATTTGAGATCAAACGGCAGTGATCGCATTTGAAATGGAAAATGCCGTGTAGCGGTTCAGGTAATCGCCATTCTCCGTGGCAACTTGGGCAACGGCGGTTATGCTCTAACTCACTATTTTTCCCCAAGCGGTAGAGATAATAATAGGTCGGGATTGCAGTTTGCTGTTCTAGCTGACGGCATAATCTTTGCCCCTGTCGGCTTAAATGGCTGGAATGATCGCTGATTTCGGCAAGCGCTGCCGTTTCTAATACGCTACCATTCATCTGAAGCTGATCGCAGGCTTGCCAATCTTCCTGCCATTTGATGATCGCTTCACTTAATTCAGCGGAAATTCCCAAGCGGTATAAGGGCTGCGGGCAGAAATCCTCTCCGTTATAGACCGGCGAGCAACTGTCCAAATGCGTGGTATAAAGCAGTTGAAAATTCGGGCGGGACAGTGGACTGGTTTGCTCCGCATTATAATCCCGCCCGATAATTTCGACAGATTGCCATACAATCCCTTGTTCTTCGGCGTAGGCTATCGCCTGTGCTACCCTCTCATTTTGCCATTTCGGTGCTAAACTCTCTTGTTCCGGCACGGCAACACGCAGCTGAAATTCGGCATCTTCCACACCTTGATGATAGGTGATACCGACTTCCCGCCCAATAATTTGCCCGTTATACCGCCATTGCTCGACAATGTGGTTAATTAACTGCACCGGATCTTGCTCAAAATCCCGATAACGAAACCGTACGATGGCTTGATACATTATGCCCCCTGTGCCATTCGTTCTTGTTGTACAATACTGGTCGGCTCTTGGTGAATCATCACTTCCGAAAGCGGAAAGGCTGCCAGTAATTTCTGTTCAAGGCTATCGGTAATCTCGTGTGCAACCACAAGCGGCAGTTCATCGTCCAGCTCTAAATGTAACTGAATAAACCGCACAGCTCCTGCCCGTCTGGTTTTCAGATCGTGAATACTAATGATGCGGGGGTGCTCCAACGCAATAGCCCAAATGCGATCTACCTCGTCCTGCGGCAAAGCTTGGTCGAGCAATGATTGCATCGCCTGCCACAACATTTTCGCCGCGCTTACTAAAATATAAAGGGCAATACCAATCGCAAAAATCGCATCGGCACACACCACACCGTATAGGTTGAGTAACATTGCCACCAAAATCGCCGCATTCATATACAGATCCGTTTGATAATGGAGTGAATCCGCTTGAATTGCGGGGCTTTCCGTTAAGCGCACCACTTTGCGTTGATACCACACTAAAATTGCCGTCAGAGCGATCGAAATCAGGCTGATGACAATCCCCAGTTCACTGGCTTGCACCAGCTGCGGTTCGGTCAAACGCTGAATGCCCTGCAACAATAAAAACGCCGCCGAGCCGGTAATAAAGGCACTTTGCGCCAGTGCTGCAAGGGATTCCGCTTTGCCGTGCCCAAAGGTATGGTTATCGTCCGCCGGCTGTAAAGCAAAACGTAACACGAGAATATTGGTTGCCGATGCGAATAAATCGACCAACGAATCGGTCATTGCCGCTAAGATCGCCATCGATCCGGTTTTCCACCACGCGAAGGCTTTAATCACAATCAAAATCACTGCGACGGCAATCGCAAGGGTTGCCGCCCGTTTAACATACTTTTCATACTGTTGGGTCATTTTCTACACTCCATCAGCCAAGGTAACTGTGCCAAACGCTGGGCTAATTCTTCGAGTATCCGTAGGTAAACGGTCGGTTGTTGACGATTTTTTGCAAAATCCGACCGTTTGTCTGCAAATTGCATTTGCCCGAAGCCGCAGGCAAACTCACGCCCACGCGTAACTTCAAGCTGATAATTATGAAAACGTGCGGTCGGCGGGTATAGCACTTGGCTTCGCAATTCATTGCCGGCAAGGTGCACGTTTGCTTGGGTATGCGGCTGTTTGGCAAAGCTCTGTTGCCGTAACGTTTGCCGTTCTGTCAGAGTACGCCCTTGAGCATTGCGATCTAAGAAAATCAAAAAGCCTTGCTGCCAATTATCCGGATTTTTGGCTGAACCTTGCGGTAGATAGAGGATTTGACGCATTTCATCAAGCCGATTATCCGAAGCCATTTCAAATACCTTATCAGCAAATTGAATTTCAGTCGGCACAGCAAATTGTCCGTATTGTACGCTACACCCCGTTAGCAAACCGCTCAACAAGGCTATTTTACGCAACATTGTCATGCTTCCTCACGTTTAAACACAAGTTCTGTTTCGCTAGATTGCTGTTCGTCAAACCAGTAGCCGCCATAATTGAAATCTTTCAGCTGTTCTATATTTTTTGGTTGATGTTCGAGCATAAACCGCACCATCATTCCCCGTGCTTTCTTCGCATAGAAACTGATCACCTTATATTTGCCGTTTTTTTGATCGAGGAAAACAGGCTTAATAATAGTAGCGTGTAATTGAGTTGGCTTGACCGCATTAAAATATTCGTCCGATGCCAAATTAACTAGGATATTATCCCCTTGCTCATCAATCGCCTGTTGCAAATGCGTTGTGATAATCCCGCCCCAAAATGCGTAAAGATCTTTGCCTTGCTGATTAACAAGCCTTGTCCCCATTTCCAAGCGATACGGCTGCATTAAATCTAACGGTTTAAGCAAACCATATAAGCCTGATAACATTCGCAAGTGGCGTTGCGCATACTCTACCTGCTCTTTTGACAAGGTTTCCGCCGCCAATCCCGTATATACATCGCCTTTAAAGGCAAATAATGCTGGCTTGGCATTGTCAAGGTGATGCTCTAATTGCCACTCGGCAAAACGTGCGACATTCAGACTCGCGAGTTTATCGCTAATCGACATCAGTGATGCCAATTCCGCAGGACTAAACTGTCGGCAAATCTCAATAAGTTGTTGGCTGTAAGCGGTCAGTTGTGGTTGGGAAAATGCAAAACCTTCAATCTTTGTCTCAAAATCCAAGGTTTTCGCAGGGGAAATAATCGCAAGCATAACGGAATACCTCTATAAAATTGATGGGCTATCATAGCTTAAAACTAAAAAAGGCAGGAAAATTCCTGCCTTCTTGAAAACGAAAATATGATTAACGTTTGCTGTATTGTGGACGACGACGTGCTTTGTGTAAACCCACTTTTTTACGCTCAACGCGGCGAGCGTCGCGAGTAACGAAGCCTGCAGCACGTAGTGCTGGACGTAATGTCTCATCGTACTCGATCAATGCGCGTGTGATACCGTGACGGATCGCACCTGCTTGACCTGAAATACCACCACCTTTTACGGTGATGTATAAGTCTAATTTATCAGTTAACTCAACTAATTCTAACGGTTGACGAACTACCATTCGTGCAGTTTCACGACCGAAGTAAACTTCTAAAGAACGTTGGTTGATGGTAATGTTACCACTGCCCGGTTTGATAAATACACGAGCTGAAGAGCTTTTGCGGCGACCTGTGCCGTAGTTTTGATTCTCTGCCATTTTTCTGCTCCGTGATTAGATGTCTAAAACTTGTGGTTGTTGCGCAGCGTGGTTATGTTCGCTACCCGCATACACTTTTAATTTACGGAACATTGCACGACCCAACGGACCTTTTGGCAACATACCTTTTACCGCAATTTCAATCACTGCTTCTGGACGACGAGCGATCATTTCTTTGAAGGTTGCATCTTTGATACCACCTACATAGCCAGTGTGCCAGTAGTAGATTTTGTCAGTTTCTTTTTTACCTGTTACCGCTACTTTGTCCGCATTGATGACGATGATATAATCGCCTGTATCAACGTGCGGTGTATACTCAGCCTTGTGTTTACCACGAAGACGGCGTGCTAATTCAGTAGCTAAACGACCTAAAGTTTTACCTGTCGCATCTACCACATACCAGTCACGTTTTACTGTTTCTGGTTTTGCTACAAAAGTTTTCATTCTAATTAAATACCAAAATTTAAATGTTTATACCCAATATCCGAAGATATTACCTAATGCGGTTAGAATCCGACCCCTTCGAGTCAATTCTGACCAACTTATGTGGCGGGAATACCACATAAAAACAGGGTGGCGAAATTATACAGAGATTTTAGGAAAAAGCGAATGTTTTTTTAAGTAATTTCGCATTTTGTAGGCTATCTCAAATTTTTTAAACTCAAACCAAAATTTAGCTTCTCTCCATAGTGAGAAAATGGTAAAAATAAGCACGTTTTTATCGAAAAATTAAGGAGTTACTATGCAGTGGTCAAATGATGTTTGGTTGGCAATTATTGCGGCGTTTGTCATTGGGGCGATTATCGGCTATGTCATCTTGCGTGCAACCAATGTGAGTATGCAAAAACAGCACAAGTTAGAACAAGAACTCAAAGCCGCCAATACCAAAATTGACGAGCAAAAAACACAATTAGAAAAACATTTCGAGCAATCCGCCAACTTGTTAGCGACCCTTGCCGAAGATTACAAAAAACTCTACACCCATTTATCCGAAGGATCGCAAACCTTGCTCCCAGAGGAGTCAGATAAGATTGCTTTTTTCCAACAACCCCAACTTGAGGAAAAAGAACCGGAAAATGACGATCAACCGAAAGATTATTCCGAGGGCTCGTCAGGCATATTGAAATCCTAAGGGGCTGTACTAGATAACTAGAATAAATTCTGCTTTACTAATTGTTTTAAAATGGAAAATTGAACTTTTATTTCACTGTGGTTAAAACGCCATTCAC
>NZ_JWIZ01000049.1 GCF_001038205.1 Muribacter muris | reverse complement strand
CAAATTATTTCAATAGGTTAAAATCCGGACACACGCAGTGTGTCCCTACAAGTGAATAAAAAACAACTTTGTGCAACTGCTACATAATATTGCATAAAAAAGGAAGAACCTCCGTTCTTCCTGTTTATAAGAGATTATTTGCCGTAATGCTCACCGAGTTTGGCTTTGTGCTTACCTTCTTCCAACATCACGATCAACATTAGCAAGACCGCAAGGATACCGCCGGTGATCATCACATAAAAACCACCGTCCCAGCCGTAGTATTCCGCTGCCCAGCCGACTACCAGTGATGCGGATACCGTGCCGCCGAGGTAGCCGAATAAGCCGGTGAAGCCTGCTGATGTCCCCGCTGCTTTTTTCGGGGCAAGCTCAAGGGCGTGCAAGCCGATTAACATTACCGGCCCGTAAATTAAGAAACCGATGGTCGTCATTAAAATAAAGTCCGTCAGTTGATACGGGTTTTCATACCAAGCGTGTCCGGCATACTGCGCCAGCTCTGCCTCCGGTGTTGCCGGATTTAACCATAATGCCACTACGGCTGCTGTGGTTAAAATCATAAAAATAAAGCCGGTTAAACCCCGTTTACCTTTGAATAATTTATCGGATACCCAGCCGCACAGTAACGTCCCCGGAATTGCCGCCAGTTCATAAATGGTATATGCCCACGCTGTCCCTTTGATGTTGAAGTGTTTCACTTCGCCCAAATAAACCGGCGACCATTTTAAGACACCATAGCGAATTAAATAGACAAACACATTGGCAATAGCGATGTACCATAACAATTTGTTTTTCAAAACATAAGTAATGAAAATGTCTTTGGTGCTGAGCGAATGTTCATAGGTCTTTTCGTTGTAATCTTCCGGATAATCATTACGCCATTTTTCGATTGCCGGTAAGCCGCAAGATTGTGGTGTATCTTTCATTATCAAATAGATCGGCACGGCGACAACCATTGCGGCAATACCCGGATAATAGAGAGCCTGTTGCCAGACATCTTTAGCGGTGGCTTCGACCCCGTGATTGCTGAAATAAACGGCACTGGCGAGTAACACCATTGCACCTGGCACCATTCCGCCGAGATTATGCGCCGTATTCCAAATAGAGACGATCGTCCCCCGCTCCGATTTTGACCACCAATGCACCATTGTGCGTCCGCACGGTGGCCAGCCCATTCCTTGAAACCAGTTATTCAAGAAAATCATCACAAACATCACGGCAATGCCTGAGGTTGCCCACGGCATCAAGCCCATTAACGTCATACATAAACCGGAGAGTAACAGCCCGAAGGGTAAAAAGACTTTCGGATTGGAGCGATCGGAAATGCCCGCCATCACAAATTTTGATAAACCGTAAGCTAAACCGGCACCCGTGCCGATAACGCCGAGTTCCGCTTTGTTATAAAGCCCCGCCTCAATTAAGCCTTTTTGGGCTAAGTCAAAATTGGCACGCACAAAATAGTAGGCGGCGTAGCCAAAGAAAATGCCTGCAAACACCTGCCAACGCAAGCGTTTGTAGGTAGAATCAATTTTATTCGCCGGCAATGCCGCAATGTGCGGTGCCGGTTTAAATGGGCCAAACATAGGTTCTCCTTAAATATGATTGAAATCGACCGAACATCATCAGCAAGCGGTCGGTTTTGCCCGCTTTTTTGCAAATCCGCTATGCCCACAGCAATGCCTGTTCGATAAGAGGTGCATATCATAAAAGAACCGTAAAAATTAGAAAGCGGATTTGTTTGATTTTGTGAGAGAACTCACAAAAAAGCAGAAATTTAATGAGTGAAATCGAAAATAATCTGTGATCAACTTCACAAAATTTGGTTATTTTGACGCATTTTGTTGTTTATATTCGCTCATTTGACTAGAATGTCAGTCGATTTTGTTTGAACGGTTATTTTTTATTGTGGGAGAGCATCAATGCGGATCGCAGCTCAACTGTATCAAAATGCGGCGGATTTCTCGCCGATTACCAGCGATGTGATTATCATTGGCGGCGGTGCAACGGGCGCAGGTATTGCCCGAGATTGTGCATTGCGGGGGCTATCCTGTGTGTTATTGGAGCGGCGGGATATTGCCACGGGGGCAACGGGGCGTAACCACGGCTTGTTGCACAGTGGCGCACGTTATGCGGTGAACGATCAAGAATCCGCACGTGAATGTATTGAAGAAAACCTGATCCTCAAACGCATTGCCCGCCATTGCATTGAAGATACGAAAGGGCTGTTTATCACACTTCCCGAAGACGATTTGGCTTTTCAGAAAACTTTTCTGCACGCCTGCGAGCAATCCGGCATTGAGGCGGTAGCGATTGAGCCTGACTTAGCCCGGCGGCTTGAGCCGTCGGTCAATCCGGCATTAGTGGGGGCGGTTGTTGTGCCGGACGGCTCGATTGACCCGTTCCGCCTTACCGCCGCGAATATGTTAGATGCCACCGAGCACGGTGCGAAAGTGTTCACCTATTGCGAGGTCAAAGGCTTAATCCGTGAAGGTGGGCGGGTGATCGGCACGCAGGTTTTCGATCATAAAAACCAATGCCAACGCCAATTTTTCGCGCCTGTGGTGGTGAATGCCGGTGGCATTTGGGGGCAGGGCATTGCCGAGTATGCGGATTTAAGCATCAAAATGTTTCCGGCGAAGGGAGCATTGCTGATTATGGGGCATCGGATCAATAATCTGGTGATCAACCGCTGCCGTAAGCCCGCCGATGCCGATATTTTAGTGCCGGGGGATACCATTTCGGTGATCGGCACAACCTCCAGCCGTATCCCGTACGATCAGATCGATAATATGCAGATTACCGCCGAAGAAGTGGATATTCTGTTCCGTGAGGGCGAAAAATTAGCGCCGAGCTTGCGTCATACCCGTGTACTGCGGGCGTATGCGGGGGTTCGCCCGTTGGTGGCGGCAGATAATGATCCGTCAGGGCGGAATGTCAGCCGAGGCATTGTACTCCTCGACCACGCCGAGCGGGACGGCTTAGACGGCTTTATCACTATTACCGGCGGTAAATTGATGACCTATCGTTTAATGGCGGAGTGGGCAACGGATCTGGTTTGCAAAAAATTGCACCGAACCGACCGCTGTACCACGGCTGAAAAGGCACTACCGGGTTCAAACGAAAGTCGGGCAGAGACCAACCGCAAAGTAATTTCCCTGCCAAGTCCTATTCGCTATTCGGCGGTATATCGGCACGGTTCACGGGCGGCAAGGCTGCTCGACACCGCACGACTCGACCGTTCGCTTGTGTGTGAATGTGAAGCGGTTACCGCCGGTGAGGTGCGTTATGCGGTGGAAGAGTTGAGCGTGAATAATTTGGTCGATTTACGCCGCCGTACCCGTGTCGGAATGGGAACGTGCCAAGCGGAATTGTGTGCCTGCCGTGCCGCCGGTTTGATGACCCGCTTTGACGTTGCCAGCCCGCAGCAATCGACCACCCAACTTGCCGCCTTTATGGAAGAGCGTTGGCGGGGGATCGAACCGATTGCGTGGGGCGATGCGTTACGGGAAGCAGATTTCACCCGCTGGATCTATTACAGTTTACTCGGCTTAAATGATGTGGAGCAAGGTGCGCCGACAGTACAGAAGGGGACGGACGACAATGAATTTTGATGTAGTGATTATCGGTGGCGGCTTAGCCGGATTGACTTGCGGCATCGTGCTACAACAAGCGGGCAAACGTTGCGCCATTATCAACAATGGACAGGCGGCGATTGATTTTTCCTCCGGCTCACTGGATCTGCTTAGTCGTTTACCAAGCGGTCGGTTAGTCGAAGATTTTTGCAAAAGTTATGAGGCGCTTGCCACCGAGCAACCCGAACACCCCTACTGCATTCTCGGCAAACAGCAGGTGCTGGCAAAAGCACAACAATTTGAGCGGTTAGCCGCGGAGATTAAACTCGATTTGGTCGGCTCGCACACACAAAATCATTTTAGGGTAACGCCGCTCGGCTCACTGCGGGCAAGCTGGCTATCACCAAACAGTGTGCCGACATTGGCATTAAGCGAGCCGTTTCCGTTTCAACGGATTGCAGTACTGGGGATTGAGGGGTATCACGATTTTCAGCCACAATTATTGGCGGCAAATTTAGTGAAAAATACGGCGTTTAAGCATTGCGAGCTGATCACCGGTTTTCTGAATATTCCGGAGCTGGATCATCTGCGGGATAACGCACGGGAATTTCGTAGTGTTAATATCGCTCAACTGCTTGCGCATAAATTGGCGTTTGATGATTTGGTAGCGGAGATTAAAAGTGCGGCGAAAAATGCCGAAGCGATTTTCCTGCCGGCGTGTTTTGGGCTGGACGATCAACGCTTTTTCGATCAGCTAAAAGCGGCGGTTGGGCCGGCAATGTTTGAACTGCCGACCTTGCCGCCTTCGCTGCTTGGTATCCGCCAACATCATCAGCTTCGCCAACGATTTGAACAGTTGGGCGGGCTATCAATAAATGGCGACCGCGCATTACGGGCGGTGTTTGAACAGCAAAAAGTGGCGAAAATTCACACGCAGTTACATCAAGAAAATGCGATTTCCGCCCGTCATTTTGTGTTGGCAACGGGCAGTTTTTTCAGTAACGGCTTGATCGCCGAATTTGAGCAAATTGTCGAGCCGCTTTTCCGTGCCGATATTATCGGTTGTGAAAACTTTGTGCCAACTGACCGCTTGTCGTGGACGGCAAATCGATTTGCCGCCGCCCAACCTTACCAGGCCGCAGGCGTGGCGATCAATGCACAGTGCCAAGTCCGCAAAGACGGTCAATTTATGGCTAATCTTTATGCGGCGGGTAACGTTATTGGCGGCTACCACGGCATTGAACTCGGCTGCGGATCGGGCGTGGCAGTGGTTACTGCATTAACGGCAGCAGAGCAGATTTTGGCGGGCTAATCTCCCCAGTCCCTCTTTGCAAAAGAGGGGAGTGGTTTACGAGTAGTGGTTGGTTAGAAGCTCGTAGAGGTTACGCGTTATGGGTAATTCGGTTGGTAGTGGTAGGGCAGAGTTTGCTAATCTCCCCCAGCCCCTCTTTACAAAAGAGGGGAGCTGTTTTGAGGGGAATGGTCGCTTGGAAGCTCGAAAGAGCTAATCTTTGATAGGTAATAGGATTAGTAGCGGTAGGGCGGATTTTTACTAATCTCCCCTAGCCCCTCTTTACAAAAGAGGGAAGATGTTTTTTGGGGGATTAGGGGGATTGCTTGAAAGTTCGTAAAGGACAATCTTTTATTGTAAGAAAGGCGATGAAAACGCAAGCCTATTGGAAGACGAAAATTAACATTTAACATATTTGTGGGAAAAAGAGATGAATATTGCTGCGTTAATTGAAAGTGCCAAGCAAAACAGCCTGCCGAGAGTGGTGCATCAGGGCATTGATAGCAGTTTTGAAAGTTGCATTAAATGTACGGCTTGTACTGCTGTTTGTCCGGTGTCTCGGCAAAATCCGATGTATCCGGGGCCGAAGCAAGCGGGGCCGGACGGTGAGCGATTACGCCTAAAAAGTGCGGAGCTTTATGACGAAGCGTTAAAATATTGTACTAACTGTAAACGTTGTGAGATTGCCTGCCCGTCCGATGTCAAAATCGGCGATATTATCGTGCGAGCCAGAAATTCGCATTTAGATCGGCAAAACAAACCGCTTGCTCACAAGCTGCGTGATGCGATTTTGAGTAATACGGATTTGATGGGCAAAATGAATACGCCTCTTGCCCCGATCGTCAATCGGATCACCGGTTTAAAAGCGACCCGTTTTTTATTGGAGAAGACGTTGAATGTCAGCCGTCAGCGTACTTTGCCGAAATATGCGTTTGGTTCATTCCGCCAGTGGTATCTGAAAAAAGCGGCGGAGCGCCAAGCTTTGTATCGTGAAAAAGTCGCCTATTATCACGGCTGTTATGTTAATTACAATAATCCGCAGTTGGGCAAAGAGCTGATTGATGTGTTTAATGCACTGGATATTGGCGTGGTACTGCTGGAGAAAGAGAAATGTTGCGGTTTGCCGTTATCCGTGAATGGTTTTCCTGAAAAAGCGAAGAAACAGGCGACATTTAACCTTGCCGAGCTGGAGAAAATAGTAGGAGTGCGTGAATTAGAGGTCGTTGGCACGTCGTCCAGTTGTACAATGAATTTGCGGGACGAATATCATCACGTTCTTGGTATGGACAACGCCAAAGTCCGTCCGCATATTCATATTGTAACCCGTTATTTATATCAACTGTTGCGAGAGGGCAGAACTTTGCCGGCAAAACCGTTGCCGTTGAAGGTAGCATACCATACCGCTTGCCACGTTGAAAAAGCCGGTTGGGCACCTTATACCCTTGAGGTGCTAAGACAGATTCCCGAATTAGAGATTGTGATGCTACCGTCTCAATGCTGCGGCATTGCCGGTACTTACGGCTTTAAAGCGGAGAATTACGCCACTTCGCAAGCGATTGGTAACCCGTTATTCCAACATATCAACAATGGCGGCTTTGATTATGTCATTTCCGAGTGCGAAACCTGCAAATGGCAGATTGATATGTCCACCGATCTCACCTGTTTACACCCGATCACCTTGTTGGCAATGGCGTTAGCGTGATGTTGCAAATTATCTGGGGAAACCGACCGCTTGTTTCATCAAAAAGGGCATTTTAAAATGCCCTTTTGTGTTGAATGGATAGGTAACGCTACTTTAACTAGATGATGCCGAGGTGTTTAAGCATTGGCAGATGATTTTGGCAGAAGTTGTCATAGATCTCGGTTAAATAGGTGGTGATATCTTCATCATTGTGTAGTGGCTGATCATTTTTATTTAAGGTCGCGTTACTTTCTTTTAGCAAATTAAACACAAATGTAACCCAATTTTCTTGCGGCACTTGCTCAATATAGGCGAGTAAGAACCAGCGATCGAGCAGCTTAATTCGGTATGCGGCGCCGATAACCGGGCTAACCAAGTAATCTACGGTAAATTCCGGTGAGCGGGATTGCTCTAAAATGTAACGGTTAAAGGCATCGCAACGAGGGCGAGCGGCTTTAATTTGTGCGTTAGATTGCACTGCGGATAAATGCCCTTTACCACTTAATACGGCAAGGGCGGCGAAAACATCGTATTCGCTGAGCCGTTTTTTGAGGCTATCGGCTAATTTGCCGACATTATGCACTTTATGATCTTGCAGTTTGTCCAGTATCGGATTGAATAGATCGGCATTTAAGTCGATAGTAAGATGAGCGGAGGCTTTCATTTCAATATTATGACGAGATGTGAGCAAGAGAACATCTAACTTACGCCACGCTTGACGTTTCTGATACCCGTTTAGCTTCACACCGCCTTTTATCCAAAAGTCCCGTCTAAACTGTTTATTCACAATGAAATCTTTGACCGTTTGGGCAAAATTGGTATGGTTAAAGCTGCTCATTAATTGTTGCTGTTCGCTGGAATAGAGGCACATATCAAAGTCATCCAAATAATTGGATGAGCAGGCAAAGGACAGTTTGGCTTGCTCCAACCATTTTTGTATATCCGAGAAATACATCGGCTGCCAGTCCTGATTGAGATATTCGTGGACAATATAATTTGGTTCTTTTTCTTTTAAGCCTTGAAGACGTGGGAGTAAATGGGGAGAGCTTTCGATGAGTTGTGGGCTTTGTTGGAAGATTTTCTCGACAAAATCGATACTTTGTTGAATATTTTGTCGGTAATCACTTGATGCCGAGGTCATTGTACTGTGATATTGCGATAATAAATGGCGTAACGGCGAAGGCGCAGACCAACCCGGTAAGGTGTTATAGCTGATATATAACACACCACCCACTTTGAGTTTTCGTTGCAGGAAATCGACAATAATTTGACGGTTTTCATCGGAAATCCACGACCAAATACCGTGCAGCCCGATAAAATCAAATTCCGGCAGATCATCACGTTGGCAAAATTCCTTAAAGCCTTGATCGGCAATTAATGCTCCGTTATTGGCGATTTGAGAAAGCTGTTGCGCAAAATTGGCGTGTGAAGGATTGAAATCCGTTGCGTACCATTTGGCTTGCCCGCCGGTGGCGTGAATATTGAGTGAAATGCCTTGCCCGAACCCGAGTTCGCAGGCATTTAACATTTCCGGTGCCTTAAATCCCGCCATTAAAAGCGGAATAATCATATTGTTGGGGTTTAATTCGGAGTAATAACCAAAAGTGTAGTTAATATCACTCGTATAACCTTCAGACCAATTTGACATACTGTTGTCTCCTTTTAATAACTTCATACCGTTCCATAAGCATTAATCTTGTTGGACGGGCGTATTATAAAGATATTTTTGAAATAAACCCTCTCTTTTTGTCAGTATTGACAATTTTCTTTAGCTAAATGCGTTAGCCTTGATGTGAAATTGTGATTAACCCGACAAACTGCCCTTGCCAACATATCACCGGCGTATGAGGGCGTTGCCACGGTGGAATATGATATTGCTGATAAATTTTCTTCATCTGTTCGCGTTGGGTTTTGCCGTACACCGCGACTTTTCCGGTTACGCCAAAGCAAAGAGTGAGCGTTTCATTACCCAATGCCTGCGGTAATAACAAGCGGTGAGTTTGGTGAGAAAATTGACAAATCAACTCAATCCCCTGACGGCGAATGTCAATGCAATGATCGGCTAATCGCAGCCCCTCAATCATCGGAGGGAGCGGATATGCTGTCGGGGCAATGGCCGGCAAAGGCTTGACGATATAGAGGCGTTGTTGGTAACGGCGGATCTGTTTTTTGCCCAGTTGCACTTGCGGTTGTCTATCTGCCGGTGCTGCAATCATTTGGCTAAGGACAGCGTTTAACTGCTCAAAGGTCGGCATTGGCTCGCCGCATCGTGCCAGCCATAATCGGATCAACTGCCGCTGCTTGAGCGTTGAAAACGTGGGGAAGCGGTGAATATCCAACGAGCCGTCTGCCTGCTCAAAACATTGCTCAAATTCAGGGCGGAGCAATTCTTCCAGTAACTGTTGCTGCTCTTGGCAATGTTGGCTGGAGCGGGCGACCATTTGATTAAAATGCGCCCAGCGGGCGTTGAGCAGCGGTAACACATTTTGGCGTAAGAAATTGCGGTCAAAATCCGTGTCAGTGTTGCTTTCATCGTCCACCCAATCTAAGTTATGTTGAACGGCATAGGCGAGCAGATCGGCTTTTGAGGCGTTAAGCAGCGGTCGGAAAAGGGTAAAATTTTGCCGATAACTGACCGCTTGCATTGCGCTTAACCCTTTCACTCCGCTCCCTCTTTTCAGGGCAAGAAAAAAGGTTTCTGCCTGATCGTCTAAGTGATGGGCGGTGGCAAAGATTTCCGCTGCACTGATGAGATCGGCAACGGCTTGATAACGGGCGTGGCGGGCGTTTCCTTCCAGCCCCTGTGTGCCGCCGACCTGAACTTTTCGTACTTCGCACGGTACGCTCCATTGGGTGCAAAGCTGGCGGCAGAATGCCGCCCAAGCATCGGCATTCGGGCTTAAACCGTGATGAATATGTACCGCTCTCAGCGTTAAGTTTCGCTGTGATCGGGCTTGTACAAACAGATGCAACAATGCCACGGAGTCCACGCCGCCGCTCAAGCCGATCAAAAAATCCGTGTGCTGCGGGAAGCAACGGGCGAGTTGCTGTTGGAATAGCGTGAGCATCATCAAACGACCTACGGCTAAACCTGCAACCAAAAGGTAACCGGCCCGTCATTTTGCAGGCTGACTTGCATATCCGCCGCAAACTGCCCCGTTTGGGTGGTAATCCGCTCGGCAGCTTGGCGGTGGAAATAGTCGTATAAACGTTCGGCATCCGCCGGATTTGCCCCTTTGGAAAAGCTAGGACGCAAGCCTTTTTGCGTATCGGCGGCAAGGGTGAATTGCGACACAACCAACAAACTGCCCCCGGCTTGCTGCACGTTTAAGTTCATTTTACCCTGTGCATCGCTGAACAGACGGTAATGCAATACTTTTTCAAGCAAGCGATCGGCTTTGGCGGTATCGTCCCCCTGTTCTACCCCCAATAAAATCAACAAGCCTTTGCCGATTTCGCCGATCGTTTGGTGATCGACCTCGACTTTTGCCCAATTTACACGTTGAATCAAGGCAATCATTTCGTCTCCTTTTGTAGTAATGGGTTAGCTAGCGTGCCAAGGCGGATCATTTCCAGATCTTTTAACACCGAGGCAAGTTGCCCGCCGAGTAGCACCACCTGCCAGCTTAAATGAATCCAGACGATCATAATCGGAATGGTTGCCAACGCCCCGTAAATCGCTTGGTAGGACGGGAATGTGGTGATATACCACACAAACCCCTGTTTTCCCAGCGTGAAAAAGGTCGCGGCAAAGAGTGCGCCGATGGCGGCGTGGCTGAACTTCACTTTCGTGTTCGGCACAATCAGATAAACCAAACTAAACAGTAGCCAAATCAGCAAAAACGGGACAAAGGTTAATAGCGATTGGCTGAACGAAAACAGCCCGTCAGGGCTAAACAGCGATAGGGAAAAGATATAGGAGCTGACCGCCAGACTTGCACCGGCTAAGATTGGCCCGAAAATCAGCACCGCCAAATAAATTGCAAAGGACAGCACTAACGATCGCTTTTGGCTATTGTGCCAAATTTCGTTGAGGGCAGTGTCAATGCTGGAAATCAGTAATACGGCAACCACAACTAAGCCGATAATGCTGATGAACCCCATTTTTTTGGAATTTTCCACAAATAAATTCAGGTATTCCTGTACAACATCTCCCGCGCTAGGGGCAAAATTGCTGTACACAAAGTGTTGTAACTGCTCGGTCGCCTGTTCAAATATCGGGAAAAAGGTAAACACCGAAAAGATCACCATAATCAGCGGCACCACCGCAAGCAAGGTGCTATAAGTGAGGTAGCCGGCTGACACCGGAATTTTGTTTTCCAAAAACCGAAAAATAAACAGGCGGATACAAAATATCGGATTTCCCATTCTAGCCCCTTGCTAAATAATCCCCTTCGCACACCCATTTGTAAGTGGTGAGTGCTTCCAGCCCCATTGGGCCGCGGGCGTGTAATTTTTGGGTGCTGACCGCCACTTCTGCCCCTAAACCGAACTGTGCGCCGTCTGTAAAGCGGGTGCTGGCGTTAATGTAAACGGCGGCGGCATCGACTTGTTGCACAAATTGGCGGGCGAGGGCGTGATCGGCGGTTAAAATCCCTTCAGAGTGCCGGCTGCCGTAGGTGCGGATATGCTCAATGGCTTGCTCAATGCCGTCCACTACTACCACGTTGAGATCCAACGACAGCCATTCTTGGCTTAAACGCTCGCTCACAAGCGGTTGAATCGACATCGTTTTTTGCAAATCAGACGGGAAATCATCGCTGTGCAGGGTAACGTTTAAATGCCCCAAATGGGCGGCTAATTTCGGTAAAAACTGATCGGCAATCCGGCGATCGACCAACAAGGTTTCAAGGGTGTTGCAAGTGCTTGGGCGCTGGGTTTTGGCATTAGCGATCACCGACAGTGCTTTGGCTTGATCGGCGCTCGCTTCCACATATAAATGGCACACGCCAATGCCGCCGACAATCACCGGAATGGTGGCATTTTCTTTGCAGAATTGCTGCAAGCCCGCCCCGCCACGAGGAATAGCCATATCAATATAGTGATCCATTTTAAGTAATTCCAGCAATAAGGCACGATCGGGATCGGTTACGGCTTGCACCGCTAACGGCGGTAAACCGGCTTTCACCAAGGCATCTTGGATCACTTCAACCAAGATCGCATTAGTGAATTTCGTTTCCTTGCCGCCACGCAAAATCACCGCATTGCCGGTTTTTAAACAGAGAGAGGCGACATCAATCGTTACATTCGGGCGTGCCTCATAAATGGCTAAAATCACCCCTAACGGCACACGCTGGCGGGAAATGCGTAAACCGCTATCTAATACGCCGCCGTCTATAATTTGCCCGACCGGATCGGCTAATGTCGCCACATTCCGCACATCGTTGGCAATCCCTTGAAGGCGTTCTTCGGTCAGTAACAAGCGGTCAATTAACGCCGTAGAAATGTTTTGTGATTTCGCATAGTCAATATCCTGCTGATTTGCCGCTAAAATGTCTGCACTGCGAGCTGCCAAACTGTCGGCAATCGCTAACAATGCCCGATTTTTTTGGGCGTTTCCATACTGTGCTAACGCAAAGCCTGCTTGTTTTGCCTGCTTGGCAAGATCAATCATCTTCATCGGTTATCTCTCAATAAAAATAAACAAGAGTTTATCACATCTTGGCGAATAAAATGGTAAAGTACGTCATTTCCTGATGTGTCGAGAGAATGTAATGAGCCAACCTAAACCCCTAATTCAAATTTTACCCCCTCAACTTGCCAACCAAATTGCAGCCGGTGAGGTGGTGGAACGCCCCGCTTCCGTGGTGAAAGAGTTGGTGGAAAACAGTTTGGATGCCGGTGCGACACACATTCAGATCGACATAGAAAAGGGCGGTTCGCAACTGATCCGGATTCGGGACAACGGCTGCGGGATCGGCAAACAAGATTTAGAACTCGCCCTCGCCCGCCACGCCACCAGCAAAATCGCTACCCTTGAAGATTTGGAAACCATCTTAAGTTTGGGCTTTCGGGGCGAAGCCTTGGCGAGTATCAGCTCGGTGTCTCGCTTGACCCTCACCTCTCGCCCCGAGTATCAAACGGAAGCGTGGCAGGCATACGCACAAGGGCGTGAAATGGCAGTGGATATTCAGCCTGCCTCTCACCCTGTCGGCACAACGATTGAAGTGGCAAATCTCTTTTTCAATACGCCGGCGCGGCGGAAATTTTTGCGTACCGATAAAACTGAATTTGCCCATATTGACGAAGTGGTACGCCGCATTGCCCTTGCCAAACCCAATATTACCTTTACGCTCACCCATAACGATAAAAAAGTGCGTCATTACAAGGGCGTGGCAAATCAAAGTGTCGAGCAGCAACAAAAGCGGGTAGCAGCCATTTGCGGTGAGGCGTTTATTCAACACTCCACCCATATCGACTGGCAGCACGATGACCTGCATTTATACGGCTGGATTGGTGCGCCGAGCCTTGCCCGACCGCAAAACGAGGTGAATTATAGCTATGTCAACGGGCGGATGATGCGGGATAAAACCATCAACCACGCTATCCGCCAAGCCTACGGCGAACAACTGGCGAAAGAGCATTATCCGGCGTTTGTGCTGTTTTTAGATATTGATCCGGCTCACGTCGATGTCAATGTCCACCCGGCTAAACACGAAGTGCGTTTTCATCAAGGGCGACTGGTGCACGATTTTATCTATCAAGGCGTATTGAATGCGTTGGAAGGGCAGACGCCGCTCCCGTTACACACGCAGGAAGTGGGCGAGCCGCTGCCGACCTACCAGAAAGATACGAACCGTGCGGCATCGGGGCAGAATATTTTCGTCTCACCGCCCGTTGCCTCTCAACATTGGGCGGCACGCCCTCAACCGCCGGCAGCGAAAAGCCCACAAGCCGTGCAGAAATATTATGGTGAATTGTTGCGTACGGAGAATGATCGCAAGCGGTACGATCCGCCTCAAAATGTGCAACAAGCAGTTGAAGCGGCAGGAAAGCCGAGTTTGCAAAAAGTTGCGCCGATCGCCCCACTTGTCTCTTCGACAATACCGCAAACCGGCTATGCGCAGGTGCTGGCAGTGGTGCAAAATCGGGCATTATTGCTGAAAGAAGATGAGCAATTTTATTTGCTCGCCCTTTCCACATTGCATCAACTGAAGCTAGGTTACCAACTTAAAAAAGGCGACACACAGGGATTATTAATTCCGCTGATGATTGGCTTAAACGAGGCACAAACGGCTCAATGGCAGCAGTATGAAGCGGATCTAAAGGCGTTGGGATTTATTATTCAACCTAAACAGTGGCAAGGGCAAACACGGTTGACCATCTCACAAGTGCCGACTTGTTTACGCCAGCAAAATTTACAGCAATTATTACTGGGATTATTTGCACAACAAGCGGGCGATTTAAGTGATTTTTTTGCAAAAAATGCCGATTACCCGACCGCTTGCAGCTTAGCGGAGGCAGTGGCATTATTGGCGGAGGTAGAGCAATGTGCCGAAAGCAAAGCAGCACTTTCGGCCGCGCGGGTTGCAATAGATTTTGCACACTATCTCAACGATCTTTAAATTTGCGTTATGAAAATAACGTAAATTTGTCTTAAAAATGTGGCAGAGTCCGCATTTTTTCATTTTGCTTGCTGACAACCGAAAGGAAATCGGTAAATTAGTCGGCAGTTTCATTTTTAGTTTTAGAGTACCTATGGACAGCGTTTATCACTTTCCCTATTCAACGCCTGTTGTCCGCATTTTGCAAATTACCGATCCCCACCTATTTGCATTGGACAATGGGCAGCTAATTGGTGTGAATACTTCACAGAGTTTTCAAGCCGTGCTTGATGCCATTCAACAAACGGCTTTCGATTATGATTTTGTCCTCGCGACCGGTGATTTGGTGCAAGATCATAATCGAGAGGCATATCATCGCTTCGCCAAAATGGTGAAACCGCTACAAAAACCGATTTTTTGGGTGGAGGGTAATCACGATATTCAACCGCAAATGCGCAATGCACTGGCAATGTATGCCCAAATGCAAATGGCAAAGCATATCTTAGCGGGGGATAAGTGGCAGATTATTTTGTTGAACAGCCAAATTCACGGGCTACCGAAAGGGGAACTGGCACAGGATCAACTGGCATTTTTAACCGCAAAACTGACCGCTTATCCGAACCGTTATAGTCTGGTGGTGTTACACCATAATATTTTGCCGACCCAATCAGCGTGGCTGGATCAACATAGTCTTGCGAATGCGGACGAACTCGCCACCGTATTAGCGCCTTTTCAGAATGTAAAAGCGATTTTACACGGGCATATTCACCAAGAAGTTGATGCACAGTGGCACGGCTACCGCGTGCTTGCGACCCCTTCGACTTGCATTCAATTCAAACCGAATTGCGATACATTTACCTTAGATGCCGTACCACAAGGCTGGCGGGAGCTGAATTTAATGCCGGACGGCTCGATTGAAACGATTGTCAAGCGGTTAGATTGCGTGAAATTTTTACCAAATTTTGCAGCACAGGGGTATTAACACCTAAATTGATGACGAAAATGACGTTTTTTGTTGGAAAATTCAGCTTGGTGCATTTATTTTCATCAAATGCGTATTTTTTTGAAATTTTTCTCAAAAACCGCTTGCATTGATTTTGGATTTCTCTATAATGCACGCAACACAACGACGCACTGTTGTGAAGAAGTTAGATTATGCGGTGCGTCGTTCTTTTTTG
>NZ_JWIZ01000048.1 GCF_001038205.1 Muribacter muris | reverse complement strand
GTGTGTCCTTTATAAAAATCAAATTATTTCAATAGCTTAAAATCCGGACACACGCAGTGTGTCCCTACAAGCGAACAAAAAACAACTTTGTGCAACTACATACATAATGTTGAAAGATTTTGCAAATATCCGCTTAAAACCGACCGCTTGTAAAGGATCTTTAAATGGTTTTGTGCTCATTTTAACCTCTTAAGGTGAGAGTTAAATAAAGTGTAAATATATTTTTCAGGCTATTTAACCGATTTGTCCAAATAGGCTCTATTTTTCTACTCGGTACGGTAGGTCGTTTAGGGATATGATTAAAGGCAATGTATCTGGTGGTAAAGTTGGGGCATCATAATGCTTTTTTGTAAAAAATAACAACAATTCTGCCGCTTGTCAGGCATAAAAAAATCTGCCCGATTGGGCAGATTTTTTATCAGTGGATTATTCAGGCTTTTTGCTTTCGTAACCCGATTTGATACCGTGCATATTCGGTAATTGGTGAGCGATCCCTTTGTGGCAGTCGATACAGGTTTTGCCCTCTTTTTCTGCCATTTGGTGCATTTGCACGGCAACCCGTTTTTGTTGGGTGAAGTCCATATCGGTGAAGTTATGGCAGTTGCGGCACTCTTGAGAGTTGTTCGCTTTCATTCTTGCCCATTCACGTTGTGCCATTTCTAAACGGTGTGCCTCAAATTTCTCTTTGGTGTCCACTTTACCGGTGAGGTGGGCATAGACTTCTTTTGCCGCTTCGATTTTACGCGTCCATTTCGGAATAAATTCGTGTGGCAAGTGGCAGTCCGAGCAGATAGCTTTTACACCGCTGCGGTTGGAGTAGTGAGCAGAGGCTCTGTACTCCGGCACAACGTCATTCATATGGCAACTGGAACAAAATTCTTCCGTGTTGGTGTATTCCAAGCCGGCGTTAAAGCCTCCCCAAAAGACAATACCACCGATTGCCGAGATTAAAATCAGAAAGCCGATGCCGATTTTACTTGGCGTTTTAAACCAGTTCCAAAATTTCTTAATCAGTTTAAACATTTTGACCTTCCTTATTTGGTTTGAGTTTGACGAATAGTGTCAAATTTATTTTGTACAATCGGATTAACGTTTGCTTGCTGAACGTGGCACTGCAAGCAGAAGTAACGGCGTGGCGATTCATTGTCGAGCATTTGCCCGTCTCTCGTCATAAAGTGGCTTTTCGGTACACGCGGTGCGCCGGTGGTTTTGGAAATTTCAACGCCGTGGCAGCCAAGGCATTGATTGACATTTTTCGTTACTTGTAAACCACGGATACTATGCGGTACAAGGGGCGGTTGGTGAGGGAAAGTCGTGGGAATACTTTCCGCATCTTTGAGCGGGTTGGTAAATTCCGGCGTAACATTTTCTGCAGCATCTTTTAAACTTGAGCCAACGTGAACCGGTGTTTGAGCAACGGCAATACCGGCGATTGCCGTTAAAAAGAGGGCAAGATAATTTTTCATTGTTCACTCCATTCTCTTGAATTTAAGAGAGATTTTTCACACGAATATTGCCTTGAAAGCGTGTTCCAAAGGCAAAAACTTTTTCAGCGCAGACATCAATACAACGTCCGCAGCTAATACAATCTTTTGACAGTACAATTGGGCTATCGCTTGTCTCGCCGTGTAGGGGCTTGCGTAGCACCTGCGGTTCGGGGCAGACGTGATAGCAATCCATACAACGATCACAACGCTTGCGATCAATCACGTTTACCCGCAGAATACTTTTTGAACCGATGAGTGCATAGGTCGCACCAATTGGGCAGAGATGTCCGCACCAGCCGTGTTCGACAACCCATAAATCCAGCAGAAAAACCGCTAAAACCAACCAAAGAGTCGCACCTAACCCGAAGACAAAAGCTCGACCTAAGGCAGCAACCGGATTAAGCCACTCCCACACCAGCGTGCCGCTTGCCGCACTGCCGAGCAAAATGATGGCAAGTAGCACATAGCGTGTATGACGAGGCAATTTTGCCGAGCTACGAATCCCCAATTTGCGTCTCAGCCAAGCGGCTAAGTCGGTAACCATATTGAGCGGGCAAACCCAACTGCAAAAGGCTTTACTGGCGATAACAGCATAAAATAAAACGATAATTGCCGCCCCCAGTAATGTTTGCCAACTTGGCAGATAACCTGCGGCAAGACTTTCCAACGTAATAAGCGGATCGCTCATCGGGAGCGTCTCCAATAATGTGCTGCCGCTATAATTGCCTTTTAAAATCCACACATTCCAAAACGGGCCGCTCAAAAACATTAAAATAATGCCGAGTTGGCTGAAGCGGCGTAGGATTAAAAAGCGGTAAGCCCGCCACCAGCCGAGTGTTTGGCGTGCTTCCAATCCCGCTGTTTTCGGTGAATTGACTGCTGCCATTACTGCCCTCCTTGTTGGAGTTGGCTCGGAATGTGCATATCTAATCCCACAGGATTTAAGGTCGGTTCTGCCACTGTGGTTGGATTTGGCACATAATCGTAACTTGCCCGATTAGGCGTAGCGGTTTTTATATCCGGCTTGACCTGCATTGGCTGGTAGCTCGGCTCGTGCATTCCTTGCGGCATACGCGCCTCCATTGTTTTAAAACCGTTCGGGTGCTGTTTTTCAATCAACGATTGCCCCGCATTTTGCTTTTCCTGCCAACCTAAGCGATAGTGTCTGCCGAGCATTCCTTTTGCCAGATCCATCGGTAGCACCTTGATCGCCGCTTCTTCCAGTACGCAGGCTTGCTCACACTTACCGCAGCCGGTGCAGGCATCGGAATGCACGGTCGGAATGAGCTTGGCGTGAATTGCGGTGCGATCGTTATGCACCCGCTCAAGGGTGATGGCTTTATCAATCAGCGGGCAGACCCGATAACAGACATCACAGCGTAAGCCTTGCCAGTTGAGGCAAGTTTCGTGATCGAGCAGCACGGCCAATCCCATACGGGCTTGGTTGATATTTTCCAAGCCTGATAACGCACCGGAAGGGCAGGCATTCATACAAGGAATGTCCTCGCACATTTCGCACGGTTTATCCCGTGCCACGAAATAAGGCGTGCCGGCTTCCACTGGTGAAAGTAGCGAGGCAAGGTGCAACATATCGTAGGGGCAAGCCTGCACACACTGCCCGCAACGCGTGCAGGCACGGGTAAAGTCCTTTTCTGCCAAAGCACCCGGCGGGCGTAAGGCAACGCCTTCTCGTGCGAGACTTTGGCTTTGTTGTAGCCCTAAAATAATACCGGCACCGCATACGCCCGCTGCCGTGCGGGTCGCATTTTTAAGAAATTGACGCCGAGCAGGGTTCAGTTTCATTTCATTCCCTTTTGCAAAAAATTGCGCTGATCAGACCGCTTGCTTTGCCCCTCGTATTCAAGGGGC
Organism: Muribacter muris; assembly: GCF_001038205.1. Taxonomy (GTDB): domain Bacteria; phylum Pseudomonadota; class Gammaproteobacteria; order Enterobacterales; family Pasteurellaceae; genus Muribacter; species Muribacter muris. Next base: position 41,387 of record NZ_JWIZ01000048.1, on the reverse strand, counting down.
AAATCATTAGGCTTTTACCACTTTAACCGCACATTTTTTGAAGTCGGTTTCAAAGGAAATCGGATCCGTTGCATCAAGGGTAGTTTTATTCACTAACTGCCCTGCATCAAAGAAGGTGGAATAGACCAAGCCTTCCGGACACTTATTACGCCCACGGGTATCCAAGTGGGAAATCATCTCGCCACGACGCGAAATCACTTTCACTTTATCCCCGTGGCGTAAGCCACGTTTTTGGGCATCGGTCGGGTGCATCCATACGAGGTTATTCGGGAACGATTTGTGTAATTCCGGCACACGGCGGGTCATTGTGCCGGTGTGCCAATGTTCAAGCACACGCCCGGTACAGAGCCATAAATCATAGTCGGCATCTGGTGCTTCCGCAGGCGGCTCGTAAGGCACGCCGAGAATTACCGCTTTGCCGTCCGCATTGCCGTAGAAGTGTACTTCTTCGCCTGCTTTGACGTAAGGGTCAAAGCCTTCACGGTAACGCCACAAGGTTTCTTTGTTATCTACCACCGGCCAGCGTAAACCGCGTACTTGGTGATAGGTGTCAAAATCGGCTAAGTCGTGTCCGTGCCCACGTCCGAAGTCGGCGTATTCTTCAAATAAGCCTTTTTGGAGATAGAAACCGAAATGCTCGGCTTCGTCGTTGAGATAGCTAGGAATATCGGTCGGCACTTGGAATTTATCCACTTGACCGTTGCGGTAAAGTACGTCATACAAGGTTTTACCACGGTATTGCGGCATTTGGGCAAGTAATTCTTCGCTCCATACCTCTTCAACTTTGAAATATTTCGCAAATTCCACAATTTGCCATAGGTCAGAACGGGATTCGCCCGGCCCTTTTACCTGTTGTCGCCAAAGTTGCGTGCGGCGTTCCGCATTGCCGTAGCCGCCCTCTTTTTCAACCCACATTGAAGTCGGTAAAATCAGATCGGCAGACAGGGCGGAAGCGGTCGGATAAGGGTCGGAAACTACAATAAAGTTTTCCGGATCACGCCAGCCCGGCAAGCGTTCTTGGTTGATATTTGGGCCTGCCTGCATATTGTTGGTGCACATTGTCCACAAGAAGCTGAGTTTGCGATCTTTTAACGCACGGTCTTGGGCAACGGCGTGGTAGCCGATTTCGGTCGGAATCGTACCGGTAGGGAGTTTCCAGGATTTCTCCACGATTTCACGGTGTTTCGGATTGGTTACGACCATATCCGCCGGTAAGCGATGGACGAACGTGCCCACTTCACGCGCCGTACCGCAAGCGGACGGCTGACCGGTCAGCGAGAACGGTCCGCAGCCCGGTTTGGCAATTTTGCCGGTGAGCAGGTGAACGTTGTACATCATATGGTTCACCCATACGCCGCGTGTATGCTGGTTAAAGCCCATTGTCCAATAGGAGACGATGTTTTTCTCCGGATCAGCGTAGAGTTTGGCTAAACTTTCCAGTTGATCTTTCGGCACGCCGGAAATGCGATGCGCTTCGTCGAGGGTATAAGGGGCAACGATTTTCTTAAACTCTTCAAAATCGCTGTCATACATTTTTCCTGCGGTTTTCGCGTTTTTCGCTGCTTGTTGTAACGGATGCTCCGGACGTAAGCCGTAACCGATATCCGTTTCGCCCCGTTTGAATTTGGTATGTTTATTGACGAAATCCCAATTAACTTTATCGTTTTGGATAATGTAGTTGGCAATGTAGTTTAAAATTGCCAAGTCGGATTGCGGGTGGAAGATGATTGGCATATCCGCCAGTTCAAATGAACGGTGTTCGTAGGTGGAAAGTACCGCCACTTTCACCTCTTTATTCGAGAGCGTGCGGTCAGAGATGCGAGACCATAAAATCGGGTGCATTTCCGCCATATTTGAACCCCAAAGCACAAAGGCATCGGCTTTCTCAATATCGTTATAACAGCCCATCGGTTCGTCCATTCCAAAGGTACGCATAAACGCCACCGCCGCCGATGCCATACAGTGGCGGGCATTCGGGTCAATGGTGTTGGAACGGAAACCGCCTTTCCACAATTTTACCTTCGCATAGCCTTCGTAAATCGTGGATTGACCGGATGAAAACATACCGACCGCATTCGGCCCTTTGGCTTTAATAATCGCTTTGACTTTGTCCGCCATAATGGTGAACGCCTGATCCCACGAAATCGGGGTAAATTCGCCGTTTTTGTCAAATTTACCGTCTTTCATTCGCAACATCGGGGCGGTCAAGCGGTCGCTTCCGTACATAATTTTGGAAAGGAAGTAGCCTTTGATACAGTTTAAACCACGGTTTACGTCCGCATCGGGATCGCCTTGGGTGGCAACGACACGCCCGTCTTTTGTCCCGACCAATACACTGCACCCTGTGCCACAAAAGCGACAAGGTGCTTTATCCCACTTAATACCGGTATCGTCCGCATAGACGTTTTTGACCGGAATCGCAATGCCCGCTGCGGCTGCGGCAGCCACGGCGGCATTGGTTTTCATAAAATCTCGGCGATTGAGTTTCATACTATTCCCCACAAATAATAGGTAATCATAACCGCAGGTTAAAGGTGCGGCTCGTCCTGATAACTGTAAATGAATGACACGGCAATCACCCCGTCAATCTCTTTGATAGCGTCCATTCTTTTGACCAAGTCCGGTTGAAAATCGGCTTCCATCACCACCACCAGTTTGCCTTCCGCACTGTTTTCAGCGTGAATTTCCGTGCCGACTTGTTCGCTCAAAGCGTGTTTAACCGCCGCAATTTTGGTGGGTTTGACTTGCACCACAAGGCTTGCGACATACCAGTTGTCTAATTCATTACTCATTATGTAAAATTTTGATTGCTTGGTTCGGGCAAATCGAAAGGCAAGCGCCGCAACCGTTACACGCCTCCAACACTAATTGCGGCGTTGCAATGCCACCCGCCTGACGTTTAAAGCGAATAGCGCGTTGTTCGCAACTGTCTTCACAACTGCGACATTCAATCCGCTGCTGTGTTAAACATTGGGGCTGAATTTCAACCCTGTGTTGCCAAGGTTCTTCATTGGTTGAGCGAAACACTTCGACTTCACACACATTCACGCAGGCTTTGCAAAAACTGCACTCTCCCCGACCGCTTGTAAAATCTACTTGAGGATAACCATCGCCCCCTTTCACCAAAATGTGCATTTCACATACATCTATACAACGGCTACAAGCGGTGCATTGTGTGAAAAAATCGGCTAATTTTGTCCAAGGCGCCCGAATGGTCTGATAACCTTGCTGCTTAACTTGTTCACTCTTGAGTGCATCTAAAAAATGACCATGCAAAAAGTGGCGGCGTGAGAGCGAAACATCGGTTGAATCTGTCAAAAATGGTTTACAAAAACAGTAGGGTATCAAGGCTACCTATTATAGCATTTCGCAAATGTTGTGAAATTGTCATAAAAGGTTAATTACTGTTAATTTGATAGTAATCAAAAAATATGAAAGAGGAAGAGTAGAAAGTCGTGCTTTGGATAGTATAGAGCGGATTAAAATCGATATTAAATAAGCGGTGGGGATAGACTAATGCCCATAAATTATGGGCAAAATTGTCTGTTACGGATACATCGCATTGCCAATGTTATTGGAAAATGTTCTGACACAGGGTGAGGTTAAAATTTATAGCCCCGATGCAGAGCGACAATACCGGCACTTAAATTGTAATAACTGACACTTTCAAAGCCGGCATTTTCCATCATCGCTTTCAGCTCGTCTTGTTTTGGGTGCATTCGGATAGATTCCGCCAAATAGCGATAGCTTTCCGCATCGTTCACTACCACTTCGCCGACTTTCGGCAAGATATTGAAGGAATAGAAATTGTAGAGCTGGCTGATCGGATCGATAATCGGTTTGGAAAATTCCAATACCAGTAACCGCCCGCCCGGCTTTAACACACGGAACATTGAGCGGAGTGCTTTGTCTTTATCGGTAACATTACGCAGACCAAAGCTGATAACTACGCAGTCGAAACTGTTGTCCGCAAAGGGCAGACACTCTGCATTGGCTTGTACATAACTGAGATTGCCGACTACGCCTAAATTACGTAATTTTTCCCGACCGACCTCAAGCATCGAGCTATTGATATCCGCTAAAATCACTTGCCCGTTTTCGCCGACAATGCGGGAAAATTTTGCACTGAAATCCCCCGTGCCACCGGCTAAATCCAACACTTTATGCCCTTTACGCACCCCGCTACAATCAATGGTAAAGCGCTTCCAGACCCGATGAATACCAAACGAGAGCAAGTCGTTCATTAAATCGTATTTACCGGCAACGCTGTGAAATACATTGGCAACTAACTGTTGCTTCTGCTCTTTCGCCACAGTTTTAAAGCCAAAGTGGGTTGTTTCTTGGGAAGATGTCGATTCAAATTCGTTCATTTTATTCAGAGATCAGAAAAATTTAAGCATACCTTAACAAAAAAGCGGTTGGATTTCCTTAATAATTTGCAAAATATGCGGTTTTAGCTGTATCTATTTGGACGATTTGGGACAGTAATCAGCAGTTTCCCTTATAAGCTAAATGATAAGAGCTATCCAGAATGCGTTCCCACCATTCTTGATTGTTTAAATACCATTCCACGGTTTTACGCATACCGGATGCAAAGGAAGTTTGTGGCTTCCAACCTAATTCATTATGAATTTTGGTTGCATCAATAGCATAGCGAATATCGTGCCCTGGGCGATCGGCAACAAATGTCATTAAATCTGTGTATTTGTTTAAACCGGCAGGTTTATTGGGAACGAGCTCTTCCAATAGTTCGCAAAGAGTATAGATAACCTCAAGGTTGGTTTTCTCGTTATTACCGCCGATATTATAGGTTTCACCCACTTTACCTTTTGTAAGCACCTCGTAGAGCGCATAGGCGTGATCTTCGACAAACAGCCAATCGCGAGTTTGTAATCCATTGCCATAAATAGGCAGTTTTTTGCCCTTTAAGGCGTTTAAAATCATCAACGGAATCAATTTTTCGGGAAATTGGAACGGGCCATAATTATTTGAACAATTTGTTATGATTATTGGTAAGCCATAGGTTCTATGCCAAGCGCGTACTAGATGATCGCTTGCTGCCTTGGACGCAGAATAAGGACTACTCGGCGCATAAGGCGAAGCTTCAGTAAAGGGCGGCTGGTGGTGTGTTAAATCGCCATATACTTCATCGGTTGAAATATGATGGAAACGAAAGGTTGCTTTTTTTTGTTGTGGTAAATTATGCCAATAGGTTCGTGCTATATCTAATAGGGTATAAGTGCCGAGAATATTGGTTTCAATAAAAGCAGAAGGTCTGTCTATTGAGCGATCAACGTGGCTTTCCGCAGCTAAGTGCATTACCGCATCGGGTTGGTATTGATTAAAGATACGTTCTAGGGCAGTTCTATCAATGATATCGACTTGCTCAAATCGATAGCGAGGGCGATTTGAAACAGCATTTAGAGAGGATAAATTACCTGCATAGGTGAGTTTATCAACATTGATAACGGCGTCTTGAGTATAATTAATAATATACCGAATAACGGCGGAGCCAATAAAGCCTGCTCCGCCTGTGATGAGAATATTGAGCATACGCTATCTGGCGCCAAACCCTGTGAACATTGTTTTTAATGTTTTGAATATAATTAAAATATCCAACCACAAAGAAAAATGTTTGATATAGTAAAAATCGTGTTCCACTTTTACTTGTGTGTCGTCTACATCTGCAGCGTAGCCTTGAACAACTTGCGCCCAGCCTGAAATGCCTGGTTTGACGATATGACGATAGTTATAAAACGGAATTTTTTCTTCAAATTTATCGACAAAGTTTTTTTGCTCTGGACGAGGTCCTATTAAACTCATATCGCCTTTCAGCACGTTAAAGAATTGAGGGAGCTCATCAATACGGGTTTTCCGGATAAATTTACCAATATGGGTTACCCGCATATCATTTGCCGAGGCAAATTGAGCGCCGTTTTTCTCTGAATCGTGGCACATACTTCTAAATTTATAAATAGTAAATTCTTTTCCACCTTGTCCAACACGTTTTTGAATGAATAGTGCACCACCTTCACTTTCTAATCGAATAGCAACCGCTGTAATTGCCATAATGGGGAGAGTAATCGGGAAAGTCGCTATAATTAAAACAATATCCATTAGGCGCTTCACTAATGAATATATTGGGGATGGTAACAGTGAACCTAAGTCATTTTCATACATATGACGAATTTTTACACGCCCCGTTAAAGATTCTTCCAATTGCCTTACATTATAAACAGGAATACCGTTTAAGGTGCATTTAGCTAAGAAACTTTGCCATACTGCTGTTAATTCTGGTGAATGTAAATCAACGGCAATTGCGTTAATTCGTCTTATACCTAAATTAGGTTCTATTAGCTGAATCCATTCGACGTTTTTAATGGTGTGAATGTTTTTTGCTTTTCCCAACGGGATATAAGCAATTTTAGGAATGATCCAGTTTCTAGAGAGAAAATATCCTATAAAACAGAATAGGCTTGTTAGAAAAAAGCTGATACCTAAAAGTAAGTTTGAGTAATCTAAGCGAAAAATAGTCAATATAGTTAGTGCAATAAAATACCAAACTATTACGCTGGAAATAATAAAACTACTTGATTTATTTCCAGGGTATTTCATTAAAATGCGTAGTGTTAAAGCAATAAAGATAAACGTTAGTGAGGTTACAATAATTGTATTAGAACGAGTATCTACTTGCCATTTATCTTCCCACATTATAAATGCGGGGAGTAATGATGATATAAAAACACCTAAACAACTTTGAATCGTGGTACTAAAAAAAATACGCTCGTACCAACGTGAATATCTCTTTTTATTATAAATTTCCATTTAGATTTCCTTTTATTTAAATTTTCTTATTAGTTGATAGAATTTCCCTAATACTTTTGGGGGTAAGAGTCTAGGGAGAGTACGTAATATAAAATAGAAATAGGCAAAAGAACGAGATTGCAATTTCAAGTTTACTTTTAAATTAGTTAATTTATACTCGCTTTTAATATATTCAATTCCATTTCTTCTTCCATACATCCCAATCCCTGATCTTACATTCACAAGAACTTCGGGTAAATTATGTACTTCATATCCATAGGCAATAATTCTTAGCCAAAGATTATAATCTTCCATATACATATGATGACAATATCCTCCGACTTGATGAATAATAGATTTTTTGTACGCAACGGTCATATGATTAAAGGGATTTCGTTTTTTAGCAAAATGATAAATCTCATTTTTGTTAATTGGTACTTTTTTTGTAGCAATTTCCTTGAACATATTTCCATTGAACTCTTTTGCTTGAGTGCCTAGCAAAACAACAGTAGGATTTTGTTCTATGTATTCTATTTGTTTTTGAAAGCGGTCAGGTAAGCATATATCATCTGTATCCATTCTAAAGACCCATTCGTTAGTACAATGTTTTAACCCTTCATTGAGAGCTTTACCCAATCCTACATTGTAGGATAATTTGACTATTTTTATAGGTAAATCTTTTTGATAGTCTATTATTATTTGTTCCAAATCATACCTAATAGGACCATCAAATACAATAATAATCTCATCAGAAGGATAGGTTTGTATTTTTAGGCTATTTAAACAAGAGATAAGATATTCTTTTTTTTCTTTATTGTATAAGGATATTAGTACTGAAAATTTCATAGTAAAATTTCGCTGATTATTTGTTAAGATATATTTTATATGTTAATCCATATAGCTTTATGTTAAATATAAGCAAGCATAATGCCAATTTTTTTATTATAGAAATATTAGAGTTGGTTAGGAAATCTTTTTTATAGGTTTTTATATAATTTTTAATTTCATTTAACCCTTTGTTATAGATATTATTTTTATTAGATAATGATAATTTATAACTTGTAGATAGTATGCCATCTAGAAGCTTATTTAATGCTTTATAGTAAATTATAGGATACTCACTTTTAATAAGGTTCAATAAAAGTTCCCTCTGTTGAATATTATCTAATTGTCTAAGTGAGAAGTCTGCTCTCATTATACCTGAATGATTAAAAACATAATTATATCCGACTTTATTATCTATAAAGATTTTTCTAGATTTTGATATTATTCTAGGAATAGTGAATACATCTTCGTATAATTTCCCTTTAGGGAAAAATAAGTTATACTCTTGAAATAAGGAACGTCTAAAAATTTTATTCCAGGCATAAGAATCAACACCATTTAAGTCAAATATATAAGATAGAACTTGTGTTTTATTTTCTGTATAGTGAGATTGTAAGACGGAATGACATTTTATCCAGCTTGACTTGGTTTGTTTATTTAAGTTAAATATGTAAATATCAAGCTTTGGATAAGTAGACAGAATTTGTTGGAAATTATTGTACAAATCTTTTTCTATGAAATCATCGCTATCAATAAAAGAAATAAAATCACCAGTTGCAACTTCAAGCCCTTTATTTCTTGCATCACTTAGGCCTCCATTTTCTTTATGGATAACTTTTATTCTACTATCTTTTTTAGCATATTTATCACATATTTGTGGAGAGCTATCCTTTGAGCCGTCATTGACTAAGATGATCTCTAGATTTGTATAAGACTGTTCTATTATACTTTCTATACATTTTTGTAGATATTTTTCAACATTATATATTGGTACAATAACTGAAATTAATATATTACTTGAACTCATAAAATAGACCTCTAATAATTAATTTTATTAATAGTTTCAGGGTTTTCCGTAAAAATGGTTTGATAAGGGTAGATTGAATTTCCTATTACTGAGCTTATAGACTGTTCAAAAATATTTTTTTGGAAAATAATTATAAGAATTATTATATATAGGTATACTAATAGTTTATATTTTTTATCTTTAATTAAATATATACAAGCAATAGGTATAAATATTTGAAAAATAGAGTATACTCTATATAGAATATAAAAATTTATAGATAAAAAATATAGTATTGTGTATATTAAAAGAGCATTTTTTATCAGTATAATATGTGGTGACTTATTTATTCTATATATGTATACAAATAAAAATGGTATAACGAGTCTAAATATTCCGCCAAATGATAATGTTTGGGAACCTGCATATATATTTTCATCAATAAGGTAAAAAATATAATAACTATCTCTAATTATAGGTAAATTAGCTAGAATGTTAGTAATGTGTACATATATAAATAAAGGTGAAATTAACATTAAAATAAAAATATATCTAATATATATTTTTCTTAATAAGATAAACAAAATACCTATGAAACCTGTAATATGAAAAGAAGATGCAACTAGAATTAATAAGATGTAGCTTTTAAAGTTATTAATATGTTTTATCGAATAAGTTAAAATAGTGATAGCTATTACCTGTCTAATTTGATTAAGACTAGGAAAATAAAAAATTAAGAACCAGCATATGATGAAAGCCACTGATTCATATGTTTTGTATAATTTTACTATAGGGTAGTAAATGATCATACTTGTAACCAGAAATAAGATTTGTGGATCATCTGAAAATAATTTTAATATTTTTATTAATCCGATAAAACCAATTTCTATTCTATCATGTGATTCAGGGTCTAAGAAAATTTCTTCATAGGACGGAAAATCAGTACCAACATGGTATCTGATTGCTGATATAGCTATTACATATATTGTTACAGTACATAATAGTATATTATCTATATTTTTCCCACCTTTTTGTTTAGATAATAAAAGTAAAAAGGGGGATAAAATGACACTATTGTAGATGAGAAGTGAGTTCATTTTCTAATCCAAATTTATGTTAGCTAGTTTTTTTTGTTTTATTAGATTGTAAATGTTGGAAACCTCTTTATCTATTCTGGATGAAAATATAAATAGTACGTTTACATTCTTTGAATAGTAAAGATTAAATCCTGCTGAACTTGATATAGTATATAAATTAACTACAATACCTTTTTTTAAAAGAGACTCTATATATTCTTCAATAATGAGATTACTATATATAAGATTATTTGGATCTATCTTAAATTCTATGCCAGTTTCTCTAGGGTGTGGATAATATTGCATTTTCTTATTTAATTTATTAACAAGCTTATTATAGATATCGACACTTGCGTAGTCGTCTTTAAAAGGTTGTCCTAGAAATATGTGAATATCTTTAATAACAGAAACTGTATTTTTAGGACTAAATATATCAATAAATTCTACGTTAGAAATAATATTTTCTAGATTATTATAAATAGTAAAGTGTTTATTACTATTTCTTTTTATAGTATTAATATCCCATTTTATATTTAATACTTTTCTTCCAATTATGCTGATTGTACTTGATTTTTTGTAGAAGAAGCTATTCTTAATGATATTCGCAGTACCATCGTCAAATGTAAATATTTTATTGAATTTTATTCTATCTAAAATGTAATGAATATAGAAATTATCTATGCTAGATATATAAATGTCATTATATATTTTTTTAGTTTTATTTATCCTAGATCTAATTTTTATAAAAGTTTTTATTCTATTAATAAATGAAGTGTTTTCTAATAGAATTATTTCTGCATTTTTAACATATATATTCTTTTTTAATTTATTTAGATAAAATTTATATTTATCGTTATTAATATATGTTAGGATTAAAACTTCACAATTTGTTTTATTGTTGTTAATTATATAATTGGCAATTAATATTTGTAAAGGGGTTAAGCATACATATATATCCATATTTTATTCCTAATTTTATCTAATTAGTTTATTGACTCCAACAATCACAGAATTATCAGGAAAGCTTTTTGTTACAACAGCATTTGCACCAATAATGCAATTTCTACCGATGGTAATATCTCCGAGTATTTTAGCACCAGCACAAATAATGGTATTCTCTCCTATTACTTGGTTACAATCAATGCCTCTTCTCTCTATTTCATCAAATCTTAACGCTCCGAAGGTTACATTTTGATGAATAATTACATTATCTGCAAGTATAGCACCTCCACCAATGACAATGCCTAGTGGATGTCTAAATATGACACTTCCTAGTTGGCAGCTTGGCGTTATATCGCAGGAGTATTTATAATATATTCTTTTGTGGGCTAGGAATGCCATTATAGAATAGAAGTAATACCGTAATTTATGATCTTGGTATTTTATTTTCTTCTTAAAAAAGAATTGCATTATTTTTATTGAGTAATTTAGGCTTTCACTGATACTCGGTAAAAATAATTTTCGGATAATAGTTTTGAATTTTTTCATAATTACTCCTCACATACAGGGCGTAGATCATAAAACCCTTTCGGTTGATCTTTCTTCGGATCGTCTAAAAAGGCTTTGATCGCTTCAAACGCTTTTTCCATCGCATTGGCTTGGTAATAAGGATTAACCATTTGTGGTAGCCGTTGCTGAAACTCGGCAGATAACAAGGTTTCAATCCCTTGAATAATCCCTTGAGTAGCTGTGTCAACATCAATAACACTTTCACCTCGTACCCGCCCTTGTTGGCGATTGCCGATATTGACCGTCCCCACTTGGCAGGACGGGGCCTCCAGTAAACCAGACGAACTGTTACCAATCAGTCCTTGAGAATATTTAATCAGTGCTAAATATTGTTCCGGTTTGACCGAGGTGAAAAAGGCAAAACCGTTAGTTTGGGTATAGTGATGAAAACGCTGGAAAATTTGATCGGAATGGGTATCCGCATTTGAACCGATAAACACAAACCGGTAACGATCTTTAAACTTATCCAATGCCGCTAAGAGTGCTTCAACCTGCGCCAAAACCGGTTGAGCGTTGAGCGTTTCGGGGTGAAATACCACCAAAAAATACGGCTGATTCGGTATGCCTAGTTGTGCCATCAGGGCGGTTTTACTCGGTAGGTCGAGCATCAGGCTGTTTTCCGCTCCTAATGATCCGACATTTTTAACCGTCTCCGACGGCTCGCCCAGTTGGATCACCCGCTGGCGATAGCTTTCGGTGGCAGTTAAATGCAATTTTGCCATTTTAGTGATGGAATGGCGGATAAATTCATCGTAATTCCCTAAGGTTTGCTCCCCGCCGTGCAGATGTACCAACGGTATATTGTGCATCGCGGCGGCAATCGCGACCGCCAACATTTCGTAACGATCGCCCAATACAATTACAGCGTCATAGAGGCATTGCTGAAAATGTGCGCCGAATTTTGCCAAACACTCTGCCATTGAGGCTAAAATAGTTTGGTTATTTTGGCTGTCGAGAGTCATCGGAATACGCGCAGCAATGGCAAAGCCGTCCCGCTCGATTTGATCAACGGTATGCCCGTACTGTGCATCAAGGTGCATTGCAGTTACCACCAGTGAAAAATCAATGCTTGAATCGTCCGCCAACCGTTTCAGTAAACGCTTAACAATGCCGTATTCTGCCCGTGAACCGGTAATATATGCGACTTTTTTCATTATTGAATCACCTTTTCCAACATCTGCTGCAGTAAGGTATAGCCTTGTGCATTTAGGTGTAAGCCGTCATTGCTGTATTGCGGATTTAATTTGCCGTAGCCGTCTTCAAAAGCACTATTCAACGGGACAAAGTTTGCCCCTAATGCTGCCAACTTTGGCTGAATTTGGCGGTTAAATTCACTGATCAAGCGATTATCGCAATCCACTCGGAACACGGTTTTCAAACATTCCAAGCAGTAAAGGGTCGCATTTGGGTTGAGCTGTTTAACCCGTTCCACCACCGCAGATACCGCTTGCACGGCATTTTCAAGGGTCGTTCCTGCTCGTCTTAAATCGTTGATACCAAGCCAAATCACCACTTTGTCACCCAGTATCGGTGCGTTATTTTGCAAAATCAATTCCCGATATTGAGTGGCGGTAATGCCGGAAATCGCCAAGTTATTGACGGTTTGACCATTCAGACTTTCAATATACCACTGTGCCAGTTGGGAATGTCCGATAAAGGTGATATCGCTCGGCTGATGAAAAGATGCCTGTTTGTAGTGAATCTCTTTCCGGATATTTTCCAACAACAGTGCTTCTTTATGCTGTTGCTGAATCAGAAAGTAGAAATAGTCGAAATCCAGCCGATCGTCAATATCCACCGACACCGCTTTATCCATAAAGTACGCCAAACATTTTTCCCCATAAAAGTGTTTTTGACGCAGGTAAGCGGTCGGTTTTGCCACAAATATTGCACCATTCGGGGAGTATTCTGGGTGATATTGTTGGCGGGCATAATTGGAATAATCCAGTTGAAAATGCTTGAGTGTTTCGTCTTCCTCAATCACACGGGTGAGGGTGGTCGGTTTATGGGCATCGGATACCGACACCAAAAAATCGAACCGTTCGCTGTTCTGCTCAAATTTCTCACAGGCTTCACGAATATGGGTTGCCGTACGCAGCGGTGAAGTCGGTTGTAACAACATAAAGTAGTCAAATGCGAGGGCGTGATACTGTTGCAATACATCTTCAATCACCACAAACGAGCTGGCTTTATCGCCGGCAAGATGCTCGGCACGTTTGATAAAGTCTATCGGGTAATGGGAAAGCAGGTCGATATATTCCTGTGAGTCGGTACTGACGATAATTTTGTCGAACATCGCCGATTCAATTGCCGCTTCAATTGAATAAGCCATCAAAGGCTTCCCATTAACCAACAGTACATTTTTATTCGGCAGCCCTTTCGAGCCTGACCGTGCGGTAATAATTGCAATTTTTTTCATTGTGCCGACCGCTTGCTAAACCGGTTGATTGTCAAAACGGCTGTCTTGAATCAGTTGATCTTCTTCAAAATCCTGCTCCGCCGCTTTCCCTAATATGTCATACCAATACATCGGGCTAATGCCGTTGCCGGGACGTTTAGTCGTCAAATTTTCAGTAGTAAACATCTCCCCTTTTTTAATCGGGCGGGCGGCAATAATGGATTTGCGTGCCACAATTTTATTTTTTGCTTCGGAGGCTGTAACCAATTTTTCCACTGACCCAAGGGCTTTTTCCACAGCCCGAATACCTTCGCACAATAATGTCAACTCGTCAGGAGTAACAGAGGCTTTGTGATCCGGTCCCTCAAAATTTTTGTCGAGAGTAAAATGCTTTTCAATAAAGGTGATACCGTACGGCACGGCGGCAATACCGGCAAAATAACCGGCTGAATGATCGGAAAAGCCGAGGCGATACTCGCCAAACTCACGTTTTAAATGATGAAACGCATTGAGATTGACATCTTCGTACGGCGTCGGGTACTCGGTATTGCAGTGCAAAATTGTGATCGCTTGTTTTGCCACCCCGTTATCTTCCAACACCTTGAGAGCAGCGTTGATTTCCTCAATCGTAGCCATTCCCGTTGAAATCACAATGGTTTTATCGGCGATCGGCAAGCGTGCAATTTTCTCCAAATAGGGTAAATTGGTGAGTTCACCAGACGGAATTTTCCATACTTTTTGTTGTTGAGCGGCTAAAAAATCTATGGATTCAAAATCAAACGGCGTGGAAAACACTGCCAGCCCAAGCGAACGAGCATAGGCTTCTAACTTGATAAATTCCTCATACGGCAACTCTAATTTGCGGGTCATCTCCAACTGACTATCCGCCGTGCCGGTTGTAACTTTTTGATATTCCGCTTTCGGTGCGTATTTTGAAATCAATTTATCCGCTTTGAAGGTTTGAAATTTTACCGCATCTACGCCGCACGCCTTGGCAACGTCCACCATTTTTTTCGCTAATTGCGGATCGCCGTTATGATTACAGCCGATCTCCGCCACAATAAATACCTTTGACATCTATTTCATTTCCTTAATCAATTTTGCCGGTACACCGGCAACTACCGTTCTCGGTTCGACATTCCGAATCACGACCGCACCAGCGCCCACAATCGCACTTTCGCCAACCCGCAACTGACCGGTTACGACAGATGAACTGCCAACAAAACAATAATCTTCGACAATCACATCGCCGTTTAGTGTCGTATTTGTGGAAATATTGCTGTGATTACCCACTTGGCAACCGTGCTCAATCAAGGCTTTGGTATTCACAATCACATTATCCCCGACCGTAACGCCACTGTTGATAATCGCCATTTTCCCGACAAAAACGCCCGTACCGAGCGAAGCAAAACGGGATACCACCGCACTGCTATCGACCACATTGATGAGCGAACAACCGTATTTTTGCAGGGTTAAAAATTTATCCAACCGATGCGTATTATTACCAATACTAATAAAATAGTGATAATGCGCCCGCTCATTAAAGTGCTCGATCGTATCCGCTAAAATCGGAAACCCCAAATGCAATGTCCCGACCGGCTTAAAATTATCAATAAACCCGCAAAACTCAAATTGCTCGGGATCTAACGAATCCAGCACCGATTTTGCATAGCCGCCTGCGCCGATAAGAATAACTTTTTGTTTCATTATTAGATAAAAGTGATTGTTTTCTATAGATTTAGAACAAACGTAAAAAATAGAAGACCATTATACTTTAAATTTACTTTCATAAGTGAGTATCAATATACCTTAAATTACTCTTTTTGGGGTTATAAAGAAGTAGAGCCTTGACTTGAAGTTGTTAGAGACTATTAAAGCCAATTTAATCGCTTAGTCGTGTATTATATCGTATACAAATTTCTAATTATAGATATTTATTAGCTAATTTTACAACAACATCAGGGATGTTGAAGAAAGAATGGGTCACTAATCATTTGTATCTTTAATCTTTCCAAAAAGTCGGGCTGAGGATAACCAAGAGTGTAAACACTTCTAAGCGGCCGCATACCATAGCAAATGCCAGTACCCATTTGGCGCTATCAGGTACGGAGGCAAAGTTATCGCTGACAGATCCTAATCCAATCCCGACATTATTCAAACTGGCGATGACAGCACTGAATGCATCTAGAGGTTGCATTCCGCAGGCAATCGTGATTAACCAGCAGACGACAAACACAAAGAAATAGGCGGCAAAAAACGCCCAGATACCTTCTACGATACGTTCCGATAAAATATGTTTACCGAGTTTGATTGGTTGAATCACATTCGGGTGGATAAAACGATGAATTTCCCGTCTGCCTTGTAAGATCAGCAATAAGACACGAAACATTTTTAAGCCACCGCTGGTTGAGCCTGCACAGCCGCCGATAAACGAAGCTAACAGGATCAGAATCGGTAAAAGGGAAGGCCAGAGGCTTACATTACTGGTCGAAAAACCGGTTGTTGTGGTAATGGAAATGAGCTGTAAAGCCGCTGCTGAAACTGAGATATTACCGCTTTCAAAGTAATTATAGATCCCAAATACCCCCATACAGATCAGAAAAAGGCATAACTGAAGTAATAGGAAGAAACGAAATTCGTAGTCCTGCCAATAGGGTTTGAAGATTTTATATTTAGGTTGCCCTCGGTAACGACCGCTAAATTGTTCAAATACCGAGAAATGTAAGGCAAAATTACAGGATGCAATCAGTAAAAAGAATACGGTGATGTAATTAATGGCATCACTATCAAAATAACCGATATTGGCACTGTGAGTGGAAAAACCACCGAGTGCAATGACAGCGAAACTATGCGTAAGAGCATCAAAACCACTCATTCCGGCAATCCAAAATGCTAAGGAACACAAAATAGTGAGTGATAAATAGATCAGCCATAGAATTTTAGCGGTTTCAGCAATGCGGGGACGCATTTTTTGCTCTTTAAACGGCCCGGACATTTCTGCACGGTAAAGTTGCATACCGTTAATGCCGAGAAAGGGAATAATAGCTATCGCCAATACGATAACTCCCATTCCGCCTAACCATTGTAAAAATTGGCGGTAAAATAGGAGCGATTTAGGCAGTGAATCCAAATCGTTAATCACACTTGCGCCAGTGGTGGTCAGACCTGAAAAAGACTCAAAAATAGATGCCGAAAAGTTGAGATCGGGGTTGTCTAATAAAATAAACGGCACTGCACCGAGCAAGCCGAGTACGACCCAAAATAGCACAACAATCAGAAAGCCTTCTCTGGCTCGCAACGGTTGGCGGGAATGCCGACAGAACCACCATAGCCCCGCCCCGACACTAAAGTTGAGCAAAAACGCCTCGACAAACGCCCGCCCGCCGCCATCACCGTATAGCAATGCCACAAATGCCGGTAGGAGCATCGCAAACGAGAAACTCATCACTAAAATACCCACGATGCGGATAATGGAAAAAAATTGCACGTTTTCTCCTCAGTTCTAATTATAGCGGGATAATGGTACTCACCTTTTTAGCGTAGTCAAATAAGATTTGCTATAATCATTTGCTGATTTTTATTAAACAAGCGGTCAAATTGAATGGAAAATTTACAAAGTGAAGCCTTGAGTTGGAAGCCGTCCGCCTCGATCCAAAATTTGATTAAACGAGCTAAGATTATCGCTGATATCCGCCAGTTTTTTACCGATCGTGGCGTGTTGGAAGTGGAAACGCCAGCGATGAGTGAATTTTCGGTAACGGATGTGCATCTTTCCACCTTTCACACCCAATTTTTATCGCCGTTTGCCAGCCAAGCGAAAACACTGCATTTGATCACCAGTCCCGAATACCATATGAAACGTTTGCTAGCAAGCGGCAGCGGGCCGATTTTTCAATTATGTCGGGTGTTTCGTAACGAGGAAGCGGGCAGCCGCCATAACCCAGAGTTTACAATGCTGGAGTGGTATCGCCCATTTTTCGATATGTATCGGTTGATTAACGAAGTGGACGATCTACTCCAACAGATTTTGGATTGCGAACCGGCGGAATCGTACAGTTATCAGTTTGTTTTCCAAACCTATGTCGGTTTAGATCCCCTCTCGGCGACTAAAGCGCAACTGCTCGCCAAAGCCTGTGACCACGGGTTGCAATGTGAGGAAAATGAGCAACGGGACACGCTATTGCAATTTTTATTCAGCGAAGTGGTCGAAGCCAATATTGGTCGGGAACGTCCGACCGCAGTGTATCATTTTCCTGCCAGCCAAGCGGCACTGGCACAAATCAGCAGTGAAGATCATCGGGTTGCCGAACGGTTTGAGTTTTACTACAAAGGTTTGGAGCTTGCCAACGGTTTTCATGAATTGAGCGATGCCAAAGAGCAAATACGCCGTTTTGAATTAGATAATCAACAACGCAACGAAATGGGGCTGTCGCCACAAGCATTGGATCACCGTTTTTTAGCCGCATTGCAGGCGGGGATTCCCAACTGTTCCGGCGTTGCGTTAGGGGTGGATCGCCTATTGATGATTGCAATGAACGCCGAGCGTATTGATGAAGTAATGGCGTTCGGTGTCGAACGCGCTTAATAATAAAGGAGAAACTTTGAACGATTTACTGATTGTAGATTCCCACTGCCACCTTGACTCGCTGGATTATGCAACCCGCCACAAAAATGTGGACGAAGTTATTGCGAATGCCAAAGCGCGCGGTGTGCATCATTTTATTTCCATTTGTACGACAGTCGGACGATTTGAGGCGATGAAACAGCTCACCGCTCACCGAAATGATGTCTCGTTGTCGTGCGGCGTTCATCCCCTCAATGTTGAAGATGAACCTTTTGATTACGATAAACTCTATGCGTTGGCACAGGATCCAAAGGTCGTGGCAATCGGCGAAACGGGGCTGGATTATCACTACACCCCCGAAACAAAAGCATTGCAGCAATCGTTATTTGAACAACAGATTGATATTGCGAATAAATTGCACAAGCCCTTGATTATCCACACACGCTCTGCCCGTGAAGATACAATGCAAATATTGGAAAAAAATCGTGCCGAACAGTGTGGCGGTGTGTTACATTGTTTCACGGAAGATTGGACAATGGCGAAACGGGCGTTGGATTTAGGCTTTTACATCTCGATTTCCGGCATTATCACGTTCCGCAACGCAGAAGAATTGCGGGAAGTGGTGCGGCAAGTGCCGATGGAGCGGCTATTGGTTGAAACGGATTCCCCTTACCTTGCGCCGATTCCCTATCGTGGCAAGCCAAATCAACCGGCGTATGTGCGGGAAGTGTGCGATTATGTCGCAACCTTGAAGGGCTTATCCAGCCGAGAATTTGCCCGTATCACGACTCAAAATGTGCAAAATTTATTTAAAATCCAACCGCTTGCAAGCTAAGGAGACCCAATGAAAACGATGATTAAATATTTCCTGATTCTCGTGATGTTATCCCTACATATTGTCTTGGTCGGAGCAGTGAACTACGCTTTTCCAAGCTACGAGGCAACCGTTGTAACCGGAATGGAAGTCCGCCGAATGGACAAAGACGGCTTAATCAGCAAATCCAATCCTCCCGATGGGCAAGTGCGAGATGTCTATTTCTTGTTTACCGAAAGTCCTGAAGAGAAAAAAGTAATGGTGTACCGTAACGAAGATACCGGCTGGGGCTTACCGCTCTACTTCAAATTCAACTCGGCGGATATTCAAGCCAAAGCGCAAGCCTATGCGAATGAAAAACAGTTGGTCGAAATCCGCTACTACGGCTGGCGCATCAACTGGCTGAACGAATTTAGAAATATCGTCTCAATTAAACCGCTTGAGGCGGGCGAAACCCTGTCAAAACCGTGGGTTAGCTACATTCTTTACGCGTTTTTGGCACTCACTTTCTTCCTCTCCGTCCAACTGGTGCGGGGCTGGTTTGATAGTTCAAAATAGCAGACAATGGGCGATATATCGCCCATTCTTTTTGCATTAAGAGTATGAATAGCCTTTCTCCACATTACTATTTCATCGCTGATCTGCACTTAAACGATCATCAGCCCCAAATTACCGCTCATTTTTTGCAATTTTTGCGGGATAACGCACCGCTTGCCGAGGCGGTTTATATTTTGGGCGATCTGTTTGATTTTTGGGTGGGCGATGATGAACAGTCCGAGCTGATTGCCCAAGTCAAACAGCAACTTAAACAGCTCACCACAAGCGATGTGAAGTGCTATTTTATTTGCGGCAATCGGGATTTTTTAATCGGCAACCGCTTTGCCGAGGAAACGGGCATAACCTTATTACCCGATTACTATCCTATTGATTTATTTGGCAAAAAAACGCTACTCTGCCACGGCGATACCCTTTGCATTGACGATGTGAAATACCAACGCTTTCGCCGCAAAGTCCATCAAAAATGGCGGCAACGGCTCTTTTTGTGTTTACCGTTGAAGTGGCGGGTCAGCATTGCCGAGAAAATTCGTGCCAAAAGTCGTGCAGATAAACGGCAGAAATCGGCAGAGATAATGGACGTTAATCCCGCATTTACCGCACAAACGGTAGCGAAATACCAAGCAGAGTGGCTGATTCACGGGCATACGCACAGACAAGCGGTGCATTACGGCAGAAAATCTGCCGACAGCCTGTTCACCCGCATTGTATTGGGGGATTGGGGCGAACAGAAAATTTCCATCTTATCGGTAACGGCGGACGGCTTTCGGTTTATTGAAAATCTTGAAAAATCAAAATGATAGATGTGATTATCCCCTGCTACAACGCAGAAGATACCTTGCAACGTGCCGTGCAAAGTGCGTTGAATCAAGCCCAACTCGGCACGCTTTGGTTGATTGATGACTGCTCAACGGACGGCTCTTTTCAGCTTGCGAAGCAGTTTGAAGCACAATTACCGCACAAAATTCGGGTAGAGAGATTGGCGCAAAACGGCGGAGCGGCGAAAGCGAGGAATTGGGGTGCTTTGCAAAGTGAGGCAGCGTTTATCGCCTTTTTAGATGCAGACGATGCCTACGAAAATCAGGCATTGCAGGTAGCGGAGGCGGTATTTTTGCACCGCCCCGAAGTAGCGCTTGTACGTTTGGAATTAAAGCCGATTGATCTTGCGCCACGTTATGCCGAACACTCGAATTTTGATTATGCGTGGCAACATATGCGAATGACGGGGGCGGGCAACACGGTGTTTCGGCGATCGTTTTTTCTCGCGTGTGGCGGCTTTCCGCAACATTCATTGTTTCGGGTATTTGGCGGCGAAGACGGCGCATTGGGCATTGCCACCACCAAAATTGCCACTGTTGCCACAACGTTTGGCGAGGCAGGGGTATTGAATTTTTGTCGGGAGGGTATGCACGCCGAGCATCTGTTAGATGCGATATTATTTGAGCGTGTTCGCCCCGATATTACACCGGAAGATATCGCCCAAGCCAATCAAGTTACCGCAAATATTTGTCAAAGTATTCAACAGCTTAGGGATTGCCTTAATTCCAACGAGATCGGTATCAAACCATTGGTAATGGAATGGACGAAAGCCGATTAATTGATGAGAAAAAGAAAAGGGCGTGTTGTGGTACGCCCTTTTTTGTTGGTGGATTTAGTCGAGCAGTTTGGCGGCATCTTTATCCAAGTACCATTCGGTAATACCATTTTTCGCCTTAATTTTTGCCGCAGGGTAGGGCAGGTTTTCGGCAGAGGTTGTTTGAATTTCCCTTAAAATATCGGCTTTACTTGAACCGGTTACCAAATAGGTGATGCGTTTTGCCTGCTCAAGCAGTTTTGCCGTTTTAGAAATCCGAAGCTGACCGCTTTCAGGGTGTTTGGCAATCACGGCTAAATTCGGATCGGCAAAATCCGTTTGATGAGGGAAAAGCGAGGCGGTATGTCCGTCCGTCCCCATACCGAGAATAATCCAATCGAACTGCTGATTCGGCACGCAAGCGGTCAGTTCCTGCGAAAATCTTGCAAGCTCTTGTTCTACATCATCTTCCCCACGGATACGGTGAATATTTTCTGTTGAGATTTGAATATGATCGAACAGCAATTTCTGCACTTCACCATAATTACTCTCCGGATCGTGCGGCGGCACCATACGGTCGTCCCCCCACCAAAAATGGAGATTTGCCCAGTTAATACCCGTGATATATGGCGCTTGCGCCAAGGTTTTAAACAACAACTTCGGCGTACTGCCGCCCGATAGCGAAATATGCACCGCCCGATTTTGACGGCTATACAGTTGCAACTCTTGTGCAATTTTTTCCACCGCATTTTGTGCAGTGGGGAAGATTAGGGTGTTCATTATTAGTCAAAACCATTAAAATATTAATAATTGTAGAAAGAATTCCTATTTTTTAATTTATGTTACTATGTAATTTCAGTTAGTTTTTTTCTTCTAGATTTAATATATTCAATCAATTTCGTTGTCGTATCT
The DNA here is from genome assembly GCF_001038205.1 of Muribacter muris. Classification (GTDB taxonomy): domain Bacteria; phylum Pseudomonadota; class Gammaproteobacteria; order Enterobacterales; family Pasteurellaceae; genus Muribacter; species Muribacter muris. Next base: position 19,351 of record NZ_JWIZ01000048.1, on the reverse strand, counting down.
TTACGTTCAAATAATTTACGATCGCCTATTTGTTTTTCGGCTCCACCATCTTCCAAGTTTAAATAATCCTCTATTAATCCTAATATACCATTTAGAGTTTCGTTACATTTTGTTTCATCAAGTAAATATTGTTCAATGGTTTCACTATTTTGATTAGATCTTTTATCAATTTTATTTTCAATACTATCACTATTACATAAATAGTATTTTATTAACATAATAATATGCCATCTTGCTCTTCTATATTTTTTCCCCAACTCATTATTTTGGATAAACCTGTCTACTCTATACCAAGCTAATCCACTTACATAGTATGGATTTAAATAATTTATATCGCTATCTTTAAATAATAGACCTCTAGTTCTTTTTTCTACTTTACCATATTGTCCAGAAACCTCATGAGGTAAATCAAAAAATAATGCAGATGCGGATTTTATTTGAGATGGTATATTTACTATCTTAGTTTTTTGTATACTATCATCCCTATATTGTTCAGTTCTTCGTTCATAGTATAAATCAAACTTATTTGAAATTCTTTTAGTATTGTAGAATTCTTCTAGTGCTTTTTGTACCGAAGATAAAGCAGCTAGCTGCTCAGGCTTTAATTCTGTCTGGCTGTTAGTTGCCTTGATAATTTTATGTTTAGTATCTTCATCTTCTGTTGCAATTAACCTTATAGGCAAATATATTTCATCCTTATTACTGATTTGAGAAAGGGATTCAAAAATTACATTACTAGTTTGACATCCATTTACTATTTGATAATTTGTTAGAGTTAGTTCTTCGGAATTCAATTTTATTTCATCACAAATAATTGTTATCCCATTGTTTAATAGTCCAAACAAATAACTTTTTTTATCTAATAGTTGTGTTTTCATATTAGAGTTTACTTCTATTTTCTCATTAGAACCTAAGTAATATCTTATATTATCATCGAAAATTCTCTTTCTTAGAGAAAGCTTATTATCTTCTTCTTCCGTTAAAATTTTAATAAACTCCTCTAATTTGATTAATCCATAATATCCACTTTTTACTTTATTATCTGGATCTTTAGGATACGGAATAGGCTGTTTTGTTAATGTAATCGACACTTCTAGTTCGGAGGTAACCTTAGAGTGTAAAGTCATAATCTCTTTTATCCCAATGAATTCTGGCATTACAACTTCATCAAATAAATTAAGATCATTAAGCCCATTAATACCTATATCTAACTCATCTTTCAGATGTACATCTTTCAGATCTATTTCTTTTGGAGATAGACATATAAACTTCATGTGTAATGATGGTTGATTTTTGAATTTCGAACTTTTTGAGTAAATGTATTTTGCTACTTCCCAAAAAGATTCTAGCTCTTTTATTGAACATGTATCAAAGTTAAAAAATCTACGTATACCTTTAAGAAAATCTCCTATTTCATTGCGATTATATTGGCTAGATGTTTTAATTTGAGTAAAAAAGAATTCTACATCAAATTTTTTGGTGCTTTCTATAATAGAATCAATATCATCAATATTAGTTACTAATCTATCGGCAATAAAAATTGCAATACCATCAATACCAAAAGCTGTTCCTGTATCCATATCTTCATAAGTAGCATTAGGATCATTCGTGTATCTAGCTAGTATTAAGCTATTTATGTATTTTTCAAAGATGGTATGTTGATCTAGTGAGTATGGTTCTCCTATCTCATGTTGATAAATGAAATTTCTCACATAAGCTTCAATTATTGGATGATTTATTTTTGTAACTTTATTCATGGCTAATTTCCATATAAAATAATTTTATTTATATTTAAAACAACTTGTATCAGGGCTAATTCAACGCTACTCTCGCATTTCTAAATAACCGCATCCAAGCGCCGTCTTCTTTCCAGTTTTCCGGGTGCCAAGAGTTGCTGACGGTGCGGAACACACGCTCTGGGTGTGGCATCATAATGGCGACTCGTCCGTCTGCGTTGCCGATAGCGGTAATGCCCTGTACCGAACCGTTCGGGTTGGCCGGGTAAACTTCGGTTGGTTGCAGGTTATTGTCAATGTATTGCGCAATCACCAAGTTCTGTTTTTGCAAATTCGCAAGCTGATCTGACCGCTTGAACTCCACCCGTCCTTCGCCGTGGCTGACAGCAATAGGCATATGTGAGCCTGCCATTCCGGCGAACCAGTGTGAGTGGGTGTCGTTGATTTTCACCAAGCCGACCCGCGCTTCAAAGCGTTCCGATTTATTACGCACAAAGCGAGGCCAATTTTCCGTGCCCGGAATAATTTCCGCAAGGTTTGAGACCATTTGGCAGCCGTTACATACACCGAGGGCAAGGGTATTCGGGTTGGCGAAGAATTGGCTAAACTGATCACGCAACATTGGGTTAAACAAAATGGATTTCGCCCAGCCGCCGCCTGCGCCAAGTACATCGCCGTATGAGAAGCCGCCACAAGCGACTAACGCATTGAAATCTTTCAGATTTCGTCTGCCTGCGATGAGGTCGCTCATATGCACGTCAATCGCATTAAAGCCGGCACGGTCAAACGCCGCTGCCATTTCATAATGGCTGTTTACGCCCTGTTCACGTAAGATAGCAATCGTCGGTTTGACCCCTTTGTTGATAAACGGGGCGCAAATATCTTCGTTAATGTCGTAGGTTAAATGGGCAGATAACCCTTTGTTATGCGGATCTTTTTTCGTTTCAAACTCTTCATCGGCACATTCCGGATTATCACGCAAACGCTGCATTTGGTGGGTCAATTCCGCCCAAATTCCACGCAATTCGGAGCGTTTTTCGCTAAGTAATTTGCGCGTGCCGCGGGCAATTTCAAAGCGATCTTCCGCCACCACTGCCCCCAATTCTTTGGTATGGGCAATCAGATTATGCGCTTGTAGCACATCACGCACGGCGGTTAATTCACTGTCAGCCACTTGAATCACTGCGCCTAATTCTTCATTGAACAGTACGCCCAAGTCGTCATCGCCTAAGGCGCTGATGTCCACTTCCACTCCGCAGTGTCCTGCAAATGCCATTTCGGCGAGCGTAGTGATTAAACCGCCGTCCGAACGGTCGTGATAGGCAAGTAATTTCTGTTGTGAAACAAGGACTTGCATTGCGTTGAAGAAGTTTTTCAACGTATCGGCATTGACTACGTCTGCCGGTTTGTCGCCCAGTTGTTTATACACTTGCGCCAAGGCGGTTGCGCCCAAGCGGTTTTTGCCTTCGCCGAGGTCGATTAACAATAGACGAGTTGCGCCTTTATCGGTGCGTAATTGCGGGGTAACGGTTTTGCGAACGTCTTCCACACGGGCAAAGGCACTGATCACCAATGAGAGCGGGGCGGTAACGGTTTTTTGTTCGCCGTTTTCCGTCCAAGTGGTTTTCATTGACATTGAGTCTTTACCCACCGGAATGGTGATGCCGAGGGTTGGGCAAAGTTCTTCGCCGACAGCTTTCACTGCTTCGTAAAGCCCTGCATCTTCGCCGGCGTGTCCTGCTGCCGACATCCAGTTTGCCGAGAGTTTAATCCGTTTAATGTCGCCAATGTCGGTTGCAGCAATATTGGTGATTGCCTCGGCAACCGCTAAACGTGCAGATGCTCCGAAGTCTAATAAGGCAACCGGTGCCCGTTCGCCCATTGACATTGCTTCGCCGTGGTAGCTGTCGAGGCTGGATGTTGTTACCCCGCAGTCTGCGACTGGGATTTGCCACGGGCCGACCATTTGATCCCGTGCTACCATTCCTGTTACCGAGCGGTCGCCAATGGTGATTAAGAAGGTTTTTTCCGCCACAACCGGTAAGCGTAACACACGGTGGAACGCCTCTTTTAAGTTGATCTCTTCCGTTGCAAGCGGTGGGTTTTGCACGGTTTTTGACGAAACTTCACGGTGCATTTTCGGGGTTTTACCGAGCAATACGTTCATCGGCAAATCGATCGGGTTATTGTCAAAGTGGTTATCGTGCAGAGTGAGGTGCTTTTCTTCGGTCGCTTCGCCGATCACGGCAAAGCAGGCACGCTCACGCTCACAGATTTCGGTGAATAGAGGTAATTTGTCCGGTGAAACGGCTAACACATAGCGTTCTTGAGATTCGTTACACCAAATTTCGAGCGGCGACATTCCTTTTTCATCGCAGAGAATATCACGCAGCTCAAATTTACCGCCCCGTTCACCGTCGTGAACTAATTCCGGCATTGCGTTGGACAAACCACCCGCCCCGACATCGTGGATAAATAGAATCGGGTTATCTTCGCCCATTTGCCAGCAGCGGTCGATCACCTCTTGGCAGCGGCGTTCCATTTCCGGATTTTCACGTTGAACGGAAGCAAAATCCAAATCTTCTTTCGATTTGCCCGATGCCATTGAGGACGCAGCCCCGCCACCTAAGCCGATGTTCATTGCCGGCCCACCTAGGACAATCAATTTTGCCCCAACCGGAATTTCGCCTTTTTGAACGTGTTCGGCACGGATATTGCCGATCCCGCCCGCCAGCATAATCGGTTTGTGGTAGCCACGCACTTCCTCGCCGCCGAAGCTGTTTACTTTTTCTTCATAGGTACGGAAATAGCCGAGCAATGCAGGGCGACCAAATTCATTGTTGAATGCGGCTCCGCCGAGCGGGCCTTCGATCATAATATCCAACGCAGAGGCGATACGGTTCGGCTTGCTCATTGGATTTTCCCACGGCTGCTCAAAGTTCGGTACAAGTAGGTTGGACACGGAAAAACCGGTTAAGCCGGCTTTCGGTTTTGCGCCTCGCCCCGTTGCGCCCTCATCACGGATTTCGCCGCCCGAACCGGTTGCCGCCCCCGGAAATGGTGAGATAGCAGTCGGGTGATTGTGGGTTTCCACTTTCATCAAAATATGCGCATCTTCATTATGATAGCGGTATTGCCCGTCTTGGTCGGGGAAGAAACGCCCGACCGTTGAGCCTTCCATCACTGCCGCATTGTCTTTGTAGGCGGAAAGTACATAATCAGGGGTTTTCTCGAAGGTATTTTTAATCATTTTGAAGAGGGATTTATCCTGTTTTTTGCCGTCGATCGTCCAGTCTGCATTGAAAATTTTGTGGCGGCAATGCTCCGAGTTGGCTTGGGCGAACATATACAGCTCAATATCGTGTGGATTACGGTCCAGTGCGGTAAAGTTTTCCACCAAATAATCAATTTCATCTTCGGCAAGTGCCAAACCTAATTCGACATTCGCCACTTCTAAGGCTTTGCGTCCCCCGTTCAGAATATCCACACAGGTGAACGGTTTCGGCTCTTGTTGAGCAAAGAGCGCATCGGCTTGTTCAGGGGCATCTAATACGGTTTCTAACATTCGGTCATGTAGCAAACCTTTTAAGGTGTCGAGTTGCTCGGCAGTCGGTTGAGCGGAAAAATCAAAGTAGTACGCCAAGCCACGCTCAATGCGATCAACGGCGGTTAATCCGCAATTATGGGCGATATCGGTTGCTTTGGACGACCACGAAGAAATCGTGCCGATACGCGGGGTAACGATGAGGCAAAATCCGGTCGGTTCGTGCTCTTCAAGGGTTGGCCCGTAGTGTAAAAGTTCTTGAATTTTAACGGTTTCGTCTGCTGCAAGCGGTCGGTTTAACGCCACAAAATGCAAATACTCGGCATAAACGGATTTCACCGGTAATTGCTGTTTTTCGAAAGTATGGGAAAGCTGGGTTAAACGAAATGCGGAAAGGGCAGGTGAGCCGCGAAAAGTTTGTACAGTCATTTGATGATTCCGTAGATGAAAAATAGAAATTTGGCGTTAATTATAACGGATAACGCAAACGTTTGCATTGTGAAATTTAACGATGTCGAGGTGGGGAAGTGAGATGCTTTTTGATTTGGATCAAATTAACTCGGTGCGTGAGGCAGATTTTTTTGATATTTCGAGTGCATAGCGTCAAAATACACGCTGTTTGATGATTATTTCAAACGCTAAATTTATTTAATTTTTCATTCAAAAGGTAGCTTATGAGCCTATTACAACAAACTGATCCTGCTCGCCGCCGTTATGGCTTGGCGATTTTTATTGGTGTGATTGCCGGTATTATTTCGGCGTTTGTGAAATGGGGAGCGGAGCACCCGTTTCCGCCACGCAGCCCGTTTGATTTTTTTGCCGCAGCCTGTCAAGACCCTTCGCAAGCGATTGAAGTATGTTCCCGTGCCTTCTTAAACCCACCACACGTTTTTTTGCGTGATTATATCGGGATTGACCCGACTGAAGAGGCGTTTATGTTTGCCGACCACGCTTTTAACTGGATTGGTGTAACCCATATGATTTTTTCATTGGTTTTTGCTATCGGGTATTGCGTCGTGGCGGAAATTTTCCCGAAAATCAAATTTTGGCAAGGCATCGGCGCAGGAATTATTGCAAACATCTGCGTGCATTATATTACCTTTCCGGCATTAGGTTTAACGCCGCCGGTAGCAGAGTGGCCATTGTATGAGCATATTTCCGAATTGGTCGGGCATATTTTTTGGTTCTGGACGATCGAGGTGATCCGCCGCGATTTGCGTAACCGCATCACCAAGCAGCCGGATCCGGAAGTGTCGCTTGAGCACGCCTCTCGCTAATTGTTAGTGAAGCAAAAAGGCTGTGGAGAAATCCCGGCCTTTTGTTTTTGGTATAGGCTGTATGCAAATGTTGCAAAAGGCATCATTCTGACTAGGAACTGTCCAATCATTACTTTTTTTCAAAAAAAAATTTGACTTATTTTGCGAACCTAGTAATATGCACGCCCACAGACACAGTGAGTGGTGAGATGGCCGAGCAGGCTGAAGGCGCTCCCCTGCTAAGGGAGTATGGGGTTAAAAAGCTCCATCGAGGGTTCGAATCCCTCTCTCACCGCCATTTACTTTATCACGCACCCGTAGCTCAGCTGGATAGAGTACTCGGCTACGAACCGAGCGGTCAGAGGTTCGAATCCTCTCGGGTGCGCCATTTTAATGGTGTTCCAACATAATAAAGTCAATACACTGTTTCTCCCAAATCTGCACCCGTAGCTCAGCTGGATAGAGTACTCGGCTACGAACCGAGCGGTCAGAGGTTCGAATCCTCTCGGGTGCGCCATTTCAAATATCAGATCTTATCGTTCAACAGTTTCTCAAATAAGATTTCATCAAGCGAATTTTATGCTGACCTTTGCACATCAAGAACATATCCGAACTTACTATTCCGATACCCGAAATATTCATTTTCAACTGCCGAATTTAACCCAAGATTGCCATACGCAAGTGTGTATTATCGGCGGCGGTTTTTTAGGCCTTTCGGCAGCCTTAGAGTTGGCGGAAAAAGGCAAAGAGGTAGTGGTTATTGAAGGGGCGAGGGTCGGTTTTGGGGCATCCGGACGCAGCGGCGGGCAAGCCATTAACGGCTTTGAAGACGGCATTGATGAATATATTGCGCAAATCGGCTTGGAGAATGCCCGTAAGTTATGGGAAATGTCCCTCGAAGCGCTTGATATTATTGATGAGCGCATCAAAAAATACCAAATTCAGTGCGATTGGCAGCGGGGCTACGCCACCCTTGCGTTAAATGAACGCCGACTAGACGACCTGATTGCGATTGAACAAGCCAGTCGCAATATCTTTGGCTACCAACATATGCAGCTATGGGATAAAACCAAAGTCGAGCAGCACGTTGGCAGCCGTATTTACTGCGGTGGCTTGTTTGACAGCCAATCGGGTCATCTGCACCCGCTCAACTATTGCTTAGGTTTAGCCCAAGCCTGTCTTAAATTAGGGGTAAAAATCTATGAACATACCCCCGCACTCAAATTAGAGCCTTGCGGTAAGTCGGTCAAAATTACAACACCGGAAAGTGTGATTACCGCACAAAATGTGGTGTTAGCCACCAATGCCTACATTGATGCCAAATCGAATAAGCACATTAGCGGTAAGCTGGCGCGCAAAATTTTACCGGTTGAAAGTTTTATTATTGCGACTGAACCTCTAAGTCAAGCCCTCGCCGACTCGGTCATCAACAACGGAATGTCGGTGTGCGATAACAATATTTTCTTGGATTACTACCGCTTGAGTGCCGATAATCGTCTCCTTTTCGGGAGCGATTCCAGCACCAATGTTGATATGGTGGCAAAAATGCGGCGGAATATGCTGGATGTGTTTCCGCAGTTGGAAGATGTCAAAATTGATTACGGTTGGGGCGGCCCGATTGATATGACGATCAACTCTGCGCCGCACTTTGGGCGCACTCAACCTAATATTTATTTTGCACAAGGGTTCTCCGGACACGGCGTAGCACTGACCGGTTTGGCAGGACGCATTATTGCCGAAGCGATTGAGGGGAATGACGAGCGGTTAGCAGTATTTGAAAATCTGAAAATCCCAAGCCTGTTCGGTGGGCATTTTGTGAAAAAAATGGCACTGAAAATCGGCACGAATTACTATAAGTTTTTGGATAAATACCGTTAAACAATCTATTGTGAAAGAGTACAAAAAGCCGATATTATATAGCAAATGCACAAGAATAGACATTTTAACAGAATGTAGGGACACACTGCGTGTGTCCTTTGTAAAAATCAAATTATTTCAATAGGTTAAAATCCGGACACACGCAGTGTGTCCCTACGAGTGAACAAAAAAACAACTTTGTGCAACTGCTACATAATATTGCAAAAAGCGGGTAGTTTGCCCGCTTTTTTTACGAAATTGTGTAGCAGTTGCAAACACGGAGATTTTATTTCGGTCGTAGCGATATACAGAGTGTGTCTAATATCTCTCATTTCAATGGTTTATAGAGGGCGTTTAGTACGCCTCCATTTTTATGTTGTGCGTAGCGAGCCATCATATTTCTTAAGGCGGTTTAGCTTGCGGTGCGTTGGCGGACAATCTCAAACAGGCAGACACCGGTGGCAACGGACACATTTAAGGACGATACCGAACCTGCCATTGGGATACTGACTAATTGATCGCAATGTTCGCGGGTGAGTCGCCGCATTCCTTCGCCCTCTGCGCCCATCACCAATGCAATTGCACCGTTTAATTTCGTTTGATATAGGTTTTCGCTGGCTTCGCCTGCTGTGCCGACAATCCAAATCTGGCGAGCCTGTAATTCCCGCATTGTACGGGCGAGGTTGGTTACCCTGATCAGCGGCATCGTTTCGGCTGCACCGCACGCCACTTTGCGGGCGGTGGCGGTCAGTTGGGCAGATTTGTCTTTTGGCACAATCACGGCATCAACCCCTGCCGCATCGGCTGTGCGTAAACACGCCCCTAAATTATGCGGATCAGTTACCCCGTCTAAAATAAGCAACAATGGCGCAGATTTGGCGGCTAAAATCGTATCCAAATCATTTTCGTTCAGTTCTTTAGCGGGCATAATGCGGGCGATGATCCCTTGATGTACCTCGCCTTGAGCTTTATTGTCCAAGGTTTGACGGTTCACCTGTTGCACTGCAATGCCGTAGCGTTGCAGCGCCGTGAGTAGCGGGGTAAGGCGTTTATCTTCCCGCCCTTTTAGGACGAAGACCTCGATTAAACGTTCCGGCGCATTGTCTAAGAATGCTTTAACGGCGTGGATACCGTAAATTTGTTCGCTCATTTGTGTTCCTTATTTTGTCTGACAAGCGGTCGGTTTAAGGGGAAAATTTGCAGTGATGGTCTGCGGACGCGCGTTCTGCCTCCCTGCAATGTATCAACATTTATATTCGTGTTTTTGCAAATTTTCTGTGAAAACTGACCGCTTGCGTATTAGTGTTCCCGTGTTTTAAAGAAGGTAACGTCCGGATAACGCTCTTGGGCAAGGTTGAGATTAACCATTGTCGGCGCAATATAGGTGAGGTTATCGCCACCGTCTAAGGCTAAATTCTGTTCGTTTTTGCGTTTAAATTCCTCAAATTTTTTCGCATCATTGCACTCAACCCAGCGGGCAGTTGCCACATTTACCGTTTCGTAAATCGCCTCTACGTTGTACTCGGTTTTTAAGCGGGACACGACCACATCAAACTGTAACACCCCAACCGCGCCCACGATTAAATCGTTGTTAATTAACGGGCGGAACACTTGCACCGCCCCTTCTTCAGAAAGCTGTACCAATCCTTTTAGCAGTTGTTTCTGTTTGAGTGGATCTTTTAGGCGAATGCGGCGGAATAGCTCCGGCGCAAAGTTGGGAATACCGGTAAATTTAAGGTTCTCGCCTTGCGTGAAGGTATCGCCGATTTGGATCGTGCCGTGATTGTGTAAGCCGATAATATCGCCGGCGTAGGCTTCTTCGGCGTGAGCACGGTCGCCCGCCATAAAGGTGAGTGCATCGGAAATGACCACCTCTTTGCCGATCCGAACGTGTTTGAGCTTCATTCCCTTTTCATATTTGCCCGAAACGACACGCATAAACGCCACCCGATCCCGATGTTTCGGATCCATATTGGCTTGAATTTTGAACACAAAGCCGCTGAATTTTTCTTCGCTGGCGGCTACGCTACGCACATCGGCTTGGCGGTCTTGCGGGGCAGGCGACCACGCCGTTAAACCGTCTAGGAAATGATCTACCCCGAAATTGCCAAGCGCCGTGCCGAAGAAGACCGGCGTGAGTTCGCCTTTTAAGAATGCGTCCAACTCAAATTCATTGCTCGCCCCTTGCACTAATTCCAGTTCATCACGCAGTTGCTGGGCAAGATCGCTGCCGACCGCATCATCAAGCTCGGCACTGTTTAACCCTTTGACAATGCGGACATCTTGAATTGTATGCCCCTGCCCGCTTTGGTAAAGATAGGTTTCGTCTTTGGCAAGGTGGTAAACGCCTTTGAACAATTTGCCGCAGCCGATAGGCCAAGTGATTGGCGCACAGCGGATCTTCAGCACGCTTTCCACTTCGTCCAATAATTCCATCGGATCACGAATATCACGGTCGAGCTTGTTCATAAAGGTTAAAATCGGGGTATCACGCAGGCGGGTAACTTCCATCAATTTAATCGTGCGCTCTTCAACCCCTTTTGCCGAGTCAATCACCATTAGGCAGCTATCGACGGCGGTGAGGGTGCGGTAGGTATCTTCCGAAAAGTCTTCGTGCCCCGGTGTGTCCAACAGATTTACAAGGCAATCGTTATAGGGGAATTGCATCACGGAGGTGGTAATGGAAATTCCCCGTTGTTTTTCCATTTCCATCCAGTCAGATTTAGCGTGAGCGGTTGAACCCTTGCCTTTGACCGAACCGGCTTTTTGAATGGCATTGCCGTAGAGCAAGACTTTTTCGGTAATGGTGGTTTTACCGGCATCGGGGTGAGAAATAATCGCAAAGGTGCGTCTTTTATTCACTTGTTGTGGGTAATCGTTTAAAGACATTCTATTCTCTTTATCTTTGAAAAATGGCGACTATTTTCCCCGATCTGTGCAAAGATAACAACCAAGATTGGCGAATTATGCTACACTTTGCACACTTTTCACTTCAACTGACCGCTTGCAAAAGGAGAGAAAAATGAATTGGTTTATTTATGCCCTGAAAAACAGTTTTAATTTCAAAGACCGTGCTAGACGTAGAGAGTATGGGTGGTTTATTTTGATAAATTTCTTGATACAACTGGCTTTAGGTATTATTCAAGAAGCTAGTAAATACTTAAACCTAGAAGGTATAAGTCTGGTGCTTAGCACTATTTTTGGTCTCTTCACCTTAATACTATTTATTGCAAATATCAGTGTTACCACACGCCGTTTGCACGATTTAGGCTATTCAGGTTGGTGGCAACTTTCTCCATTTCTATTAGGCTTGATTATTTCCCTGATCATTCTATTTGCCAATTTTGAAGGTTCTGGAGATTCAAGCGGTCTAATTATATTTGGTATTTTCTATTTTATTATGATTGCTGTTTATCTCATTTTTAGCTTATGGCTTATTTTTAAAGACGGGCAACCACACACAAATAAATATGGTAAAAGCCCGAAATATGATTCGGATACGCCAGATGAAACATCACCGCCAACTCAATTAGTGGCATAAAATAGTCAAAACAAAGGGGGCGGTCTCGTCCCCTTTTTCGTGTTGAAATTATTCTACCGTAACTGCTTTGGCTAAGTTTCTCGGTTGATCCACATCAGTGCCTTTAATCAGGGCGATATGGTAAGAGAGTAACTGTAACGGCACGGTGTAGAAAATCGGGGCGGTAACTTCGTCCACTTTCGGGCAGACCACCGTCTTAAAGCCTTCGCTTTCGCTAAAGCCGGCATCGTGATCGGCGAACACATAAAGCTGCCCGCCTCTTGCCCGCACCTCTTCAATATTCGATTTCACTTTTTCCAACAGATCATTTTCCGGCGCAACGACAATCACTGGCATATCGCTGTCAATCAGCGCAAGCGGGCCGTGTTTTAATTCACCGGCGGCATAGGCTTCGGCGTGAATATAGGAAATCTCTTTGAGCTTTAATGCCGATTCCATCGCGATTGGGTAAAACTCACCACGTCCGAGGAACAGTGTGTGGTGCTTGTCCGCAAAATCTTCGGACAGTTTTTCGATCGCTTTATCAAATACTAATGCACTTTCAATTTGTGTTGGCAGGCGTTGTAAGACTTGAACAATATGCTGTTCCTGCGCTTCACTGACTGTGCCTTTTAAGCGACCAAGCGCTACGTTTAACAACAATAAACAGGTTAATTGGGTGGTGAACGCTTTAGTTGATGCTACGCCGATTTCGACGCCCGCTTTTGTCATAAAAGCGAAATCCGATTCGCGTACAAGGGACGAGCTTGCCACGTTACAAATTGTCATTGCCGACATATAGCCCGACTCTTTCGCTAAACGTAATGCCGCCAAGGTATCTGCCGTTTCGCCGGATTGAGAAAGTGTGATCAATAAGCTGTTCGGGCGGGTAACAAATTTGCGATAACGGAACTCGGAGGCTATTTCCACATCGCAGCTTACCCCTGCAATCGACTCAAACCAATAACGTGCAACCATACCCGCATTATAAGACGTACCGCACGCCACAATTTGAATATGCTCAACGCGTTTTAGGATAGCCTCTGCGTCTTTGCCGATAGCATCAATCACTACTTTGTCATTGTGAATACGACCTTCAAGGGTATTGCGGATCGCCACCGGCTGCTCAAAAATCTCTTTTTGCATATAGTGGCGGTATGGGCCTTTATCCGCCGCATCGGCTTCAAAGTTACCCTCGTGGATAGCTCGTTCGACTTTACTGCCATTTTGATCGTAAATCTCGACACTGCGGCGGCTGATTTCAGCCACATCGCCTTCTTCAAGGTAGATGAAACGGCGGGTAACGCTAAGCAGTGCCAGCGGGTCGGAGGCGAGGAAGTTTTCGCCCATTCCCAAGCCGATCACTAACGGGCTGCCGGAGCGAGCCACCACCAAATGTTCCGGCTCGTTTTGGTTCATTACCACCGTACCGTAAGCACCACGCAGTTGTACAACGGTTTTTTGTACTGCTTCCAATAGCGTATCGGCAGAACGGAGTTCCCATTCGACTAAATGCGCAATCACTTCCGTATCGGTTTGGGATTGGAAAACGTAGCCCCGTTGTTGCAGGGTTTCTCGCAATTCCTCATAGTTTTCGATGATACCGTTGTGTACCACCGCAATGTTGCCGGAACGGTGCGGGTGAGCATTGGTTTCGGACGGCTCGCCGTGGGTCGCCCAGCGGGTGTGGGCAATACCCGTCCCGCCTAAAATCGGCGATTGTGCTAGGGCATCGTCTAAGGCTTTTACCTTGCCGACTCGGCGGACAATTTGCAGTTCGTGGTCGGCATTCAGCACCGCCACCCCTGCGGAGTCGTAACCCCGATATTCTAAACGGTGTAAACCGTCCACTAAAATTTCTGCGACATCACGTTGCGCGACTGCGCCGACAATTCCACACATAATTGCTTTTCCTTTATAAAATTAAAATAGATTAACAAGCGGGCGGATTTTCGCTGTTTTTTGCGATAATCACCTTCACCCCTTGCTGTTCGAGACAGGATTTCACTTCGTCAGACAACTCATCATCGGTAATCAGTTTGTCGATTTGTTGCCATTCAAGTTCGATATTGGGCATTTTTCGCCCGATTTTTTGGGATTCGATCAACACGATCACCTCACGGGAAACGTCCGCCATTACTTGACTTAGCCCGACTAACTCGTTAAAGGTAGTTGTACCCCGTGCGAGATCGAGGCTGTCTGCGCCGATAAACAGTTGATCGAAATCGTAAGAACGCAACACTTTTTCTGCGACTTTGCCCTGAAAGGATTCGGAGCGGGCGTCCCAAGTGCCGCCGGTCATCAACACGGTCGGTTCGCACTCCAAAGCGGTCAATTCATTGGCGAGGGCGAGGGAGTTAGTCATCACCACCAATCCGGTTTGATCGAGCAGTTTGACTAATGCCCCCGTTGTGCTGCCGCTGTCAATGATGATACGGTTGTGATCCCGTATCTGTCGGAGCGCTGTTTGAGCGATGGCTAACTTTTGTTTCGAAAGTTTTTCTTGCGTTTCATCATTCAACTCGGACGGCATTTTGATAGCACCGCCGTAACGACGCAGTAAAAAACCGCTTTCTTCTAGGGCGGTTAAATCTTTGCGGATCGTTACTTCAGAGGTTTCAAACAGGTTGGATAAGTGCTCCACACTCACTTCGCCTTCAGACTGCACTAAATTAGCAATGAATTGGCGGCGCTGTTGTGTGTTTCGTTTCGACATATTTATTGATGATTTATCTTTCGTTTCGAAAATTTGTTGCGGATTATAGCGGGAAAAGATCGGAAAGAAAAGCGAAAATAGCAGGCAATAAAAAAGGTGGCTATTGCCACCTCAAATTTACGCATAAATTATTGATTGTTTTGTACGTAGTCAATCGCAGATTGAACGGTTGTGATTTTTTCTGCTTCTTCATCAGGAATTTCGATATCGAATTCTTCTTCTAAAGCCATCACAAGCTCAACAGTGTCAAGTGAATCTGCGCCTAAATCTTCAATGAATGAAGCTTCAGGTTTCACATCTTCCGCTTTAGCACCTAATTGATCAACGATGATTTTTTTTACGCGTTCTTCAATGCTCATTTTGTGTTTCCTATGTAAAATTCGCCTAAATGCGAGAGTTAAACAGTGTAAAGAAAATTCCTCTAAATTCAACCTCTTTTGGCAGAAGTCAAACCAGATTACGCTTTTCCCCACACCTGAACTAAATCGTTTTGCTCAGCAGCGGAGCGAAAAAGCGACCGCATTCTACCACAGAAGACGGCAAATTATCCATAGGGGATTTTTGATCGAACGCCAATTTTGGCTTGATTTCCCGATACAAGCGGTCAGATGCGGCAAATTTTTTGCAAATGCGAAAATTGTTTGCCGATCCTCGCTCATTTTGTTTTAGAATAAGCCGATTTTCCGAATTTATACGGCATTTTTAATTTGATGAAACAGGACACACAATGCGTACAAGCCAATATTTATTCTCAACCTTAAAAGAAACCCCGAATGATGCCCAAGTAGTCAGCCACCAACTGATGCTGCGTGCCGGAATGATCCGCCCCCTCGCTTCCGGTTTATACAACTGGTTACCGACGGGTTTGCGGGTATTGAAAAAAGTGGAAAACATTATCCGTGAAGAAATGGATAAATCCGGCGCGCTGGAAGTGGAAATGCCGGTGGTACAGCCGGCGGATTTATGGGTGGAATCGCAACGTTGGGACGACTACGGCCCCGAGTTATTACGGTTTAACGACCGCGGCAACCGTGCCTTTGTGCTTGGCCCGACACACGAAGAGGTGATTACCGATTTAGTCCGCCGTGAAATCAGCTCATACCGCCAATTGCCGCTCAATTTATACCAAATTCAAACCAAATTCCGTGACGAAGTACGTCCACGTTTCGGGGTAATGCGCGGGCGTGAGTTTTTAATGAAAGACGCGTACTCGTTCCACACCAGCCGCGAATCGTTGCAAGAAACCTATGACGTAATGCACCAAACTTACAGCAATATTTTCAGCCGCTTAGGGTTGGATTTCCGCCCGGTTGCAGCGGATACCGGCTCGATCGGCGGCAGTGCCTCGCACGAGTTCCAAGTATTAGCCCAAAGCGGTGAAGATGACGTGGTATTCTCGACCGAATCCAACTATGCGGCGAATATTGAACTCGCCGAAGCAATTGCCGTGGGAGAACGTCAAGCCCCTACGAAAGCACTGGAATTGGTGGATACGCCGAATGCAAAAACCATTGCGGAATTGGTCGAACAATTTAGTTTGCCAATCGAAAAAACGGTTAAAACCCTGATTGTGAAAGGATCGGACGAAAACCAACCGCTTGTTGCGTTAATCGTGCGTGGCGATCACGACTTAAATGAAATCAAAGCCACCAAACTGGCGGAAGTTGCCGAGCCGTTTGCCTTTGCCGATGAAGCAGAGATTAAGGCAAAAATCGGGGCGGGCGTTGGTTCGCTCGGGCCGGTAAATCTCAATATTCCGATGATTATTGACCGTTCCGTAGCCTTAATGAGCGATTTTGGTGCGGGCGCAAATATTGACGGAAAACACTATTTCAACGTGAACTGGGAACGGGATGTTGCCTTGCCAAAAGTGGCGGATTTACGCAATGTGGTCGAGGGCGATCCGAGTCCGGACGGCAAAGGTACGTTGCAAATCAAACGGGGGATCGAAGTCGGGCATATTTTCCAGCTCGGCGATAAATATTCCCAAGCGATGAATGCGACTGTACAAGGCGAAGACGGTCGTCCGCAAACCTTAATTATGGGCTGCTACGGCATCGGCGTAACCCGTGTGATCGCTGCCGCAATTGAGCAGCACTACGACGAACGCGGCATTATTTGGCCGACCGATGAAATTGCACCCTTTACGGTCGCGATTGTGCCGATGAATATGCACAAATCAGAAAAAGTGCAGGCGTTTGCCGAGGAACTGTACCGCACTTTACGCTCCCAAGGGGTAGAGGTGATTTTTGACGATCGCAAAGAGCGTCCGGGCGTGATGTTTGCCGATATGGAATTGATCGGCGTGCCGCATATGATCGTCATCGGCGAGAAAAACCTCGACAACGGCGAAATTGAGTACAAAAACCGCCGCCACGGTGAAAAACAGATGATCGCTAAAGATCAGATCCTTGATTTCATCAAAGGGCATCTCAACGCTTAATTTGCAAAAAATGCTTCAAAAAAGACCGCTTGCAAGCGGTCTTTTTATTTTGGTTTTGTGTAAATCAGTAAATCGCACCGTCGGCTATGTGGAGATCGGTCTCTTTGGTTAACGTTGTTTGAATAGCGATTTGAATCCCTTGCACTAAGGTATCCAGTGCCATTGTCGGCGCGTTTCGGTGTCGTACCCCCTGTTCCAATAAAAATGGAATATGGATAAAACCGCCTCGGCAGTTCGGGGCATTTTTCGCCAAATAATCCAATAGCCCGAACATCGTGTGGTTGCACACATAGCTCCCTGCCGATAGCGATAATGCGGCAGGTATGCCGGCGGTTTTGAGCGCTTGTACAATCGCTTTGCAAGGAAGCGTAGCAAAATAGGCGTTCGGGGCATTCGGCACAACCGCCGTATCAATCGGCTGTTGCCCTGCGTTATCGGGAATGGTTGCATCATTTAAGTTGATTGCTACCCGCTCTATTTGTAAATTCGCTACACCCCCTGCCTGCCCGATACAGATCACGACATCGGGCTGAATAGCTTCAATGTTGGCGAACAGTTCGGTTAAAGCACGGTCAAACGCGCAGGGCAGTTGTACAGCCACTACATTCTCACTCTGTTCTGCGACCACTTTTGCTACTTCCCAAGAGGGATTGATCGGTTCGTGGTTAAACGGCTCAAAGCCGGTTAAAAGGACTTTTTTCATAGGCATCATTTCTGTTTACATTAAATTAACTTTTGTGCTAGTTTATTGAACAAATTATAACACTAACAGGAGCGAACGAATGAAAAAGACAACATTTTTACTGACGACACTGACTCTGCTTATCGCGGGGCAATCTGCCACCGCTGCTGTTGTGCCTGAGGGGGTTAAGCTGAGAGCCAAGCAGGAAATTGTGATTAACAACGGCGCAGAACCTGCCTCACTCGATCCGCATAAAGTGGAAGGTATTCCCGAAGCGGTGATTATCCGCCAACTGTTTGAAGGGCTAGTGGTTCGAAATCAATTGGGCAATATCCAAGCAGGTACGGCAACAGAATGGCACAGCAACGAGGATTTTACCCAGTGGACATTTAAACTTAGAGAGGCAAAATGGTCTAACGGCGATCCGCTTTCTGCCGATGATTTTGTGTATGCGTGGCAACGGTTAGCCGATCCTAAAACTGCCTCACCCTATGCGAGTTACCTTGAAAAGCTCAAACTCAACCACGCTACCGACATCATCAACGGTAAAAAATCTCCCACCGAACTGGGTATTCAAGCCTTAGACGCTCACACTTTACAGCTCAATTTAAGCTTGCCCGTGCCGTATTTGCCTGCAATGTTAGTGTCTCACGCCCTTGTGCCGATACATAAAGCGAGCGTGAACAGATTTGGCGATAAATGGGTTGAGGTCGGGCATTTTGTCGGCAATGGCGCTTACACGCTTGCCGAGCGAGTGCTAAACGAAAAATTGGTCTTTACGCGCAATACTCACTATTGGAACGACAAAGAAACGGTGATCAACAAAGCGACCTTGCTTTCACTTGCGTCTGCCAATGCCGATGTCGCGCGCTACCGAGCCAACGATTTGGATATGACAAGCACCAGCATTCCTGCCGATCTTTACCCCAAACTCAAGGCAGAATTAGCCGATCAACTCCACACCACCCGTACCATTGCCACCTACTTCTATGCGTTTAATAATGCCAAAGCACCGTTTAATGATATACGGGTGCGTAAAGCGTTAAACCTCGCACTGCAACGAGACATTATTACCGATAAAGTGCTGGGAATGGGGCAAACGCCCACCTACACTCACACACCGAATTATATTGGTGAAGGGGAGAAAATTCAGCCGCCCGCTTATGCCAAATTGTCGCAAGCAGAACGTAATCAGCAGGCGATTGAATTGCTTAAAGAGGCAGGCTTTGATAAGAAAAATCCGTTAAAATTCAACTTGTTATATAACACATCTGAAAATCACAAGAAAATTGCGATTGCAGTGATTTCAATGTGGAAAGCGAATACTAACGGCGCGGTGCAAGTTTCGTTGGAAAATCAGGAATGGAAAACCTTTTTGGGTATATAACTCGGTGAATGTACGCTTGGTGAAACCTTATGTCAAAGGCTTTACCACCACCGATCCGCAGGATTATTACTATATTCGCAATCTCTACTTAACCGAATAATCGGTTTTGCAACATAATCATCTAAAAAGACCGCTTGCAAGCGGTCTTTTACGTTGAGTTTTTGGCGGTATTATGTAGCAAATGCACAAAAATAGACATTTTAACGGAAT
>NZ_JWIZ01000047.1 GCF_001038205.1 Muribacter muris | reverse complement strand
AATGTAGGGACACACTACGTGTATCCGGGTTTTAACCTATTGAAATCATTTGATTTTTATAAAGGACACACGCAGTGTGTCCCTACAAGCGAATACAAAACAACTTTGTGCAACTGCTACATAATATTGGAATTTTGCCAAAAAGAGGCCGAAACCGACCTCTTGGCAAAACGATTTCCAAGATAAAAATGCCGATTTACTCGACATTTCCAATTAGTAAAGTACCCGTGCTTTGATTGTGCCGTCAATCTCTTTCAAGCGAGCAAGGGCTTCGTTGGTATTTTCAAGTTCGACATCAATCACCACATAGCCGATAGTCGGATCGGTTTGCAAGAATTGTGCGGCAATATTCACGTTGAGATCCACAAACACTTGGTTGATTTTGTTCAGAATCCCCGGACGATTTTCGTGGATATGCAACAAACGTGTCGCACCGGCGTGTTCCGGCAGCGATACTTCAGGGAAATTCACTGCCGATAACGTTGAGCCATTGTCGGAATATTTGACAAATTTGCTCGACACTTCCGTGCCGATATTCGCTTGTGCTTCAGAGGTTGAGCCGCCGATATGTGGGGTTAAAATCACGTTATCAAATTTGCGCAACGGCGATTCAAACGGATCGCTGGCGGAGGCGGGCTCTTCAGGGAATACATCTAACGCAGCTCCCCGTAATTTGCCGGCATCTAACGCCGCCGCCAGTGCGTCAATATCCACCACTGTACCGCGTGCAGCGTTAATCAATACGGCATCGTCTTTTAATTGGGCAATGCGTTCGGCATTGATGAGGTTTTTCGTTGAAGCATTTTCCGGCACGTGCAGAGAAATCGCATCGCAACTGCCGAGGAGTTCCTCAAGGCTGGCAACTTGTTGAGCATTGCCGAGCGGCAGTTTATTTTCAATATCATAAAAATAGACCTGCATACCAATGGATTCGGCAATAATGCTTAACTGCGAACCGATATGCCCGTAGCCGATAATGCCTAATTTTTTGCCGCGCACCTCGTTTGAGCCGGCGGCGGATTTATTCCAGATACCGCGATGCACTTCGGCATTGGCTTTCGGCACTTGACGCATCAACAGAATAATTTCCGCCAGCACCAATTCTGCAACGGAGCGGGTGTTGGAGAACGGGGCATTAAACACCGGGATCCCACGCCGTTTTGCCGCCTCTAAATTCACCTGATTTGTGCCGATACAGAAGCAGCCGATCGCCACCAGTTTAGACGCTTGCGCAATCACCTCTTCGGTTAAGAAGGTACGGGAGCGGATCCCGACAAAATGCGCATCTTTGATAGCGTTAATTAAATCCTCGCCGTCTAAGGCTTTTTTGTGATATTCAATATTGGTGTAGCCGGCGGCTTTCAGCACATCGATCGCATTTTGATGCACGCCTTCCAAAAGGAGAAATTTAATTTTAGATTTATCGAGAGAAATTTTTGCTGTCATATCAAATCCTGTTGTGTTTGAGAGAAAGAAACAAGCGGGCGGATTGTCAGCATTTTTTGCAAAAAAATCGCAGAATCTCGCCGCTTGCGTTATTGTTATTCGAGAATTTTCGCCCCTTCCGGCGTGCCGACAATCGTTACATTGGCATAACGCTGGGCAAAGATACCGTTCGTTACCACGCCGGCAATGTTGTTAATGGTATGCTCCATTTTGAGCGGCTCAAGGATTTTAAAGTTATACACATCTAAAATCACATTGCCGTTATCGGTAACCACATTTTCACGGTATTCCGGCGAACCGCCTAACGCCACTAATTGACGGGCGACATAAGAACGTGCCATTGGAATCACTTCAACAGGCAGGGCAAAGGTTGAACCTAGCACGTCCACTTGCTTGGAGCTATCTACAATACAGATGAATTTTTTCGCCAGCGAGCTGACGATTTTTTCACGGGTGAGTGCAGCACCGCCACCTTTAATCATATAACCTTGCGGGGTGATTTCGTCCGCACCGTCAATATACACGTCAAGGCTCGACACCTCGTTGGCGTTAAACACCTCAATGCCTTGTTTTCTCAACAATTCTTCCGAATGTTTTGAGGCTGCCACCGCCCCTTTGATCTGATCGCGCATTGAGCCTAATGCTTCAATAAAGCAGTTTACCGTTGAACCGCTTCCCACCCCGACAATCGTATCGGGTTGCACAAATTTCAACGCCGCTTGAGCGGCAATTTTTTTCATTTCGAGTTGAGTCATAATTTCCCCTTGAGCAAACGATTGCGTAAAATTCTAAAGGATTTTTGAATAAAAACAAGCGGTGGGATTCTTGCCAATTTTGACAGCAATCCCACCGCTTGATCGATTAGCCCGCAGCTTCTTCGTTCTCTTTTGGCGTATAAAAGCGGGAAACCAGCAGACCGATTTCAAATAACAGCCACATTGGCACGGCAAGCAGCGTTTGAGAGAAGATGTCCGGCGGTGTGAGCAGCATTCCAATCACAAATGCAGCGACAATAATGTAGGGGCGTTTCGCCCGCAAATCCGCAGGAGTTGTAATCCCCGACCAACAGAGCAATATAATCGCAACCGGCACTTCAAAACAGATCCCGAATGCGAGAAAAATGGTCAGAATAAAATCAAGATAGCTGTTGATGTCGGTTGCCATCACCACGCCTTCCGGTGCGGTACTGGTTAAAAAGCCGAAAATCAGCGGGAATACCACGTAATAGGCAAAAGCGACCCCGATATAAAATAAGACGGTACTCGACACTAATAACGGATAAACCAACCGCTTTTCGTGCTTATATAATGCGGGAGCA
The DNA here is from genome assembly GCF_001038205.1 of Muribacter muris. GTDB lineage: Bacteria > Pseudomonadota > Gammaproteobacteria > Enterobacterales > Pasteurellaceae > Muribacter > Muribacter muris. Next base: position 24,995 of record NZ_JWIZ01000047.1, on the reverse strand, counting down.
ACAAACGCCCAAATCTGATACAGAATAAAGGGGACGGATAAAAATACCGCAACCACGGCAGTGAGTTTAATCGGGGTAAAAAACGGTGTAACCACATTGGTCGCAATCATTGTTGCCCCTGCCGGCAATCTTTCCGTCAGCGGATTAGCCAACAACGTATAAATATCATTTGCCCAATATACCAACGCACAAAAGACAACTAAAACGCAAATAACCGCTTTCAATAAACGGTTACGCAGTTCGACTAAATGGGTAATTAAGGGTTGAGATGTATCCACAGACATTATGCGTTATCCTGTTTTGTCGGCGGGGATTGAGCCAAATCGTCATCGGGCGGATAGTAGGCGCTGAGATTCTCTTCATCTGCTTCTGCTTGCTCTGCGATTTCCGCCGGCGAAAGCCGGGTATCCGCAAGCGGTAACTTATGCTCTTCGGTTTGCAAAGTTGCCTCCGCTTGCAACGCTTGGCTTTCTTGCTCAATATTACGTTGAATTTCCGTAACTTGATCATCGGTCAGCGCTTGAATTTCACCTTTAGCATCGGCTAAATCCGCCTGCATTTTTTGAGCAGATTCTTTTAACTCTGCAACGGTTTTACTCAATTCAGGCGAGAGCTGGCTTAAATTCAACGCTTCGGCTTTTTTAATACTCTCTTGCAGTTCCTGCAACTTCAGCTCTTGTGCTAACTCATTTTGCACATTTGCCGCCAAGCCCCGAATAGTACGAACCCAGCCCATTACGGTTCGGATCGCTACCGGCAAACGTTGCGGGCCAAGCACTACCAAGCCCACAATAAATACCAAAACCAGCTCGGAAAAACCTATATCAAACACGAATTATGCCTGCTCTTTCTCTTTGGTTTTTTGCTCTGTTGTATCGGCTTGTTTTTGCTCAACTTTTTCAAATTCAGCATCTTTGGCTTTGTCATCGCTCATCGCCTTCTTAAAGCCTTTGACCGACTCGCCCAAATCCGCCCCTAAGGTGCGTAATTTTTTCGTTCCGAAAAGTAAAACAATAATTGCAACCACAATCAAAAGTTGCCAAATGCTGATACCGCCCATAATGCGTCCTCTCTATTAAAATAAAAATTGCCTAAATTATACGAGTTTTCATCACTGAAAACACTACATTTGCACCAATAATTTCATAATTTAGCCGAATAGAAAAGAAGTTATTCTCCAAATTGTGTTTGAGATCACAAAAATTGCTCCAGTTCGTTTTAAAGCCATTTTAACATCTGCTTTTTTGTTCAGAATATAATCAACGTAATTTAAACACCAACCCCAATTCAGCGATTAAGAGCGGGACACTCAGCCATAGGGGGAGAGCGTTAAACTGCCAGAAGGTGCAGAAAATAGCGGTGCTAAGAGCGAGCAAACGTAGGGAGCCACCGCGGTTATGTTGTGCTTTTAAGCTTTGGTTGATTTCCGTTAAACGTAAATTGATCTGTTTTTGTTGTTGTAGGGCTTGAAACACCGCCTCCGGCAGTTCGGCAAAATGCTCCCGCCATTGCGGCAGGCGGGTTTGGACTTGGCGGATCATCGCTTTTAGCCCCACTTGTTCATTCAGCCAATCTTGCAGGAAAGGTTTTGCCGTTTGCCATAGGTCGAGCTGCGGGTAAACTTGTCTGCCTAAGCCTTCAATATAGAGCAAGGTTTTTTGTAGCAAGACCAACTGCGGCTGCACTTCCATATTAAATTCCCGAGCCACATTAAACAGGTTGAGTAGTACCTGTCCGAACGAGATTTCGGCAAGGGGCTTGGCAAAAATCGGTTCGCACACTTCACGAAACGCCTGTTCAAATGTGTCAATATCCGTGTCCGCCGGTGTCCAGCCGGACTCAACGTGCATCAGTGCAACACGGCGATAATCTCGGTTGAAAAAGGCAACAAAACTTTCCGCCAAATAGCGTTTATCGTTTTGATTCAGAGTGCCGACAATGCCGCAGTCAATGCCGATATATTGGGGATTTTCGGGGTGTGCCGGATTCACAAAAATATTGCCGGGGTGCATATCGGCGTGGAAAAAGCTATCCCGAAACACTTGGGTGAAAAACACTTGCACGCCCCGTTCCGCCAGTAATTTCATATCGGTACCATTCGCTTTCAGGCGGGCAATATCCGATACCGGAATGCCGTAAATCCGCTCCATTACGATCACATTTTTGTGGCAAAACGCCTCGTACATTTGCGGGATATAGAGCATTTCGCTCTGCTCAAAATTGGCTCGCAAGCGGGTCGCGTTTGCCATTTCTTTGCGAAGATCCAACTCGCCCAGCAAGGTTTTTTCATATTCCCGCACCACTTCCACCGCCCGCAACCGTTTGCCCTCTTTATTAAGGCGAGGAATCCAACCGGCAAGGCGGTACATTAACGCTAAATCTTGCTGAATAATCGGTTCAATGTCGGGGCGGATGACTTTAAGCACCACTTCCTGCCCGCTAAACTCGTGGTGCGCTGCAAATTTTGCGGTATGCACCTGTGCGATAGAGGCAGAGGCAAGAGCGGTTTCATCAAACTCGCTAAACCATTGCTCCAGCTTGCCGCCCAACGCTTGTTCGATAATTTGGCGTGCCAATTTGCCGTCAAACGCCTCAACCGAGTCTTGCAGCAATGCCAGTTGGTCGGCAAGTGCCGGCTCAAACAGATCACGGCGGGTCGAAAGCATTTGCCCCAATTTTATCCAAACCGGCCCTAGCTCTTGCAAAGCAAGGCGTAGCCGAACCCCAAGCGGTTGATCGGGGAACTGATTTTTCACCCAAAACAGGGATTTCCGCCCCAGCCGTAGCCCACGGGTAAGCGGTAAATCCGGAATGGCTTCGTCAATGCCGTAGCGTAAAAAAGTGTGGATAATCCGGTAAAGGCGGCGGAGATTTTTGATGTTCATTCCATTCCCAATGTTGCAAATTTTTGTTCTAATCTGACCGCTTGTCGAGCAAGCTCATCAATTTGATCGTAGAAATCCTGCGCCTCTAATCGATGAACCAAAACAGGACGCTCTACCATTAAATTTTCAACCAAATGCTGACTGTCTTGGCGGAACTGGCTGTGGATTTTACCCCATATTTTGCCGACTAACTCCGTTGAGATCTGCGCCGGCACATCGCCGATAATGTGCGAAAGCAGCTCGGCAGGCTGTTTTTCCAGCTCGTCCAACAACATTGAAAAGTGCTGCAACACTTGCAGGTCGCCGGTTAATTGCACGGTTTTTTGGTTGATCAACTCACTTAATCTCGCTTTATCCGCCAGTTTGGGCAGCACCGTTGCCTCAAGCTGAACCGCACAATCCGGCTCGCCGTCGTATTGAGAAAGCCAATCGGTGCGGGTCGGACTAAACAGGATAAAAAAAGGCAGATTTGGCTGTTTTAGCGAAATATGTAAGATTTTGCCGTCAAGTTTGCGTAAGATCGGCAAACTTTGGGCGGAACGATTGATCAGATGATTAAAAAGGCTTTCCGCTATTCCGATACCAAAGGGGGCAAGTAATAAGGGTTGGGCAAGCGACATCAGCAACGTCCCCGTTCAACAATCACGCCGACACTCGCCGCCTGTGCGACCGCTTTCGGCTTGTGTAATTGAATGCGTAGCCATTGAATTGCATACTCTTGCTGAAGCAGATCCGCCACTTTGTGGGCGACGGTTTCGACCAATTTAAACGGCGTATTCTCCACAAAATCAAGGATTTTCTGTGAGACTTGCGCATAATCCAAGCAATATTCGACATTGTCTTCGGCGACCGCCCGCTGAAAATCCCACGCCATTTCAATATCAAACACAAGGCGTTGTTTAATGGTATGTTCCCAATCGTAAGCACCAATGGTGGCAAAGGCAGTTAGCTCGGAAATGAAAACTTTATCGCTCATCGGATCTTCCTTATTTTCCTTTTCGAAAGTTGCGGTAGAATATATCATATTTGTTCAAACAAATAAGGGGAAATCTATGAATGCTACCGCTTGTTTACTCATTTTCGCGGCGTATTTGATCGGCTCTATTTCGAGTGCCGTTATTTTTTGCCGCCTCGCCGGTTTGCCCGATCCGAGAGAAAACGGTTCGCACAACCCCGGTGCAACCAATGTGCTGCGGGTCGGCGGCAAACTCTCGGCGTTAGGTGTGTTGTTGGCGGATTTATTAAAAGGAATGCTGCCCGTTGCGCTCGGATTCTATTTGGCACTCCCCGCCTCATCGATTGGTTTTATCGCCCTCGCCGCCTGCTTAGGTCATATTTTTCCGATTTTCTTCCGCTTTCGAGGCGGTAAAGGGGTTGCCACCGCCTTTGGTGCAATATTGGCGATCAGCCCTGTGGTCGCAGGTATCAGCTTACTCACTTGGCTTGCCGTCTTTTTACTTTTCGGTTACTCGTCATTAGCCGCAGTAGTAACCGCTTTGACCGCCGCTTTCTATATTTGGTGGGTGCAACCGGCATTTACCTTCCCCGTTGCGTTGGTCTGTTGCTTACTGATTTATCGCCACCACGATAATATCCAACGTTTATGGCGTGGGCAGGAAGATAAGCTATGGCAAAAACGCTGATTAGAGGTTTAAGCTAATATCCCGCCGATCCGCAAACGATTGGGTCAGGGTTGTACCGTCCACCATTTCCAACGCACTACCGAACGGAATGCCGTGCGCAATGCGGCTGACTTTGACATTATGAAACTGGCAGATTTCGGCAATATAATTGGTTGTCGCTTCCCCTTCAATCGTCGGGTTAATCGCAATAATCACCTCGTGGAACGACTCCTGCTCCAACCGTTGCTGCAACAGATCCAAGCCGATTTCCCGTGGGCCAATGCCGTCTAATGGCGACAAATGCCCCATCAACACAAAATAACGCCCTGAAAATTGCCCCGTCTGCTCAATCGCCGGAATATCGGACGGTAACTCGACAATACAGAGCTGCCCGCTCATTTGGCGGCGGGGATTTTGGCAAATTGCGCATTCCTCTTCTTCAGTAAACGTACGGCACGATTGGCAATGCCCGATATGGCTCATCGCCTCACTCAATGCCTTTGCCAAATTCGCACCGCCACTGCGGTTACGTTGCAATAAGTGATACGCCATACGTTGGGCGGATTTCGGGCCAACCCCCGGTAATACCCGTAGGGCGTCCATTAAATTTTCGAGTAAAGGGCTTGTTTGCATAAACTTGAATTGAACATCAGCATAGAACAGAACGGCGTAATGCCGTTCAATCAAGACTAGAAAGGAAACTTCATTCCCGGTGGTAACGGCATACCGGCAGTAACAGATGCCATTTTTTCTTTTTGCATTTCATCGGCACGGCGTACCGCATCGTTGAATGCCGCCGCAATCAGATCTTCCAACATCTCTTTGTCATCCTCCATCAGTGAAGGATCGATTTCAAGCCGACGACAATTATGCGCCCCGTTAATGGTAATTTTGACTAAACCTGCCCCCGATTCGCCCGTTACTTCAAGTTGTGCGATCTCCTCTTGCATCTTTTGCATACGCTCTTGCATTTGCTGAGCTTGCTTCATCAAACCGCCTAAGCCGCCTTTTCCAAACATAGTGTGTCCTCAATGAACATTAAAAATTAAAGAGTACCATTCTACTGAACCCTTTAGTTCGGTGCAAGCGGTCAGTTTCGTGGTTTTTTTTACCAAAAAGATTAAGGCAAACATCACTTAACGCTTACGGCTTGCTTTTTTTGAGCGGCATAAAATGCTAAAGTAGCGTCTCTCTTTGGCAACTCTGCGATCACAATGGCAAAACAAGTAAAATACGAACCGATAATCGTTGTGGCAAACGGTTTACTACGGCTTTTAGGAAATTGTGTGAAAATAGCCAGCTACGGCTTTCACGCTCTTTTTCCTCAAAAACGCTTCACAATCCCTGAATTTAGTGCGGCGAAAATCACGTCCCGTCAGCCAAGTCGCATCACCAAAACCATTTGGCAAACCAATTACAGTAATCGGGTAACCCTGCCGGTTTATTGCAATTACCTCTTAAACCGCCTGCTTTCATTAAATTACGACTATCGCTATGTCAGCACAGAAGCCCGGGAAGCCTATCTCCAAGCCAATGCCGATGCCCGCACGTTCCACGCTTACCAACAACTCACGGACGGTGCCGCCCAAGCAGATTTTTGGCGGATTTTCACCCTCTACCAAGAAGGCGGAGTGTATATGGATATTGACGGGCATTTAGTTTGGAATTTAGCCTCTATCATTGATCAAGACGACAGCGAAGTGGTGATTACCCGCCGCGACAAATACACTAATTTTTTCTTAGCCAGCGAAAAAGGCAACCCATTTTTAAAAGAGACATTAGCGATCATCATCGACAATATTGAACAACGGAAGATCGACGGCGGCGTATTTCACCTCACCGGCCCCGTTACCCTAAATCAAGCGTTGCAGGGGAAAAGCGTCAATGCCCGCCGAGATAAAATCACCTGCGCACAAGGCACGTTTACCAACGAACATTTTCAATATATGGACAAAAAAATGGGCAAATGGAATCACGCTAAAAACGAAGATCTGCTCAAATAACCGTTGCACATTTCGACGTATAACCGACCGCTTGTATGAAAACCCTCGATCCGATTATGGAACAATTTTTGGATAGTCTGTGGCAAGAACACGGGCTATCTCAAAACACGCTCGCCTCTTATCGTTTGGATTTAACCGCCTTTGCCGCTTGGCAAAATACTCCGCAGCAATTTTTAACTCTGGACAGCACCGATCTACAACATTTTTTAGGGGAACGCTTAACGCAAGGTTATAAAGCAAGTAGTTCGGCACGAATGTTAAGCTGCTTACGCAAATTTTTCCGCTTTTTATGTTTGGAAAAATACCGTCAGGACGACCCAAGTGCCACGCTTATTTCACCACTCAAGCCGGCACATTTGCCTAAATCGTTAAGTGAAGAACAGGTTTCGGATCTCCTCAATGTACCGAATACCCAAGACCCGCTCGAACTGCGGGATAAAGCGATGCTGGAGCTGCTCTACGCCACGGGGCTGCGAGTAAGCGAGCTGGTCTCTCTCACTATGGGTAACTTAAGTTTACGGCAGGGGGTAGTGCGTATTATCGGTAAAGGCGATAAAGAACGGCTTGTGCCATTAGGCGAGGAAGCGAGCTATTGGATCAATCAATTTTTTGAATATGGACGGGCTGCTTTGCTGAATAATGCCCAATCGGACGTGGTGTTCCCCAGCCGCTTGGGGAAACAGATGACCCGCCAAACTTTTTGGCATCGGATCAAACATTACGCCCTGCTCGCCGGCATTGAGAGCGACAAACTCTCGCCCCACGTTTTACGCCACGCCTTCGCCACCCATTTGGTTAATCACGGCGCAGATTTAAGGGTGGTACAAATGCTGCTGGGGCATAGCGATCTCTCCACCACCCAAATTTATACACAGGTGGCAAAAGCCCGTTTGAAAACCTTGCATCAACAATTTCACCCAAGGGGATAAGGCTTTGGTTGGTTTTAACTATCAGATTTATTTCTCGGCTTTGTAATTTGGTAGTGCCAAACCAATACGGATTTATGGCATAATCCTGTCGTTCTATTATCCCGTCCTGTTGAGGAAAAAATGCAATCTCGTTTTTCACCGTTTAGTTGGGCATTAGCGTTATTCTGCTTACCAAGCAGCCTATGGCCGTTAGCATTATTAGTCTCGCCCAAATTTTCCGAACACCCGCAATTAACCGCCACGCAGATCGATCTGTTTTCCATCACATTTTGGGTTTACCCCTTTGTTTTGCTTACTGTGGCAGGTATTCTCTACAAAGTGCACAAAACACATCAAAACCTCGCCCGAGGGCTGCTGATCTTAGCCTTTCTCGGTTTTTATGCGCTGTGTTTTCACATTATCAGTTATATCTAATCCGCATAAAAAAACCGACCAAGCGGTCGGTTTTTAGCCTAAATATGCAATTAAAGAATATCCAATAATTCCACTTCAAAAATCAGCGTGCTAAATGGCGGAATAGATGCGCCCGCACCTCGTTCACCATAGGCTAATTGATGCGGAATGGTTAAACGCCATTTTGAGCCTACCGGCATCATTGTTAAGGCTTCAATCCAGCCGGCAATCACGCCGTTTACCGGAAATTCTGCCGGCGTGCCACGTTGGACGGAGCTGTCAAACACCGTACCATCGATTAAAGAACCGGTGTAATGCACCCGCACTTTATCGGTTTTTGCCGGCACTTTGCCTGTCCCTTCGGTTAAAATTTCATATTGTAAACCACTTTCTGTTTCTTTCACCGTTGCGTGTTTTTTATTTTCCGCTAAAAAGGCCTGCCCTTCTGCTTCCAACGCTTTAAAGGCTTCCGCTCTGTTCGCTTCCGCACGTTGTTGCAACGCCTGCAATGCTTTCGTTACTACATTGATGTCTAGCGCCGGCTGATTTTCGTTTAACACATCAAAAATCCCTTTGAATACTGCGTCCAACTCAAGATCTAAGCCACTGCCGAGCAACTGTTGCCCGATTTGTAAACCAATCCCGTAGCCGCCCTGCGCTTCTACGCTCTCTAATGAAATTGCGTCTAAATTAAGTGCCATAATCGTTCCTTATTAAAAATGAGTGATTTATATGGCGTTAAATTGCTGAAATACAAGGGCAAGCGGGCAGTTTTCTATGATTCTTTGCAAAATTCAATGGTATCGCAACGGAATAAAACAGGATTTTGGACGTATTTCAGGGACGCACGCCGTACGTCCCTAGATTGCTAATACGTTTTTTTAGATATTGGCTAGGCTGAATTACGCCAACTCGGCACGCAATTTTTTAGTTACGTCCATCATTACTTGTAATTGAGCAACGGTTTCCTGCCAGCCACGGGTTTTTAAGCCGCAATCCGGATTCACCCACAAACGTTCTTTCGGCACAACATTTAAAGCTTTACGCAATAAATGCTCGATCTCTTCGGCACTCGGCACGCGTGGGCTGTGAATATCGTACACGCCCGGCCCGATGTCGTTCGGGTATTGGAAATCACCAAAGGCAGTGAGTAATTCCATATCGGAACGTGAGGTTTCGATTGTGATCACATCGGCATCTAAGGCAGCAATTGCCGGCAGAATATCGTTAAATTCCGAATAGCACATATGGGTGTGAATTTGGGTATCGTCTTGGCAGCCCATTGAACTTAAACGAAACGCTTCGCCCGCCCATTGCAAATAAGCGTCCCAATCCGCCCGCTTGAGCGGTAAGCCTTCACGGATTGCCGGCTCGTCAATTTGGATAACCTTAATGCCGGCTTTTTCGAGATCTGCAACTTCGTCCGACAACGCGACTGCAATCTGTTTACACACTGTGGCACGCGGCAGATCATTACGCACGAACGACCATTGTAAAATCGTTACCGGTCCGGTCAGCATTCCTTTCATCACTTTTTGGGTAAGACTTTGGGCATATTGAGACCAACGTACCGTCATCGGCGCAGGACGGGAGACATCGCCGTAAATGACAGGTGGTTTGACGCAGCGTGAACCGTAACTTTGCACCCAGCCAAATTTGGTAAAGGCAAAACCGTCCAGCAATTCACCGAAATACTCCACCATATCGTTGCGTTCCGCTTCGCCGTGCACCAGCACGTCCAAATCCAATTTTTCCTGCTCACGCACCACATACTCAATCTCTTTCTTCATTGCCGCTTCGTAATTCTCAAGGCTCAGATCACCTTTCTTGAAAGCGGCTCTCGCCAAGCGGATTTCCTTCGTTTGTGGGAAAGAACCGATGGTGGTGGTCGGGAAAAGCGGTAACTTGAGCCACGCATTTTGCAACTTAATCCGCTCGCTAAACGGCGATTGGCGCTGGTCGGCATTCTGCGGTAGATTTGCCAAACGCGCTGCTACGTCAGAACGGTGAATTACGCTGGAATTTGCCCGTCTATCCGCAGCGGCTTGGCTGGCGGCAAGGGCGTCTGCTACTGCGGCGCGACCTTGGTCTAACGCCGTTTTCAGCACATTTAATTCGTCCACTTTTTGCAAGGTGAAGGCTAGCCACCCATACAGATCACCATTTTGAGCTTTTAACTGCGTTTCGACACTTAAATCAAACGGTGTATGCAATAATGAACAACTTGGTGCAATCCACAAACGCTCGCCGAGTTTGGCTTTGAGCGGTTCAAGCACGTCAAGCACGCTATTCAGATTCGCCCGCCAAATATTACGCCCGTCAATCACACCAGCAGACAACACTTTATCGTAATCGGCAAAGGCGGCTAATTGTTGCGGCGCACGCACTAAATCAAGGTGTAAACCGTCCACCGCCAAATTTTTGAGTAAATCGGCGTGTTCTGCAACCGAGCCGAAATAGGTGGCGAGTAATAATTTAGCATTGACGTTACTCAATTCAGCATAGACCGCTTGATAGGCTTCCAACCACTCTGGCGGCAAATCTAAGGCTAAGGCAGGTTCATCAATTTGAATCCATTCCGCACCTTCTGCCGCAATAGCCTCTAAAATCTCACGATAAACCGGCACTAATTGGGTTAATAATTCAAAGCGGTTAAAGGCTTCTCCTTTCTCTTTGCCGAGCCATAAGAATGTTAAAGGCCCGACAATCACCGGCTTAACCTGTAAGCCCAATGCTTTCGCTTCCCGAATCTGATTTACATAATGCGCCGGATTAGCTTTGAATTGAGTCGCTTTGGTGAACTCCGGGACGAGGTAGTGATAGTTGGTGTCGAACCATTTGGTCATCTCAATCGCAAATTGAGTTTTGTTCCCCCGTGCGAGTTGGAAATATTGGTCAAGGGTGAGATTTTGGCTGTCAAAGCCGAAACGAGCAGGAATAGAACCGGTTGCCACTTGCAAATCCAAAATATGATCGTAAAAAGTGAAATCACCGACTGCTACAAAATCGGCGTTGGCTTGCGCTTGGTGCTGCCAGTTTTTTTCCCGCAATGCACGGGCAAGATCGCATAAATCCTGATCACCAATTTCTTGCCGCCAATAACGCTCTTGGGCAAATTTCAGTTCACGCTTTGCACCGACACGAGGAAAACCGAGGATATGGAATGTTGTCATTGTAATACTCCTAAATATGATGTTGTTCATTATTTTAGCCATTTAGACGGCTAAACTCTTGAATAGAAGCATACGTTTTTTTCTGCATTATGCAACTTCATAATTTTCAAGATCATTATGAATATTTTTAATAATCTATTTTGCAGTATTTCGGCTATGATTATCGTAATTCCAATGTTGCCAAATAGCTTTTTTGGTCGGGTTGTTGTTGGCATAAAGGCTGTTATCTTTTTTGTGGGCGTTGCCGTAGTCAAAACCCAGCTCGAGAGATCCGTCTTGCTATAATTCAATGCCGGCTAAACGTATGTCGAAAATGTCGTTATAGACCTCTTTTTTGCTATCACGGTTGCTAACGTAGGCTTTTTTGTTGTAATCATAATAGTAAGAAAATGCACCGCCTTCTTCAGTATTACGGGTAACGGCAAGGGAGAGTTTACCAATGCCGAGATCAATATTTTCTACCCCGGCACCCGGGCCGGAAATGTCCCAATAGTAGAAGTCGTTCATATGAACATCGTGGCGTTGATAGAAGCGTTTACCTGCCCAAAGCGTTGCGCCCGGTAGGCTGTCGGCGAAATTTTTGAACTGTACGTTTAATTCACGCAAAGCAGGGCTGGTTGCTGTCCAGTCGTTATTATGTAGCGTACCGCCGTAGGCAACATTGGAATCCAGATAGATGGATTTTTCGCCCGCTTTATACAGCTCTTTACCCAGTTTAAATTCGGCGTATGTGTCCGATTCATTGCCCAAACGATATTTTGACCCGCCACCGTTCACGGTGAAAGCAGATTGCTCACCGCCACCGGATGTCCAGCCGATCCCCGAACGGGCATAGCCGTGAAATTCAAGAGCAAAGGTCGAGCTGGAAGCAACAATGCCGGCAACTAAGAGGGATAAATGGGTTTTGTTAATATTCATAGAGAAGCTCCTTTAGCTTTTATTAAAATTTTGGGTAAAGAAACCCCTATTCATTTATTTTCATAAATGAACCTTAAATAAATAGGGGACGTTTTACACTATGAAAAGGTTATACGCCGAGTTCTTTAAAGAGACGGCGGCAGGCATTGCCGTTTTCTTTGAAAAGGTGGCAACGGTTCGGGTTGATGCCGATAGCCATTGTGTCGCCCTCTTCAACCAACACAATATCGTTTTGGCGATAGACAAGGCTCTGTTTGATGGCAGGCAGCTCGACATAAATTTGGGTTTCGTTACCCAGTTGCTCAACCACTTTTACCGTGCCGCTGATGTTAATTTCGCTCTGCTCGCTTGGCAGCAAGTGTTCCGGGCGGATACCGAGCGAGAGGTTGTCGCCGATTTTCACGCCTTGGCTGTCCACCGGTACCCAGAAATTGAGGTTATTCGCATCCGGCACTTCGATTTTTACGCCATCCGCTTTGACATCAATCACTTTGACAGGTAAAAAATTCATTTTCGGCGAGCCGATAAAGCCCGCAACAAAGCGGTTTGCCGGATAATGATAGAGTTCGAGCGGTTTGCCGACTTGCGCCACATTCGTTGCAATTTTTGTGCTGTTTCCGAGCGGTTGTAATACCACAATTTTATCGGCGAGCGTCATTGCTTCGACTTGGTCGTGGGTAACATAAATCATTGTGCGACCGAGTTTTTTGTGCAGTTTGGAGATTTCGACCCGCATTTGTACCCGTAACCCGGCATCTAAATTGGACAGGGGCTCGTCCAGTAGGAACACATCCGGTTGGGAAACCAACGTTCGCCCGATCGCAACCCGCTGGCGTTGTCCGCCGGACAACTCTTTCGGTTTACGTTGTAGTAAATGTGCCAGTTGCAGAATTTCGGCGACTTGATTGACCTTTTGTTCGATATCGGTTTTCGCCGCCCCTGCCAGTTTTAGCCCGAACGACATATTTTCCGCCACGGTGAGATGAGGATAGAGGGCGTAAGATTGGAAGACCATTCCGATATTGCGTTTTGCCGGCGGGACATCATTCATTCGGGTATCGCCGATGAATAAATCGCCGGTGCTGATCTCTTCTAAGCCGGCAATCATTCTGAGCACGGTGGATTTTCCGCAGCCGGAAGGGCCGACAAACACCACAAATTCACCCTCTTTTATCTCTAAGTTAATATCCCGAGAAATATGCACATCACCGTAGGATTTTCCGACTTTCACTAATCTCACATCTGCCATAGTTACTATCCTTTTCGATTTAATTTGAGTTTTGGGCTTAGCTTACCCGCCAAAGTAGGATTTGAAATCATACTTTTGTAAAATTTTTTGGCAATTTAAATGGAAAATTTTGTGTGAAGATTTGTGATTTAGATCACAATTTAAGCGCATTTTTTTGTGATCTCGCTCTCATTTTGAGGTTTTTTCGGTTAAAGTGTGAAGTCGATCACTAATTCTAGGCAGAGGGGGGGAGGGAGGGGGATGATGAACTCAACCTTGAAATTTTTCATTATTCAGAACGTAAAACGTTCTTCCAATCACGTCAAAATGAGGAAAATCCGATGAGAAAACTTACAAATACAGCGTTAGCCGTCTTTGCCGGACTTGTGATGGCACAGGGTGTCAATGCGAAATTAGTCGAAGGGCAATTAAATGTGTGGATCAGCGCCGATAAAGGTTATAACGGTTTGGCGGAAGTCGGTAAAGCATTTGAAGCCGAAACGGGGGTGAAAGTCTTGGTTGAGCATCCGGGCAAACTTGAAGAATTATTCCCGCAAGTGGCGGCAACCGGTGATGGCCCGGATATTATCATTTTTGCCCACGACCGTTTTGGCGGTTATGCACAAGCGGGCTTATTAGCCGAAATTCATCCGGACGCTGCTTTTAAAGCAAAACTCTCCGATATTGGTTGGAATGCCACCAAATATAACGGTAAGCAAATTGCCTATCCGATTGCGCTAGAGTCTCTTTCGCTTATTTATAACAAAGATTTAGTGCCGACCCCGCCGAAAACGTGGGAGGAAGTGGAAGCCTTAGATAAAGATCTCAAGGCGAAAGGCAAAAGTGCGATTATGTGGAACTTAGCCGAACCCTATTTCAGTTGGCCGTTGATTTCGTCCCAAGGGGCGTATGCATTTAAAGTAACCGCTAATGGCTACGATGTGAAAGATATTGGCGTGAACAACGAAGCGGCACAAAAAGGCTTGCAATTTGTCGCGGATTTAGTGAATAAAAAAGTGCTTAACGCCGATACGGATTATTCTGTGGCGGAAGCCTCGTTCAACAAAGGGAACACGGCAATGACGATCAACGGTCCGTGGGCGTGGGCAAATATTGAGAAAAGCGGTATCAATTACGGTGTTGCTGTCTTGCCAACCTTAAACGGCCACGCCGGCAAGCCGTTTGTCGGCGTATTAAGTGCGGCGGTAAATGCAGCCAGCCCGAACCAAGATTTAGCGAAAGAGTTCTTAGAAAATCACGTCCTCACGGATGCCGGCTTAGAGACGATCAACAAAGATGCACCGTTGGGAGCGGTAGCATTGAAGAGCTATCAAGAAAAACTGGCGGCTGACCCTCGCATTGCGGCGACAATGGAAAACGCACAAAACGGTGAAATTATGCCGAATATTCCGCAAATGAGCCGTTTCTGGTATGCCGAAAAAGCGGCGATCGACAGTGTGGTTAATGGTCGCCAAAGCGTGAAAGCGGCGTTAGATGAAGCGCAAGCGAAAATCGAAAAAGAATAATGATCTTTTTGACAAAGGTTTCCCCCTGACTAAAGGGGGATTTCGACACATTTATTCAAGTTTAATGGTATGTTGATCCCCTTTGCCGTTCTTGAAGCGGGCATTTAATCTATACTCGGATTCCTATAAAAATAAGGAAAACACAATGCAATCCTCAATCTTACCTTCATCGTCCGCTTGGACGAAACGCGTCTTAGTCGGACTGCTTTATTTAATTGCCTTTTATCTGGTGTTTACCATCTACTTACAGGGTGAAATTCTGTTTGCCTTAGTTACGCTCGTGTTAGTAACCGCCGGCATTTATGTGTTTAGCTCGCAAAAGGCTTACCGCTGGCGTTATCTTTTCCCCGGTGTATCGGCAATCGGTATTTTTGTCGTCTTTCCGTTACTTTGTACGGTAGTGATTGCCTTTACCAATTATAGCGGCTCCAATCAACTTTCGTTTGAGCGGGTGGTTAGCCAATTAAAAAGCCAAACCTATTTTTCCGGTGAACGTTTTGATTTTAAATTACTGGATAACGGGCAGGGGCAGCATCAAATGGCACTGCAAAATACGCATTTGCAAAAAATCTATCTTTCCGACCCGCTTGTCTTGTCGGATTTAGCGACAGACATCAAGGTGGCGGAAGTTGCCGAGCTGCCGAGCTTGCCGGTTGCCCCATTGAAAGTTATCACCCAAAACCGTCAAGCATTGCAAAATGCCAATGTGGTGTTACCGAGCGAAGAGAGATTGACGATGAGTTCGTTACGCCAATTTTCGCAGCAGAGCGCCCGCTATCATTTTGACGAAACCACCGAGATTTTGACCAATCAAGAAACGGGCGAGCGTTATCAGCCGAATAACTATATCGGCTTTTTTCAACAAATTGACGAGCAAGGGCAGTTTAGTGCCAAACGCTTGGAGCCGGGTTATACCGTCGGGGTCGGTTGGCAGAATTTCATCAAAATTTTAACCGATGAAGGCGTACAGAAACCCTTTATCCAAATTTTTATCTGGACGGTCATTTTTGCCCTGCTCACCGTGGTGTTTACAACTTTACTCGGAATGATCTTCGCATCGTTAGTCCAGTGGGAAGCCTTGAAAGGCAAAGCGGCTTACCGTTTACTGCTTATTCTGCCGTATGCTGTGCCGGGCTTTATCTCCATTTTGGTGTTCAAAGGTTTATTCAACCAAAGTTTCGGCGAAATTAACCTGATTTTAGACACCCTGTTTGGGATTCGCCCTGAATGGTTTAATGATCCCTTCCTTGCCAAAATGATGTTGTTAATCGTCAATACCTGGTTAGGTTATCCGTATATGATGATCGTCTGTATGGGCTTGTTGAAAGCGATCCCGCAAGATCTCTACGAAGCCTCGGCAATTGACGGTGCAAGCGTATGGCAAAATTTCATCAAAATTACGATGCCGATGTTGATTAAACCGTTGATGCCGCTAATGATTGCCAGCTTTGCGTTTAACTTCAATAACTTCGTCTTGATCCAGCTCTTAACTCAAGGGCGTCCGGCAATGATCGGCACGAGTACACCGGCAGGGCATACGGATTTATTGGTGAGCTATACCTACCGTATCGCCTTTGAAGGCAGCGGCTCGCAAGACTTCGGCTTAGCAGCAGCGATTGCGGTAATCATCTTCTTACTCGTAAGTGGCTTGGCATTATTCCAAATTCGTCTAACCAAGTTACAACAGGATTAACCCTTTTGAGAGCGGGGCAAAATCCTGCCCCCTTAACCATTTTTAATAGGAAAGTCTTATGGCGATTGTTCAACCGAAATCAATGAAAGTGCGTTTATTCGCCACTCATCTTTTTCTGATCGGCTTTTGTGCGCTGATTATGTTTCCGTTACTGATGATTTTAGGCATATCCCTGCGTCCCGGTAACTTAGCGTTAGGGGAAATTATCCCTAGTCAAATTTCGCTCGAACACTGGAAATTGGCACTTGGCTTTAGCGTAACCAATGCCGACGGCAGCGTTACGCCACCGCCGTTCCCGGTGCTATTGTGGCTATGGAACTCGGTGAAAGTCGCGGGGGTAACGGCAATTATTACCCTGGCACTGTCCACCACCGCCGCTTATGCCTTTGCCCGCCTGCGGTTTGCCGGTAAATCAATGTTGCTGCAAAGTATGTTGATTTTCCAAATGTTTCCGGCGGTGTTATCGCTGGTCGCCCTCTATGCCTTATTCGACCGCTTAGGGAATTATGTGCCGTTTTTAGGATTGAATACCCACGGCGGGGTGATTTTCGCCTATCTAGGCGGGATTGCAATGCACGTTTGGACGATCAAAGGCTACTTTGAAACGATCGACAAATCCCTCGAAGAAGCCGCCGCCCTAGACGGCGCAAGCCCGTGGCAAACTTTCCGCTTAATTTTATTGCCGTTATCCGTGCCGATTTTGGCGGTAGTGTTTATCCTCGCCTTTATCTCGGCGATTATTGAAGTGCCGGTTGCCTCGCTCTTGCTGCGTGATGTGAGCAATTACACCTTAGCGGTGGGAATGCAGCAATATCTGCACCCGCAAAATTATCTGTGGGGCGACTTCGCCGCTGCCGCTATTCTGTCGGCAATCCCGATTACGTTGGTCTTCATTATTGCGCAACGCTGGTTAGTGGGCGGTTTAACCGCCGGTGGTGTGAAAGGTTAGTTACACGGACGGGCGGACATTCAGTTTGCCCGCTTTAAGCGAAATAGGACATTAGAATGAAATATACTCACCCTTTTCTGTATCGTTATTTTGTTGATGAACACGGTCGCCGAGTTTATGCTGATCCAAAGGTTTACCACGATATCAGCGCTTTGCTCGGTTTGCCAAAAAGTCGCCGGATCTTACCGCTTGTGAAGGTGGTCAAACAGGGCGAACCGGTGTTTATCCCGTTGTTTGTGGCGGATCGTACCCGCAAAATCCACGGACATTACCAACTTAGCCTTGAAAACGGCGAACAGCTTTGCGGCAAAATTAAGCGCAATAGTATTGAATTGCCCCGTGATCTCCCGTTGGGCTATCATCAACTGACATTATCCGGACATAGCGCTCAATGTCGCCTTATCGTTACGCCTAAAACCGCATTTCAGCCCGCCGAATTGCAGCAAAAACAGAAGTTATGGGGGGCAATTTTACAGCTCTACACCCTACGTTCCGAGCAGAATTGGGGGATTGGCGATTTTGGCGATCTGCAACAGTTTCTCACCAAAATTGCCGAAAAAGGCGGTGATTTTGTCGGTTTAAACCCGATTCACTCGCTTTTTCCGGCAAATCCGGCAGGGGCAAGCCCGTACAGCCCATCTTCTCGCCTCTGGCAAAATATTATTTATATTGATGTGAACCAAGTTGATGCCTTCCAACAAAGTGATGCGGCACAGCAGTGGTTTCACTCCGCCGAGGTTCAGCAGCAATTACAAGCCACGAGAGCCAGCGACTATGTGGATTATGAACAGGTTATGCGGTTGAAGCTGACCGGCTTGCGTTTTGCCTATCAACAATTCAAACAGCAGCCCCAAGCCGAATTTGAACGCTTTATCGCCGACAATGGCGAAACCTTGAAAATTCAAGGCACGTTTGATGCCTTGCATCAGTGGTTGAGCGAGCAGTTTAGCGAACAATGGGGCTGGAATTGCTGGTTGGCAGAATATCAGGACTATCGCACCGCTTGCGTAGCAAAATTTCAAACGGAACAGGCGGATTTAGTCCGTTTCTATATGTGGCTGCAATTTATTGCCGAGCAGCAACTCAAAGCCTGTAATGATACCGCGCAACAGCTCAATATGCCGATCGGCTTTTATCGGGATCTGGCGGTTGGCGTGGCGGATAACGGTGCTGAAACGTGGGCGGATAAAGATCTCTACGTTTTAGGTGCTTCGGTCGGCGCACCGCCGGATATTATGGCACCGCAGGGGCAAAATTGGGGGCTTTCGCCGATGCACCCTGAAGTATTACAAGCGAGAGGCTATCAACCTTTTATTGATTTACTGCGTGCCAATATGAAACACTGCGGCGCATTACGTATCGACCATATTCTCGGTTTTGCTCGAATGTGGTGGGTAGCGAAAGGCGAATGTGCCAAGAACGGTGCTTATGTGCAATATCCGCTGGAAGATTTACTCTCGATTTTGGCATTAGAGAGCCAACGCCATCGGTGTTTGATTATCGCCGAAGCCTTAGGCACAGTGCCGAAAGGAATGCTGGAAAGCCTTGCGGCAAAAGGCATTTTGGCTTACAATATTTTCTATTTTGAGTACGATCAACACGGCAGCAAACCGTTGGCGCATTATCCTTATTCAGCAATGACGACCCTAAGTACCCACGATTTACCAACCGTCAAAGGCTACTGGCAAGGTTATGATTTTGAATTGGGGCAAAAATTCGGCGTGTACCCAAATGAAAAGGTGTTGGAGATCTTAAAGCGGACACGCCGGCACAATAAGGTGGATATTCGCCGTGCCGTTGAGCAATCGGGGCAGGCGTTAGAAGCCGACAGCGACAATGTTAGTCAAACCTTCAACCACCAATTACAAAGCTATGTGGCGGCGACTAACAGTGCCTTGTTCGGCACGCAGCCGGAAGATTGGCTGAATATGCTCGAGCCGGTCAATATCCCCGGCACAAGCACCGAGTACCCGAACTGGCGGCATAAATTAAGCAAAACCACAGCGGACATCTTTGCCGACGCAGATATTCAAACCCTGCTCGCCGAGATTGAACAGAAACGCAAAGGCTAACCGGTATTCGATTATCCCCATCTGCTATTGTCCGTTCGGGCAAAATTAACGTACAATGCTCAAGACAGTTTCTCGGAGCATTGTATGTTAGCTGATATTTTAACCGTTTTAGTTGCCGTAGAGCATTTCTACATTCTCTATTTGGAAATATTTGCCCTTGATAGTGCGGCGGCACGGCGGATTTTCCGCCTTGATGACAGCGATCTTGCCAACCCGAAAATCCGTACGCTGTTTGCCAATCAAGGCTTGTACAACGGCTTTCTAGGCGCAGGGCTGGTGTTTTCACTCTGGATTCAGCAACCTCTCGTGATTGATTTCTTTCTTATTTGCGTTATTATCGCGGCTGTTTACGGTGCGTTCACCGCTAATCGCAGCATTTTATTCAAACAAGGCTTGCCGGCGGTGCTGGCGTTCATCGCTCATTTATGGAGGTGTTGAACGCTAACAAGCGGTCGGATCATCAGCCGTTTTTGCAAAAGGAGCAACAATGTTGAAACTTTATGTTAATCCCCCGAAATCCTCGTGGTCGCTACGGGTTTGGATTTTATTGAAACAATGCGGTATTCCGTTTGAGCAGATCAATGTTGCCTACCTTGATGACAAAGCCGCCCAACGCACGCAATTTCTCACCTTTTCGCCCACCGCTAAAATTCCCGTTCTGCATTATCAAGATCACATTATTTGGGACAGCCTTGCGATTGTTGAATTTATCGCCGAACATTACCCGCATATTTGGGCGCAGGATTGGCAGGCACGGGCGTGGTCTCGCTCGGCGTGTGCGGAAATGCACGCTGGATTTGAGCATTTGCGAAATATTTGTGATTTCCGACCGCTTGATCGGGTAGAATTAGCGGATATTACGCCCGAACTGGCTGCGGAACTGGCAAGATTGGACGCACTTTGGCAGCAAGGGCTTACCCGATTTGGCGGAGACTTCTTGGCGGGCGACCGTTTTACGGCGGTAGATGCGTTTTTCGTCCCCGTTGCGCTGCGGATTGAAACCTACGGCTTGCATCGTTAAGTTATCAGCAACGCTTGCTCGGTTTGACAACCTTAGCCGAGTGGCTGGCGGCAAAGTAATAGGGTGCTTAGATAAAATGAGTAAACTGGCTATTCAGCCCGAACATTTGGCGATCGTCAAAGGGATTTTACAACGGGAAATTCCCCAATATACCGTTTGGGCATTTGGTTCGAGAGTGAAAAATACCGCTAAACCCTACTCGGATTTAGATTTGGCGATTATAAGCGAGCAACCGCTAAATTTAGCCACATTAGCCAATTTAAGCAAGGCATTTTCGGAATCGGATCTGCCGTGGAAAGTGGATATTGTCGATTGGGCAATCACAAGCGGTCGGTTTAGGGAGATTATTTGTAAACAGTATGTGGTGTTGCAGGGATAACTGTTTGCATATATGCAATGTTTGATTTAGATGACAGAAAATAAATTAACCCATATTTCTATATTATCGACTTTGGTCAGCTTAGTCGTTTTCATATTGCTCTCACCGGAAGGGGAAGAGCGTATAATATTATTTTCTTTAATGTTTCCATCATTGCTCATTTATTTAAAATTCAGTATTAAGATGTATATATCGGCAATAATATCGCTTACGCTAATATATATTGCTAATTTAACATTGATCTGGTTTAGCGATGATCCCGCAGCAATAATGGCGCTTTTGCTGTTCTTTTATGTTGAAATAACATTATTTTTGCTCTCCCTATTACTGCTTTGTTTTAAACCTAAAACCTTAATGGGTCGTCCCACATCTTCTTATTTAAGTGGTGTCTATATAGTATTGGCCTCGTTAATTCTACTAATACTAGGCTTTACGGTTTTGAAACTTATTTTTGGAAGTCATTAGAGCACAATACGAAATAGAAATATAGAAAAGAGAATAATTTGAATAGTAAAAATATCAATAATTGAAAAATTAAAAACAAAATAGGAGCAAAAAATGTTACAAAAAGGCGATATTGGCGTCATCGGTTTAGCCGTAATGGGTCAAAATTTAATTTTGAATATGAACGACCACGGATTTAAGGTTGTTGCATATAACCGTACCACAGCGAAAGTGGACGAGTTCTTAGCAGGCACAGCGAAAGGCACGAACATTATCGGGACATATTCGTTGGCGGATTTGGCTGACAAATTGGAAAAACCCCGCAAAGTAATGTTAATGGTGCGTGCCGGTGAAGTGGTCGATCAATTTATCGAAGCGTTACTGCCACACTTAGAGCAGGGCGATATTATCATTGACGGCGGTAATTCCAACTATCCGGATACCAACCGCCGTGTGAAAGCGTTGGCGGAAAAAGGCATTCGCTTTATCGGTTCGGGCGTGTCGGGTGGTGAAGAAGGCGCAAGACACGGGCCGTCCATTATGCCGGGCGGTAACGAAGAAGCGTGGCAATATGTGAAGCCGATTTTACAGGCGATCTCTGCCAAAACCGATAAAGGCGAACCATGCTGCGACTGGGTCGGCAAAGAAGGAGCAGGACATTTCGTCAAAATGGTGCATAACGGTATTGAGTATGGCGATATGCAGCTTATTTGTGAGGCCTACCAATTCTTAAAAGACGGTTTAGGGTTAAGCTATGATGAAATGCAAGCCATTTTTGCCGAGTGGAAGCAAACCGAACTGGACAGCTATCTGATTGATATTACAACGGATATTTTAGGCTATAAAGATGAGGACGGTACCCCGCTTGTTGAAAAAATTCTCGACACCGCTGGTCAAAAAGGCACGGGCAAATGGACGGGGATCAATGCGTTAGATTTCGGTATTCCGCTCACCTTAATTACCGAGTCCGTATTCGCCCGTTGCGTC
The DNA here is from genome assembly GCF_001038205.1 of Muribacter muris. Classification (GTDB taxonomy): domain Bacteria; phylum Pseudomonadota; class Gammaproteobacteria; order Enterobacterales; family Pasteurellaceae; genus Muribacter; species Muribacter muris. The sequence continues at coordinate 2,773 of NZ_JWIZ01000047.1, read as the reverse complement.
TCTTCTTTCAAAGATCAACGCGTAGCGGCGGAGAAATTGTTCGGTAAAACGATTGGCAAAGTGGAAGGCGATAAAGCGGTTTGGATTGAAGCGGTACGCAAAGCCTTACTCGCCTCAAAAATTATCTCTTACGCACAAGGTTTTATGTTAATTCGTGAAGCCTCTGAAAACTTCGGTTGGAATATCAACTACGGCGCAACTGCATTATTATGGCGTGAAGGGTGCATTATCCGCAGCCGCTTCTTAGGCAATATTCGTGATGCTTACGAGGCAAATCCGGATCTGATTTTCTTAGGTTCGGACGATTACTTCAAAACTATTCTCGAAAATGCGTTAAGCGATTGGCGTAAAGTGGTGGCAAAATCGATCGAAGTCGGTATTCCAATGCCGTGTATGGCATCGGCGATTACCTTCTTAGACGGCTACACGTCAGCCCGTTTGCCGGCAAATCTACTGCAAGCTCAGCGGGATTATTTCGGGGCGCACACCTACGAACGTACCGATAAACCGCGCGGCGAGTTTTTCCATACCAACTGGACAGGGCGCGGCGGCAATACCGCTTCAACAACGTATGATGTCTAATTAGCCGAAACGAAAAGGGATTGAATGGTGTTCAATCCCTTTTATGTTTTATATTGTGCTAATCAAACGAATGCCACTACGCCCATCATCACATCAAAGCCCAATCTATTTTAGCAGTGCTACTTCGGCAGCCGTGTAAAAAATCGGGCGGAACTGACCGCTTGTATTAGGAATACATCGCCTCAATTTGCGTACGGTAGCGTTCCAAGATCACTTTGCGCCGCAGTTTAAGCGTTGGGGTGATTTCCTCCATTTTGGTGCTGAATGCTTGCGGCAATAGGGTGAACTTTTTGATCTGCTCAAAGCCGGCAAGCTCTTTTTGCAATTCGTTGATCCGCTTTTCAAACATCTGAATAATATCGGAATGTCTGATTAGCTCCAAACGATCCTGATATTTAATATTTAACTGTCTGGCGTAATCTTCAAGGCTGTCAAAACACGGCACAATCAGTGCGGAGACATATTTCTTGGCATCGGCAATCACCGCAATTTGCTCGATAAATTTGTCTTTCGCCAGCTTGCCCTCAATGTATTGCGGTGCAATATATTTGCCGTTGGAGGTTTTCATCAGCTCTTTAATCCGATCGGTGATATAAAGATTGCCCTCTGAGTCCATTTCGCCGGCATCGCCGGTTTTGAGAAAACCGTCTTCGGTAAAGGCTTGGGCAGTTTCCTGCGGTTTTTTATAGTAGCCACGCATTACCGAGCCGCCTTTGACTAAAATTTCATTTTCGGCACTGATTTTGACCTCTAAATTCGGCATTGGCGTGCCGATAGAGTGCGGATTGAAATGATTTTCCGCCCAGCAGGAAATGGTTGCCGTGGTTTCCGTCATTCCGTAGCCTAATTTCACATTCACACCGATGCTGTGGAAAAAGAGCGCAATAGACGGCTCAAGTTTAGCCCCGCCGCAAGGCATCATTCGGATACGTCCGCCGAGCAAAGCCCGCAATTTTGAGAGTACCAGTTTATCGGCTAAACGGTGCTGCCATTTTAGCCAAGGGGACGGTGATGAAGCACGGAAATAGTGCTCACCCACTTTCACCGCCCAGTGAAACAATGCACGACGATGAAGCGGGGCTTTTTGCACTTTATCCCATACCGCCGTGTAGATTTTTTCGTAAAGACGAGGGACGGCGCACATCAAGGTCGGCTGGGTTTGCTCAAGGGCTTGGCGAACTTGGTTGGTGTCTTCCAAGTAGCAATTTACTGCGCCACGGTGGAAAACATAAGCAATCCACGCTCGCTCGAAAATGTGCGAAAACGGCAGAAAAGAGAGGGAGACATCATTTTCATCGACATTGGGTAGGGCTAAATCGTGGGCTTGGAGCTGGTGGGCAAGGTTGGCGTAATCCAACATTACCCCTTTAGGCTCGCCCGTCGTGCCGGACGTGTAAATCAAGGTGAAGAGATCGGACAGTTGTTTGCCGGCTAAACGTTGTGCGAGCAACTGTGGCTGCGGCGCAACGTTGATGAAATCGTCCCAATGGCACGCAAGGGGGTGTTGGTTCAGTGCAATATCCGATTTCATCGCCACAATTTTGGTTAATTGTGAACAGTTGTGCGCTATTTCGATTGCGAGGTCAAATTGCTCTTGATCACCGACAAACAGGATTTTAATGTCGGCATCATTGATAATATATTGCAGTTGTTTAGCAGTGTTGGTGGCATAAATCGGTACGGCGACTGCTCGAATTTGCATTGCGCCGATATCGGTGATCGTCCAACGGGGCATATTGTGGGCAAAAATGCCAATTTTGTCTTGAATATCAATATGTTGTGCGAGTAGTGCGTAAGAGAGGCAGTCGATTTGTTGCTGGAAATGTTGCCAGCTCATTTCCTGCCATCGCCCGTTTTCGATAAATTTTAATGCGGTACGTTGCGCCAGTTTTTGTGCCTGCTCACGTACCCGATTAACAAAATGCAATGCTAATGATGCCATTTTGTGTCCCTTATTATTTCAGCTTACAAATGTTCGCTAATATAATGCTTTGCGAAGAAAAAAGCTATAAAAATATGAACAGTTGTAAGCTGAAATGAGAAAAGAGTGTATCAAATGAGAGCTGAAAGCAACAAGCGGTCGGTTTTTTGAGGGGATTGCGGTATTATGTAGCAAATGCACAAAAATAGACATTTTAACAGAATGTAGGGACACACTGCGTGTGTCCTTTATAAAAATCAAATTATTTCA